>JACRPR010000065.1 GCA_016223105.1 Chloroflexota bacterium | reverse complement strand
AAGTCGCGTTGAACAATGTCGCGAATAAGTTGCTCAAGATCATCTGTGCCGTGGTGACCACGCAGACCCCCTACGATGCCGATTACCGCTCGGTCAAAGCGTTACCCGCCAGTGCAACTTGACAAAGTATTCGCAATGACAATTCGGGAAGTTATTTTTTTACGAACCCTTAGCAGGTGCGTTCTTGACTTACCCGTGACGCTTGACCCAATCAATTACATCCTCTTGTGTTTCAAATCCTTCGGACAGAATTTTATATCGCAATTCGTGGATGGTATTCCTTGCCAAACGATGAACAACCCACACCAAATAATCGAGAGACTCTTTTTCCGGTTTCCCCGAATGGAAAATCGAATTACGTTCCCGAACAATTGTTTTGGCGGAGGCATTGAATCTTTTCCGCTTTGCCAAATCGAATTGCTCAAGCAATGTACTCACTCGCACGGGAATAGTGTGCATGGCGCTTTCTTCTTTTTTCTTAAGCAGGACTTCAAGTGAAATATAGTACTTGATGAAAGAATAAAGAGTGGAAGGATCTTGGCAGGCATCACCGAACCATCTTATGGCGGTCAGCAAAATGTCTTCCAGAGGAGAATGTACTCTCTTGCTGAGAATAGATTGCAAATGTTCTAAACCCCATGATTTCGCGATCTGAAGATTCATCGAGTTAAGCACAAATGGGAGCGGATTAACGAATGAATTATTGTATGTTGAAACCGTCCCATTTAGATTGATAGCCACAGCGGAGGCAATCCGGTTTGGATCCCTTCCAGCGATATACATCTGCATTGCCGGCTCATCTTGCCAGATAAGCGAACTAATGTACCTGAGGGAATTCAACACATTATCGACTCGTTCGTTCAAAACCTCCACTGATTTTTGAGGCTCTGCCTTAATAGTCGAACTTGCAACACAGCACATGTTTGGATGAAGTCTATCAAAAAATTCGGGGCGTATCTTGTCTTTCAATTCTCGTTTTTTGGCTTCGAGTGGCCAGAAGGTGACGGCACCCATGCTCAATGGTTCGACAAGTGCAAGTCCAATTACCGGGACGTAACACACATTTTCACCGAACTGAACATCAATATTGGTAATCCAAGATTCGGCAATTTCAGAAAAGTCTATCGAAAATCGAGCGCTTTGTGTAGATTGGGTCTTGGCTGTTGCTAACTGGGCTAATAGTTCTTGTATCTTATTTCTGATTCCATCCTCAGACCATTTTTCACCGACACCGGGACGATTCAATACGCTACTGAAAAGATCAGCATACCACTTATAATATCCTTGCTCGTCTAACCCAAATGGTTCCCGTACAGACAGCAAGCTTTTATATGGCAAATCCCGGAGTAAATCTCCAATCAATATGTGATCAAACAACCCACTGATTAGAGTTGCTATCTTTTGCGAGTTTTCATCTTTCATGCTCATCTCAATCCAACTCCTGCAAGTGACAATTGATTACTCATTTGTTCGATCCGCGTGCATCACATACAACCTTCGCACCGTGCCGCCCGGGCGTACGACATCCTTCTCGCGCGTCATTCCGATTTTTTCCGCGACGCGTTGCGATGCACGATTTTCTGGTTCGATCAGCGCGACGATGCGATCTAGTTCGATCACATCGAACGCGTAATCGCGCAACGCGATTGCGATCTCGGTCGCATAGCCCTTGCCCCAAGCGGATTTTGCAAAGACGTACACCAACTCGATCTCGGTCGCGCCCGCGATCTCTTTATCGAGCAAGCCGCAATGTCCGATGATCGCGCCACTCGCTTTTTCAATCACCGGGAACAGATCGAATTGCGGCGGCGGATCGACGCGCGCGTCTTGATCAAAAATCGCGATCAGCTTGGCGTACTCGCGCGGTCCGCCCATAAAACGTGTAACGTCGGGATCAGTCCAGAGCGTCGCAAGCGCGGGCGCATCGTCGGCGCGCAGTGATCGTAAAATCAAACGAGCGGTTTCGAGCAACATGGGCTATTCGCTTCCAATCTGTTCTCGAATCGCGACGATGTGCACACGGCGCGCGGAATCGTCAACGTAATACAAAATGCGATAGGGACCGGCACTGATCCGGCACGCTTCAGCATCCAGGATGGTACATTCCGGCGGGCGCGGGTTGTGTTGGAGAGAGTAAATGCAAAGCACAACTTGTTTGAATCGCTTGGGGTGCAATTCAACGAGTTGTGCTTTAACATCGTCTTCGACTTGGATGCTGTACATTCGCGGCTGTCCTTATGCTTTGGTGAACGGCACGCCCCACTTTTTTTCGTGCGCTTCGATCACTTGCGCGAGCGGCACGAAACGTTTTTTCGATTTTTTCAACTGCCGCACGAGCGCAAGGTCGCGCGCGTTCTCGATTTCCTCCAACCGCTTGAGATCGTCCGCGCTGACGATTGCGCCGACCGGTTTGCCGCGTTTGGAAACGATGACGCGTTCGTGCTGATAAATTACCCGGTTCAGCAAATCCGAAAACTGATTTTTGGCTTGCGCGACGCTAACGGTTCTTCCCATTCGTGCCTCCCTCTCGCCTAAAAGTCATAATGGCTAACTTGGCTATATTATCCATAATTGACGCCGCGCTGTCAATGGCGGAACTATCAACTATCAAACCATCGAACTATTGCACTATCGCACTAACTTGTACCCGCGCCCGCGCACGCTGATCACATAGCGCGGTTTGGTTGCATCCGGTTCGATTTTCGCGCGCACGCGGCTGATCAATTTTTCGACGCGCGCGTCGTCCACCTCATCAATAAATTCTTCGCCCCAGACATTTTTGACAATCGAGTACTTGTCGCACACGCGATCGATCCGACCATAGAGATACAACAACAAACGGTACTCTAAATCGGTGAGCGCTTCGACCGCATTGCCATCCATCCACACCGCGCCCGCGTCCGCGTCAATGTAAATGCCGCGCGCTTGCGGATTCCGCATCAATTTTTGGCGGCGCACAAAATCGGCAAAGACGCGCGAAAAAATGATCGTGTCATCGCCATCCTCGCGCAGAATAAACTTGGCGCGCAAACGGTGCGCCGCCGCGTCGTCCGCGCGCGTCAGATCGAGCAACGCGTCGCGTTCGTCCGCGTCGAGATCATCCCAGATTTTTTCGCACTCGCTCTGCGCGTTGGCATCGGTCGCGAGATTTTTCTGCACGGCTTGGTGAATCATCCGATCTTGTTGCGCGTTGCGTTGCGGCGCGCCGGTGATCGCGCCAAGCGCGTAGCAAATCGCCTGCGTGAGACCGGGATGCCCGTCCGCGTGATCGTGAATGAATTTGAGATCATCCGCGCTGAACGTAACTTTTTCGCGCGCGGCAAAGTACTCGCAAAATCGGCGCGTGTCGTCGGCTTGCCAGAAATGGAGAAAGCGCACGCGCGGCGCGCATAGTTCGAGAAATTCGCCCTGCTCGCGCGTCGTCGTCATGCGCGCGAGTTCGCGTTCGGTAGCGGCAACATACGCGAGCGATGCGCCGTGCCGATCTTTGAACGCGCGCAAATTCAGAAACGTTTGCGCTTCGAGATGTTTGTACGCTTCGTCGAAATCGTCGAGCAAGAGGACGAGCGGATGCGGTAGATGTTTGAGCGCGAGCGCGATGCCCTCGTCGAACGCGAGCGTCAGGTCGGTCGCGTTGGTCGCGGCGCACAACGCGTCGAAGACTTCGCGCGCGCGTGTTTGCGCGTTCGATGCGCGCGTCGCGATCGCGTCCGCAAGCGCGCGCCAGACCGCGACGTAAAACGCGCGCGCGTTGCGTTCGGGCATCGCGTTGCAATCCACGTACACGCACGCGTGATCGTTTGAGGATTCGCACAGGTGGCGCAGAAACGCGGACTTGCCGAGATTGCTGATGCCGACGAGCGAACAACATTCGCCGGCGCGCGCGCGCTTGCGAATGTACTCCAGATCATCATCGCGCCCGATCAGCCCGGGCGGCAGGGCAATCGAATTTTTCATCGGGGCTGATTATAACACAGACCCGAAGGGTTTTGAAAACCCTTCGGGTCTCGGTCGTTAGAAATTCGCCGCGACAAATTTCCAGTTGACGAGCTTCCAAAACTCTTCGACGTACTTGGCGCGCGCGTTGCGATAATCAATGTAATACGCGTGCTCCCACACATCGCAAGTGAGCAGAGGCGTTTTGCCGGTTGTGAGCGGACAGCCCGCGTTGCTCGTGCTTTCAATCGCGAGCGAGCCATCTGGATTTTTCACGAGCCACGCCCAGCCCGATCCGAATGTGCCGACCGCGGTCGCGCTGAATTTTTCTTTGAACGCCGTGAACGATCCAAATGTTTGGTTGATCGCGTCCGCGAGCGCGCCGCTCGGCTCGCCGCCCGCGTTCGGCGCGAGACAGTTCCAATAAAAACTGTGATTCCAGATTTGCGCCGCGTTGTTGAAAATTCCGCCGCTCGCTTTTTTCACAATTTCTTCGAGCGACAGATTTTCAAATTCGGTTCCTGGGATCAGTTTGTTCAAGTTCGCCACGTACGTCGCGTGATGTTTGCCGTAATGGTACTCGAGCGTCTCCGCCGAAGCGATCGGCGCGAGCGCGTCTTTGGCAAACGGCAGTTCGGGCAATTTGTGTTCCATCGTTTCCTCCTCGAAAAAATTTGGAAAGAAAATCCGACGCGGCAAATTTGCCACGTCGGACATTTCATCATCCGATTTTCCCGGACACCGGGATTGCTGGTTTAGGATTTTAGCACGACTTGATGACTCGCGCAACGGGCTGTCATTGCGAGCGCAGTTTGCGAAGCAATCCTCGATCAACCAATTGGGGATTGCTTCGCTTCGCTCGCAATGACAATCTCTACTGTTGCTCGCCCAACAACAACCGATACAACGTCCGCGTCGCGAGCAGGTTCGCCGTGATCGCGCCGAGCAATTGACCTTCCGGCGAAATTACCGGCAACGCGGAGATGTCGTGCTGTTCGAGTTTCGTTACCACTTCCAAAATGTTATCCGTCGGCGCGCAACTGACCAGGTCGCGCGTCATCACCGCGTCCACGCGCGCGCCGGCGATCTGTCCGCGCGCCGCGGCTTGCGTAATATCCCAATCGGTAACGATGCCGACGACCTTGCCCTCCGGCGTAACGACCGAAAGAATGTCCGTATTTTTTTCGATGAGCGTGCGCGCGGCATCTTGCACCGAGCACGTAACCTGGGTCGTCGCCATCTCGATCATCACATCCGACGCGACGCGCAAACTTTCATTGCGCGCGATGCGGCGAATGCTGATGCTCTCCGCGACCTGGCACGGCAACGCGTCCTCGTCCGCGATCAAACCATCCACGAGTTCGATCATATTCCGGCGGATCACCTCGTTACGTTTTTTCTCGGCGGCGACGCGCCGTTTCTCCGCGAGTTCCGCGAATTGCGCCGCGTGATCTTTCAACCACTGCTCCACCGCGTCGCGATTGCCGAGCATTGCATCCGGGATTCGCAAATCGCGCGGCGTCGGAATCGATCGCTCGTGCGCCGCGAAAATCACGCCGCCGGAATTGACCAGGTAATCGGTCGCGATCAATGTGCCGCGTTCCTGATACACTTTGCGTTCCATCCGTCGCCGCGCGGCTTTGCGTTTCGGATCGGGCGAGTACGTGTTCGCGCCTTCGATCACCATCGTCCAGCGTCCCATCTTGTCCACCGTCATCGAGGGCTTGGACGATTCGTCCACGTCGAGATAATTCGCTTGCGGCGCGGCGGGAATCAGCGCGAACGCGGACTCGCGCAGAAGATCATCGCGCGCGCTCGAAAATTTCAAGGCGGGACAACCCGAGTCTTGTCCTTCGGGATGCGCGAGATAGTACGGTTTCGCGATGAACGGAGTTTGTTTGCGAAGCGCGAGGAGCAAACCAACGTCGAGACCGGAATCGCAATACAAATAACCGGTCGCGTCGCTGATGCCGACGATGCGCGGACTCGGATTTTGTTCCGATAAAAATTTCGCGACGTTCGCGCCGACCGCGCCGAATCCTTGCACGATCACTGACACTTGATCCCAGGATGGAATTTGCAAGTTGCGAAATTGCGGCAAGCCGCGCAAACGTTCCGCTTCGCGATACAACGCTTCGAGCGCGATCACACAGCCGCCCGCCGCCGCGCCGAGTTGATCGATCCGGTTACCGCCCATCTCCACCGGTTTCGACACTGCCGCGTCGAGACCGTTTTCAATCGCGATCGTTTTCATATCTTGATCGTTCGTGCCGACATCGGGACCGGGATTGTAGAGCCGCACGTACCGGCGAAGCAACTGTGCAAAGCCGCGAATGACCTCGGCGTGATGCGCGGCGGAAAGATTCGCGGGCGCGACGATCCCGGATTTGCCGCCGCCGTACGGCAAATCGCCCGCGGCATTTTTCAACGTCATCCCGCGCGCGAGATTGTGAATCGCCGCGGGCGTAACCTCCGGCAACATTCGAATTCCGCCCATCGAAGGCAAACCCATCGCGACATTATCCACGATGAGATAGCCGCCGATCTCCAGCGGCGAGCGTTCGTTCCACAAACACACGACGAGACGCGGACCCAGGTTATCCACTTCGATGCCGAGCCGGTGCAACAGTTCGACATCCTGGGATGTAAATTCCAAATAGACGAGACCGTCGTCTTCGATGCGGCGCGATTGCAAAAGATGTTCGGGCAAATTGTCGCGCAAATAATCGTTCATTCGTTTTGGAATCATCGGGGCTCCTTTTTGGATTAATTGTGAACCAGCAATCCACCTTCCGCGAGCGCGATCACCTCCGCGCGCGTTACGCGTTCGCCGATCAACAAACGCGGCAGAATCAAATCCACGACATTCGTTTCGCGCGATTTGATGCACCCCGGCGCGCCGATGATCGGAACCGCGTCGCGATACGCGAGCAAAAGCAAATTGCCCGGCTCGACCGGCGCGCCGTACAGTTCGATGCGTCCGCCCGCGCGCGTAATGCCGCGCGGCACGATGTCGTCCGCATCCATAATCGAAGTTTCACCGGCAAGGATGATTATTTGCGCGTCCGTGCGCGCGATGGCATCCGCAATCGCGCGTTCATCTTCCGCGATAAATTCTTCCGCGATCACCTGCGCGCCGAGTTCCTCGATCCGCGCGCGAATCGGCGGCGCGAAAATTTCTTGCACACGCGCGCGCGCGTTCGCGTTCCCGGTCAAGATGATCGCAACCCGCGTATTGATCACGCTCGCGATGTTCAATACTGCGCCGATTTGCTCCGCCGCGTGGATCATCGTTTCCGGCAACGCGAGTCCAACTGTCTTGAGCGTCGCGATCATTTTTTTCGGCGCGACGCGCGCAAAGCCGGGAATCGTCGCGAGCGTTACGCCCGGCAATTCGTTGATGCGTCGCAACGCGTCGCGATCCACGCGCAAAAAACCAGGTCGCGTCGCGTACAGATTGACGCGTCCGCCGCTCGGCTTGCTCAGCTCGATCCCATCGCCCGCGACCGTGCGCGCGAGTCGCGCCGCCGCGTCGTCCTCGCGCACATCGCCCGGCTCAAGCATCGCGACGTACACCGTTTCGATTTTCAGCGCGCGCAATTTTTCAAGATCGTCCGCGTTCAACGCGCGCCCTTTTGAAAAAACTTTGCGCCCATCCGCGCCGGTGATGTTGTGAACCAGGATCGCGCCAAGCGCGCGATCAGGTGGAACATTTAGTAACTGCACATTTCCCTCATTTCCATCTCGACGACGCGCGACACATCTTTGTACGCTTGCGGCGCTTCTTCCGCGAGACCCGGCAATGATCCCGCGCGAATCGCGATCCCGCGCGCGTTCAACTCGTCGCGCAGTTGATCGCCGCGCACTTCGCGCTTGGCGCGCGAACGACTCATCACGCGCCCCGCGCCGTGGCACGATGATCCGAATGTCTGCTCCATTGAGCCAGCCGTGCCGATCAACACGTACGACGCGGTGCCCATCGAGCCAGGAATCAAAACCGGCTGACCAATGTCGCGCAGATCGCCGGGCAGAACCGGCGAACCCGGACCGAACGCGCGCGTCGCGCCTTTGCGATGCACGCACACTTTGATCCGCGCGCCATCAACGATGTGTTCTTCGACCTTGCCCATATTGTGCGCGATGTCGTACACCTGCGCGAGTTGCCAATTGCGAACCTTGCCCGCGAGCGTTTGCTCGAACGCGCGGCGAATGTGGTGCGCCAACACCTGGCGATTCGCAAACGCAAAATTCGCGGCGCACGCCATCGCTTTGAAATATGCTCGACCTGGTTCGGAATCGAACGGCGCGCACACAAGTTCGCGGTCGGGGAGCGCGATCTTGTAATCGCGCGCGGCGCGTTGAAAATCGTTTACGTAATCGGTGCAGACCTGGTGACCCAAGCCGCGCGAGCCGCAATGAATCTGCACGACGATTTGATCCGGGAACAAGCCGAGCGCGTCCGCGGTCGCCGCGTCGAAAATTTCCGTGACGCGATCCACCTCGATAAAGTGATTGCCCGCGCCGAGCGTGCCGAGTTGATCCTTGCCGCGATCTTTCGCGCGTTTGGAAACGAACGCCGCGTCCGCGCCGGACATTCGCCCGCGCTCTTCGGTGCGTTGCAAATCGTCTTGTTTAGCGTAACCGTTTTTCAACGCCCACTCGGATCCGCTTTCGAGAACGTCATCGAGTTGTTTCGCATTGAGTGGCACACTGCCTTCACTGCCCACACCGCTCGGACAATTTTTGTACAGCGCGGTTGCCAGGTCTTGAATGTGCGGCGCGATTTCATCCGCGCGCACGCGCGAGGCGAGGAGGCGGACCCCACAATTTACGTCATAACCGATGGCTCCAGGCGAAATCACGCCATCTTCAATTCGCGTCGCAAACACGCCGCCGACCGGCGCGCCGTACCCTTGATGCACGTCCGGCATTGCAATCGCGTACTTGACGATGCCGGGCAACGTCGCGGTGTTGATCAGTTGATTCACCGATTCATCTTGCAACGCGTCGTCGAGCAATGCTTCGTCCGCGTACAAACGCGCCGGCGCGCGCATATCGCCGCGAAAAGATTGCGGCACTTGCCAAATATTTTCGTCAATTCGTTCGAGATTTGCTTTGTGAATCATTGTTCACCTCGTTGGGCAATTTTCCAAATGCCCAATCGCAATTTAGAAAATTGCGTTACACATCCACCACGACGACCGCTTGCCAGCCGTCCTGGGTCTGCTCAATTTTCAAATTATGATATGTTGCCGCTTTGATGATCTTGTCCATCGCGACGCGCGGCTTGCCGAACGCGGTCGCGCGCAAATCAGTTTCCGAAAGCGATTCGATTTCAAAGTGCGTGTACACTTCGCGATGCGCTTCCTGCAACCACAACAATTCACTTAACCAGGTTACGAAGAGCGCTTCGCGATCCATCGCGTTCAGTTCGATCACGCGCTCGATTTCGTTCGCGGCATCGTCCGCGCGCGCGCCTTGCATCGCGAAAATCGCGTGCGCCGCGTTCGCGAACAATTCGCGCAGATCGCGCCCGAACGCGCGAAACGACCAATCGGCAGTGTGCGGAATTTCTTCAAAGAGTTTCATATTGGAAGTTGGATGTTGGAAATTGGAAGTTGGAAGTTGGAAGATGTGGCTCGTCCAACTTCCAACCTCCAACGTCCACACTCTAATTCGATTATAGGTCAATTCGCGGTGTCCGTCCACTCGAATTAATCGCGTGAATCTGATCGTCCTATTGAATCCTGGACACCGGTCGCATATACTTTCGCTAACGGTATTTTGGGTTCAGCATAAATCTGCAGTATAATTGCCGCACTATGCCTCAGCGCCGAGGAGAAAAATAATGAACAAGCTCGCAAATCCTCCCGGGCTCTTTGCCCGTCTGGAGCGGTATGGCTGGCTTTTGATTTTTGCGTGGACGGGTGTCGTTGCCGGACTGTTCGCGTGGAATCAATTCGCGCTCCAGATGGTCGAAGCGAATCGGTTCGACGCGGCGACACTGTGGGAGCAAGCGCAAATCTTTCGCGCGTTGAACCTCATCTCGCTCGGCGCGCTCTGGCTTATCGGCGGCATCGGCATCCTGGGATTTTGGCGCGTGGGTCGGCGGCGCAAACACGCGCGCGATCAAACCGTCGAAACTTTGCGCGCGAGTGAAGCGCGCTATCGCGTCATCGCCGATTTTACTGTGGATTGGGAGTACTGGCGCGCCCCCGATGGAAAACTCCTCTATTGCTCGCCGGCATGCGAACGTATCACCGGTTACACCTCCCAACACTTTTGCGCCGATCCCGGTTTGCTCCATCGCATCGTTCACCCCGACGACCTGCCCTTTGTGATTGATCACATGCACGATGCACTCACCGATGTTCACGTTACCCCGATTGATTTTCGGATCACGCGCGCCGACGGGCAAACACGCTGGCTCAATCACGTCTGTCAAGCCGTGTACGATGACGCGCAAAAATTTCAAGGCAGTCGCGTCAGCAATCGTGACATTACCGAGCGCAAAGCGGTCGAGCAACAACTCTCCCTCCAAACGGTCGCGTTGCAAACCGCCGCGAATAGCGTGCTGATCACCGATCGCGCTGGCACGATCGTTTTCGTCAACGCCGCGTTCTGCGCGCTGACCGGCTATACGCCGCGCGAAGCCATCGGTAAAAATCCGCGCGACCTAATCAAATCCGGGAAACAAGACAAATCGTTCTATAAAACACTGTGGGACACCCTGCTTGCCGGACGTGTCTGGCACGGCGAAATCGTCAATCGCAAAAAAGACGGCAGTATTTTTACGCAAGAAACGACGATCACCCCGGTGCGCTTGGAGCGCGGCACGATCACGCATTTCGTCGCCGTGCACCACGAGATCACCGCGCGCAAACAGTACGAGGTCGAACGCGCGCGGATGAACGCGCTCTTGCGCGCGACGCTCGATTCGACCGCCGATGGCATTCAAGCGATTGGGGAAGACGGCGCGGTCGCGACGTACAATCAAAAATTTCTCGAAATGTGGCGCGCCCCCGAGGAATTGATGACGCGCCCGCGCGAAGAACGACTCGCGCATTATGCGAGCCAGGTTCAAGCTCCCGAAGAATTTCTCGCGCGGCTTCGCGAACTGTTAGCCCATCCGTATCAAGTTGTGTTCGATACCATCGCGATGAAAGACGGCAGAATTTTGGAACGCGCCGGGACGTCGTATCGTTTGGGCGGCTATGACATTGGACGCGTGTGGAGTTTTCGCGATATTACCGAACGCAAACGCCTCGAACGCGAATTGCAAAACGAACGCGATTTTGCTTTGCAGATCATCAACACAATGGGACAGGGCTTGACCGTTACCGACGCCGAAAGCCGGTTCATCCTGGTCAACCCGGCGTACGCGCGCCTCTTTGGGCATCAGCCGGAAGATTTGCTCGGTAAACATCCGGCGGATGTAACCGCCTTCGAAGATCAAACCGTGTTGGCACAAGCGCGCGTCGAACGGATGCAGGGCAAAGTGACACGGTACGAAAATCGTTTGCGTCGTAAAGATGGCACGTACGCGCACGTCTTGATCACCGGCGCGCCGCGTTGGATGGATGGGCGTTATGCCGGCGCAATCGCGGTCATCACCGATCTCACCGAAATCAAACACGCCGAAGAAGCATTGCGCGAAAGCGAAAAGCGTTTTCGGTTGCTCGCGGACACCGCGCCGGTTTTGGTGTGGATGTCCAACGCGGACGCGTTGTGCAATTATTTTAACCAACCCTGGCTCGAATTTACCGGCAGAACATTGGAACAAGAACTGGGCAATGGCTGGGCAGAGGGGGTGCATCCCGACGATCTCCAGCGGTGCCTTGATACGTATACCACCGCGTTCCACACGCGTCAGCGATTTCGGATGGAATACCGGCTTCGTCGCGCGGACGGCGCGTATCGCTGGGTCCACGATACCGGCGTGCCGCGCGTTACGCCCGCCGGCGAATTTACCGGCTACATCGGCGCGTGTTTCGACATCACCGATCGCAAACGCGCGGAAGCGTTTCTCGAAATCGAACGCGACCTGGGCATCGCGCTCAATAACACACCAAGTTTGAACGACGCGCTCACGCAGATTTTACACGCCGCGCGCAACATTCACGGCGTAGATTGCGGCGGCGTGTACATCGTTGATCCGCGCGGCGGCGCGCTCGAGCTTGCCGCGCATCAGGGCTTGCCCGCCGAGTTCATTCAAACCGCGCGCCATTTCGAACCGGATGCGCCGCAAACGCGCTTGGTGATGACCGGTAAACCGACGTACACGCAGTATGATCGTCTGGGCATCATCACCACCGCTTTACGCGCGCCCGAAGGATTGCGCGCGTTCGCGACGATCCCGGTTTTACACGAAGGCGCGGTGATCGCCGCGCTCAATCTCGCGTCGCACACGCACGACGATATTCCGGTCTATGCGCGCCGCGCGCTCGAAACCATCGCCGCGCAGATTGGCGGCGTCATCACGCGCGTCCGCGCCGAAGACGCGTTGCGTTCCAGCCAACACAATTTACAATCGCTCTTCGATACGATCAGCGATTTCGTTTTCATTCTCGACGCGCAGGGTTGCATCGTGCACGGCAATCCCGAAATCGCGCGGCGTCTGGGGTACTCGGCGGATGAATTGCGCGCGATGAATGTGCTTGAACTGCATCCGCCGGCGCGTCGCGCCGAAACCGCGACGATTGTCGCGGCGATGATCGCCGGCACGGAAACGGCTTGTCCGATTCCACTCCTTGCCAAAAATGGCGCACTCATTCCAGTTGAGACCAAAATAACGCCCGGCGAGTGGAATGGCGCGCCCGCGCTCTTTGGCATCGCGCGCGACATTACCGAACGCTTGCAAATGGAAGAACAATTGCGCGAAAGCGAAGCGCGCTTTCGGAACATTTTCGAATCGTCGCCGATCGCAATTAAAGTGTACGATGCGGAAGGCGAATTGATGGATGCCAATCGCGCGTGCCTCGATCTATTCGGTATCGCCAGTTTTGAAGCGATCAAAGGTTTCCAGCTGTTTGACGATCCGATGGTCTCGGACGAGATCAAACAGCAATTGCACAAAGGCAAAACCGTGCATTTCGAAGCGCCCTTTGATTTTGGCAACGTGCATACGCGCAATCTCTACGCCACTAACCGCTCGGGTACGATTTATCTCGACGTGCTGATTACGCCATTGAATCGGATCGAACACGGCACGCCCGCGCATTATCTCGTCCAAGTGCAAGACATTACCGAACGCAAAGTCGTCGAAGAACGCTTGGAATACTTGAGTATGCACGATGCGCTGACCGGCTTGCGGAATCGCGCGTATTTTGAAATCGAAATGGCGCGGCAGGAAAAAACCGCGCGCTATCCGATTAGTATCGTCGTGGCGGACGCGGACAATATGAAAATCACGAATGACACGCAAGGACACGCCGCGGGCGATGAACTCTTGCGCCGCGTCGCGCGCGTCCTCAAAAAAGCATTTCGCGCCGACGATATGATCGCGCGTAGCGGCGGTGATGAATTTGTCGTGATTCTGCCGGGCGCGGACGCGCACACGACCCAGGAATGTCTGGCGCGCGTGCGCGCCGCGCTCGCGCAAGACAACACGCAAACCCAAGAGACCGCGCTGAGTTTATCGCTCGGCGCGGCGACCGGCGAAACCGGGACGCCGCTCCACCAGGTCTTGCTCGACGCGGACGCCGCGATGTACGCGGACAAGGCGGCAAAACGTTCGCACTAGTAGTTCACCACAGAAGTTTTGAGGGGTAGCATAGCGCCTTGTGCGCGTTAGAAACCCACGAGGAGCTATGCTACGACCCCTCAAAATTTGTGTGGCGGACTACTAGAGCGAATTCCGAATCTATTTACGGTGTCCTTCTGAGCGTAGCGAACGCAAAGCGTCTCGGTCGGAACGCGCGACCCTTCGCTTCGCTCGGGGTGACATCGCCGTAAACCAAATTGGAATCTGGTCTAGACGCGTCGTTAGTGACGATGCGATAAAAAATCCAGGTTTCTGCGAGAAACCTGGATTTTGGCGACGGTACGCCACAAAACAAATTGACATTCATTCTTTCCTATGCTACAGTCGCGCCAATTTCCAATCTCTAATCTCTGAATCGCTCAATCCCAATGAACCTCTTCCCCATCTCAGCCCAGATCAATTCGCGCGGTCATCTCGAAATCGGCGGATGCGATGCCACCGCGCTCGCGCGCGCGTTTGGCACACCACTGTACATTTACGATGACGCGCATCTCCGCGCGCGCGCGCGCGCGCTGCACAACGCGTTCGCGACGCGCTGGCGCGACGCGCTCGTGCTGTACGCGACCAAAGCGTACTATTCGCCGTACCTCGCGCGCATTTTCAAAGACGCCGGACTCGGCATTGATGTTACCTCCGAAGGCGAACTCGAAATCGCGCGCCGCGTTGGACTCGCGCCGGAAAAAATTTATTTGCACGGCAACAACAAAACGCCCGCCGAAATACGCGCCGCGCTCGCGCTCGGCGTCGCGCACATCATCGTGGACAATCTCGACGAAATTGATCTGCTCGCGCAGATCGCGGATGAACTGGACGCGCGTCCGCAAGTGTTACTGCGCCTCGCGCCCGCGATTGATCCGCACACGCATCGCTATCTCGCGACCGGCGTCGCCGAATCGAAATTCGGTTTGCCGATGCTGACCGGCGCGGCAATCACTGCCGCGCGACGCGTGATGCAACATTCGCGTTTGCTACTCGTCGGCTTGCACGTTCACATCGGCTCGCAAATTTTCGATCTCGATCCGTACCGCGACGCGCTTCGCGCCGTGTGCGATTTCGCCGCCGAACTGCGCGACGCGGTCGGCTTTGATTTGCGCGAACTCGATCTCGGCGGCGGCTGGGGCGTCGCGTACACCGCCGATCAAACCACACTCGACATTGAGACAGTTGCCGAAACGATCACGCGCGAAATTACCAATTACCAATTACCAATTACCAAATTACTTTTTGAACCCGGTCGCGCGCTCGTCGCGCAATCCGCGATCGCGCTCTACACCGTCGGGAGCATCAAGGAAATTTCCGGCGTTCGCACGTACGTTGCGGTGGATGGCGGAATGGGCGACAACATTCGCCCCGCGCTGTACGGCGCGCGCTATTCCGCGCGCGTCGCGAATCGAATGAACGACGCGCCCGCGCAACGCGTCGCGATTGCCGGACGATTTTGCGAGCAGGGCGACGTTTTGATCGAAAACGTTGATCTGCCGCGCGTCCAGGTCGGCGATCTGATCGCGATTCCCGACGCGGGCGCGTATCAAATTCCGATGGCGAGCAATTACAATTTGATTCCGCGTCCCGCCGTGATCGCCGTACGCGCGGGCGACGCGCGCATCATCCGCCGCCGCGAGACGATTGAGGATATGTTGAGGTGCGAGAGTGATTTTTGAAATGATGACACGGCGACGCGGCGACGCGGAGACACGGAAACAGCAAATTCACCGAGTCGCCGTGTCTCCGCGTCTCCGCGTCATTCTACTCGCGCTCGCGCTAACTGCGTGCGAACCGATCACGATCCCGCGCGTACAAGACGCGACCAACCCGCCGCCGCCAACACCGATCACGAAATCCGCGCCCACGTCCGCATCGGCGACCGCGCGCGCGCCGCAACCGACGCCGACGCTCGAAATCCCGGATGGCGGCGCGATCACACTCGGCGTCGTTGGAAGCAACACGCTCGAAATGAACGTGATGCCGGAATTTTTGCAAGACGCGCTGTTCGATTCGCTTTTGCAAATTGATCCGGCGACCGGCGCGCTAAAACCAGGTCTCGCGGAAGCGTTCCAGGTTTCCGCGGACGCGACGACGTTCACATTTCGCTTGCGCGCGGATGTGCGCTGGCACACCGGCGCGCCGTTCACCGCGGACGATGTGATCGCGACGATCAACGCGTTCGCGTCGCCGAGTTTTCGCGGCGCGCCCGTTACCGATTTCGGCGCGAACCCGCGCGCGACCGCGCTCGATAATCAAACGGTTCAAATGCTTGCGCTGAGCGCGAATTTTCCGCGCCTCACCACCGCGCAATTGATCGGCACCGGCGCGCTGAAATTCGTTGCGCGCAACGGCGACGCGTTCACGCTTGAACGCAACGCCGATTATTTTCGCGGCGCGCCGCACATCGAAACCTGGACTGTGCGCGTGTTCCCCGATTTTACGACGGCGCGCGCCGCGTTTATCGAAAAGCAAATCGATCTCCTGCCCGCCGCGCCGGGCGATTATCGCGCGATCAAAAATTTCGCCGACGCGCAAATCAGCGCGACCGACGCGCGGCAAATCGTGATGCTCATTCTCAACGCGGACACGCTTCCGCTCAACGATGCGCGCGTGCGCCAGGCGTTCAACTATGCGATTGATCGCAACATCCTAATTAGCGATCTCGCCGGGCAAGCGCGCGTGATTGACGCCGCGACTCTGCCGGGATTTTGGGCGAACCCAAACACGTTGCCGCGCTATGCGTATGATCCGGCAAAAGCCAAACAAATTCTCGCGGACGCGGGCTGGGTGATCGCGAGTGATGGCATCGCGAAAAAAAATGGCAAGCCGCTCAAACTCGATCTGTGGATGGAAGCCGATGATCCGATTCTCGAACCGCTCGCGTTTCGTCTGCGCGAAATGTACGCGGCGGTTGGGATTCAAACGCAACTCCAATTGAATGATCGCCCCGGTTGGATGACGCGCGCGTTCGCGCATCGGTTCGATTTACTGCTCATCACCCGCGCGCTCCCGCTCGATCCCGATCAACGCTGGTATTGGCAAGCGTCCGAAAATGTCAAAGGCAACGGATTTAATTTTGGATCGTACGCGAGCGCGCGCGTCGACGCGCTGATCAAAGATTCGTTACGCGTGAACGCGTGCGAGCCGTCCAAGCGCGCCGCGATCTTTGGCGACATTCAGCGCGAGCTCGCGATTGATGCGCCCGCCGTTTTTTTGCTCGCGCCGAAAAAATATCTCGTCGCGCGCGACCGCGTGCTCGGCGTCGCGCCTAGTTCGTTCGCCGGCGATTTTTGGAATCTCAATCAATTAGGCGTCAAGTAATTTCAGATTTCAGATTTCAGATTTCAGGTAACTACTTTGGCAATGTCAGATTTCATTTTCATGCCACAGAGGGCACAGGGAACACAAAGGAAAATAAATTATTTCTCTGTGATCTCCGTGATCTCTGTGGCTAATCTGACATTGCCAAACTACTCAGGTGTCATTGCGAGGAGGCGGTTTTTGCCGACGAAGCAATCCCCGCGTTGCAAATCCGGATCGACCAGGTCGGGGATTGCTTCGCAAAAACCGCTCGCAATGACATGGGCTGAGTAGTTACGATTTCAGATTTATTGTTCGCGTTCGGAAACGCGCGGCAATCCTAAATCGAAAATCCTAAATCCAATGAACAAAAACCATCTTGTCATCCACCGCGCACGCGGCACATTCGATCTCGATGCGCTGTTTCAACACGCGACCGCCGAAGTTTTATTCCGCGATGAATTTGGAAACGCGCAACGCGTCGCGCTTGCCGGTGAAAATGTCGAAACCGAAACTGAAGACGGACGCGTAACTTTACGCCGCCGCGTCGCGCCAATCGAAATCGCGTGGCACGCGATCCTCGATGCAATGCCGCGCGTGTGGCTTGAGATCACAAATCGTGGCGACGCACCGATCCGGCTCGACGAACTGCGCGTGCTCGCGCTCGACGCGACGCGCGATGCGCGCGTCCATCTCGCCGCGCCCGCGAGCGCGTGGCGGTTTTATCAGAACGGTTGGCAAACCGCGTCGGCGGCGTTCGTGCGCCGCGCGGGCAACGGCGTGCACACCGAACTCTCCACCGAATTGTATCGCGTCAAACATCAACCCCATTCGCTCCCCCATTCGCCGAAAACACTCGGCAGTGAAATGTTTTCCGTGATCGCCACGCCCGCGCAATCGCTCTTGCTGGGATTCATCACCGCGACGGATCAACTCAGTGAAATTCGTTTGCAGTTGAACGATGGCGCGTTTCATTGTCTCGCCGCGATTTGTTACGCGGACGGACAACGCGTCGAACCAGGACAAACGATCGTGTCGGAACAATTGTTGATCGCGTCGGATCGCGATCCACTCGCTCTGCTCGATCGGTACGCGGCGCGCGTCGGTCAAGGGATGCGCGCGCGCGTGCCGCGCGCGTCGCCAACGTGTTGGTGTTCGTGGTATTATTTTTTCGGAGAGGACAATGAACGCGATGTGATCGCGAATCTCGAACGGATTCGCGCCGAACGTTTGCCGCTCGACGTGATCGTGATTGACGACGGGTATCAAACGTCCGACGGCGATTGGACGAGCGTGAATGTGGAAAAATTTCCGCGCGGGATGAAATGGCTCGCGGATGAAATCAAACGCGCCGGGTTTACGCCGGGCATTTGGCTTGCGCCGTTCGCGGTGAACGAACATTCGCATTTGTTGCGCGAGCATCCCGAATTTTTATTGCGCGATGAAACCGGCGCGCCGATTTTTTCGTGGGCGCATTGGAACGACAAATGTTATTCGCTCGATCTCACGCGCGCGGATGTCCAGGAGTGGTTGCGCGCAACGTTCCGCGTGTTGAGCGCCGAATGGGGTTTTGAATTTTTCAAACTCGATTTTCTCTACACCGGCGCGGCGCGCGGCGCGTGGCACGATCCGGCCGCGACACGCGCGCGCGCGATCCGGCGCGGCTTGGAAATTATTCGCGAGGTCGTCGGCGAAAAAACGATCCTGGGTTGTCTCGCGCCGCTGGGTCAATGCGTCGGCATCGTGGATGCGATGCGAATCGGTCCCGATGCGTCCGTGAATTGGGAACCGTTTTTTGCCGGCGATCCGACCGCGCCCGCGACGGCGCACGCGATTCGCAACACGGTCGCGCGCGCGTTTTTACATCGGCAGTGGTGGATCAATGATCCCGATTGCGTCCTGGTACGGCGACGCGATGACGAAAGCAATCTCGTGCTGAACGAAATGCGCGCGATGGTTTCCGCGATTGGCTTGTCCGGCGGCGTGGTCTTGTCCGGCGATAACTTGCCCTCGCTCCGGCGCGGACGCCAAAAATATCTCAAGCAAATTTTGCCGCCGACGAATCAACCGGCGCGCGCGCTCGATCTGTTTGCGAATGAACGCGCGCAAATTTTTGCTCTGCCGGTGAAAACGGATTGGGGCGCGTGGCTCGTCGCCGGGATAATGAACTGGGACGACAAAACGCGCGTGACCGAAATCGCGTTGGAACAACTCGGGCTTGATCCGGATCGCGCGTATCACGTTTACAATTTTTGGCATCGCCGGTACGTCGGCATCGCGCGCGAAAAAATCAAACTCGCGCGCCATCAGCCGCACGAGACGCGCGTATTGTTGTTCAAGCCGGTTTCGGATCGCGTCGAGTTGTTGACGACGACATTTCATCTCGCGCAGGGGATGTGCGAAGTGAAAAATGTAACGCGTGAAGACAACGCTCGCCGGAGCGTTTTGCGCGTTGAGTTGGAAAAATCCGGTGTTCAGCGCGGACAGGTTTTATTCGCGCTTGCGCGCGATTGGAAATTAATCGCGACGCGCGTGGACGGGCGCAAATCGCCGCATCAGCGCGCGGGCGCGGGCATCATCGCGGTTGGATTGAAATTGGATGAGCGCGCGGTGGTGGAGATCGAAATCACAAACACCCCTTGATTGACTTGGAAAATCGTCTATGCTACACTTGCGCCAACTGGAACTCACGACTGGGAGAAAAATTTGATGAGCGCAATAATACTTGAACTCAAAGTGCCTGAAGACATTTCATTGGCTCTTCAATCCGCCGGGCTGGGACAAGACGAGTTGCGCGCGCACGCCGCGCGCGACCTGGCAGTGCAACTCTATTCGGAAGGACGGCTGTCTTTTGGCAAAGCCGCCAACTTGGCGGAATTGTCCGTGCCAAGTTTTTGGTTGCTCCTCGTTCAACGCGGATTGCCGGTGTTTGATTATACCGAACAAGATTATGCGGAAGATCGCGCCCTGGTTGAGCGCTGGCTGGACAGAGAACGATCATGACCGTTGTGATTTCCAATACCACGCCATTCGTTGGATTATCAATTACCGGCAATTTTGAATCACTGAAAACCTTGTTTGGCGAAATTAAAATTCCAGAGGCCGTTTATCAAGAAATGATTGTTGCCGGCGCGACGCGCCCGGGCGCGGCGGAAATGTTACACGGTATAACCAATGGGTGGATTCGGGTCGAAGCGGTTCATCCGAGTAACACATTGATTACGCTCAAAGTTGATTTGGATGACGGCGAAGCCGAAGCGATTGCACTGGCTTTGCAAACTAAAGCAGACCTGGTTCTCTTGGACGAACGCAAGGCGCGCGCAAAAGCCAAAGCGCTTGGACTCGATATCACAGGGACAGTTGGAATTATTTTACTAGCACATCGGAAGGGATTGGACGTCGATGTCGCGTCCGCGCTAGCGCGATTGAAAGAACAAGGATTTAGAATCAGCGACCAACTGTATCAACGCGTTTTGCGCGACGCCAATACAGATCAAGCGGACGAATGAATCTCTCGACGCTTCTTCCCGCGCTCCCCGCGTATCAAATCGAAAACGCGCGTGATTGTGGGATCACGCGCGTAACCGACAAATCCTCCCAGGTCATCCCCGGCGCGCTCTTTGTCGCGATTCCCGGCATCAACGTTGACGGCGCGCAATTCATCCCCGATGCGATCCAACGCGGCGCGGTTGCCGTCGTCACCCAATCTCCACTTACCACTTACCACTTGTCACTTTCCAACCTGATTCGCGTTCCCAACGCGCGCACCGCGCTCGCGCACCTCTGCGCCGCGTTCCACGATTTTCCGTCGCGCAAACTGCGCGTGATCGGCATCACTGGTACGGACGGCAAAACGACGACGTGCACGCTCGCGGCTTCGATTCTCGCGGCGGCGGGACACACGGTCGGCGCGATCACGACGGTCGGCGCGACGATTGGCGATGACACGCTCGACACCGGTTTTCACACGACGACGCCGGACTCGCCCGCCGTGCAAAATTATCTCGCGCAAATGATCGAAGCCGAAACCGAGTACGCGATCATCGAAGCGACTTCGGAAGGACTCGCGCAGAACCGGCTCGATGCGGTCGAGTTCGATGTCGCGGTGATCACGAATATCACGCACGAGCATTTGTATTATCACAAGACCTGGGAAAATTATCGCGACGCGAAAGCAATGTTGTTTCGTTCGCTCGCGACAGCGTTTCGCAAACCGCGCACGGCAAAAATCGCGGTGCTGAACGCGGACGACACCGCGCGCGGCGTGTTTGATTTTTTGCGCGCGATTCCGGCGGATGAACAAATTATTTACAGCGCAAACCCCACTTACCACTTACCACTTACTTGCACATTCATTCAAGCGCGCGAGGCAATTCACTCGCCGCGCGGTCTCGCCTTCACCGTCGAGACCCCGTTCGGCGAACTCGAAATCGAATCGCCGTTGATCGGACGCTACAACGTGGCGAACATTCTCGCGGCAATCGGTGTGGGGATGGCGCGGCGCGTGCCGTTCGACGCGATGCGCGCGGGAATCGCGCGCGTGCGCGGCGTGCCAGGGCGAATGGAATTGATTCAACGCGGGCAACCGTTCGCGGTGATTGTGGATTTCGCGCATACGCCGAACGCGTTGAGCGCCGCGCTCGACACCGCGCGTGAAATTTCGCGTGGGCGCGTGATCGTCGTGTTCGGTTGCGCGGGTTTGCGTGATGTCGCGAAACGCGCAATGATGGGCGAAATCGCCGGGCAACTCGCGGATCAGATCATCCTCACCGCCGAAGACCCGCGCACCGAATCGCTCGATGCGATCAACGCGCAGATCATCGAAGGATTGCAACGCGCGGGACGCCGCGAACACGCGGATTATTTCATCATCAATGATCGCGGCGACGCGATTGCGCGCGCGATCCAAATCGCGCGCGCGGGCGATGTCGTTTTGATCGCGGGCAAGGGGCACGAGCGGTCGATGTGTTTTGGAACGACCGAGTTTCCGTGGAGCGATCAGGAGGCGGTGATCGCGGCGTTGAAGTAAAAACAAAGAAACCAGGTCTCTCGGCGAGACCTGGTTTCTTTTATTCAACACTCCGCCGAAGCGAACATTGCGTTCACGGCACATCGGCGACATCCATCGTCGTCGCGAGTTCGACGAGCCACACGCCATCGGGAAACATTTGCGCGTCGAAAAGATCGCGCGCGACCTGGATCGCGAGACGCGTTTTGCCGCACCCGCCAACGCCGGTCAACGTGACGACGCGATTCGCCGCGACCTCCGCGAAAAATCTTACTACTGATTGTATGCCGTGTCAATCAGTAACAAAAACAAAAACCTTCCAGGTCGCTTGCGCGAAACCTGGAAGGTTTACATTACACAACCGCGTTCACAATGTCGCGCAGAACCGCCGCGGCGGTCGGGTACGGATTCTCTTCCTCAATCGCCGCGAAGATGACGCCGTTGATGTCGGTGTGATACATCACGCCCATCATTCCCGCGCCAATTTTCGACAAGGGATGCGAACGCTCCAACACGGTCGGGCGCACGCTTAACACATAATCGTTGCCCGCGCGTTCCGCGAGCGCGATCAACTTGATCACTTTTTTGTGTTCGGTCGCCAAGCGCAATTGTTCCGGCGTTACACCGCGAATCCCTTCGACCGTAATGTCTTTTAATTTCGTCGGTCGCCGCAACACCGCGTTCGCGACAATCGCGAGTTTACTGGCGGCGTCCCAGCCATCCACATCGAGCGACGGATCGGCTTCCGCCATTCCGATGTCTTGCGCGTGCTTGAGCGCTTGATCGTACGCTTGCCCTTCGCTCATACGCGACAAGATGTAATTCGTCGTGCCGTTGACGACGCCTTCAAATTTTTCGATCATGGTCGCGCCGAGATCGCGCAGACCGAGATTAAGCGTGGGCAAACCGCCGGTGACGGTCGCGCTGTGCAACAAGCGCACGCCGTGCGCGCGCGCGCGCGCGGACAGTTCGGGATACGCCAAAACCAGGGGACCTTTGTTCGCGGTAACAACATTCATTTTTTTCGCCAACGCTTCGCGGATCGCGGTCAACCCTGGTTCACCGTTTTGCAAATTCGTCAGCGTCAACTCGACCAGGATATCCGCGTCAACCGTTCGCACCAAATCCACCGGGCGCATTTCGCCGCGCGCGATTCCGCCGGGATACGCGGCGATGCCTTTTTTCGCGCGCTTGAGCGCGATGATTTGTGCAGTGTCCAAGCCGGTGAAATACTCTGCGCCGCCGGTCGAATCGCACGCGCCGACGACGCGCAATTCGAGATCGTACCGCGCTTTCAACACATCGCGTTTCGAATCCATCAGTTCGAGCAATCGCCGTCCCACGTTGCCGAGACCGGCGATGGACAAGCGCACCTGTCGCATTGGGGTTCTCCTTGGGAAAATTAAAACAGACCCGAAGGGTTTTTGAAACCCTTCGGGTCTTGGCTAGAATAATTTATCCAACAGACCCTTGCGCGCTTCTTGCTCGACGCGCGCCAGCCGTTGTTCGAGCGTCAAACGATAATCCGAATCGCGTTGACGCAATTCCGACAAGTCGTGTTCGAGTTTTTGCATCCGCTCGCGCAGTTTCATATTCTCTTCTTTGAGATTGAAATTATCTTGAATGATCACGCCTTGCAAATTACGATTGACCTGCAAACTGTTTTGGATCGTCTGCTGATTTTCGATCATCGCGCGCAGAGTGTCGGTGAGCACGACAAAGCCGGCGGATTGACTGCCCTCGCGCGGCGACAATGCTATCGCGGTGGTTTCGCCGCGCCCTTCCGCGAACAATTGCTCAACAACTTCTTCGGTTGAAAGCCCGGCAGAAAGTTGTTCTTTGATCCGATGCAAAACGATCACATCCTCTTCAACAAACCGGCGCGACGCGCCATCGCTACTCGTCGGCGCGGGCGAAAGAAACTGGGCGAAATCTTTCGTCCAGCGTTTGAGCGTACTCGCGGACACGTTCAATTCGGTCGCGGCTTGTTGAAAAGTTTTGAAACCGTCGGACATTCATCCACCTTTCGAAAAGATTGTGTGGCAAATTTGCAAATTTGCCCTACTTGTCATCCACCACGCGGTACGAACCGTCAATCACCTCGTCCGATTCAGTCGGCGGCGGCGCGGCTTGCGCGGCAATGATACGGCGATGCTCTTCGACAATCGCGCGCGGACAAAATTCGATAAAGAGCGCGATGCCGAGCGCGATCACGCCGAGATCATCCAGTTGACCCAAACCGAGAATCACATCGGGAAGCACATCAATTGGGGAGATGACATACACGAGCGCGGCGGGGACAATCAATTTGGGAAACAGCGAAACGCGCGCATCGTTGAGTAGACGCCAAACCAGTTGGAGCGTTCGCATCACTTGCGCGATCGCGCCGACCCGTTCGGGGGCGACGATTGATTTACGTTCTTCACTCATCCTCTACTCCTTTGCGCTGATTCTACCACGCCTTGCGATTTTTGCAAAATGGTAAACCCGAAGGGTTTTTGGAAACCCTTCGGGTTTGTGTTATAATGCCGCCGAGTTATAAATGGCAAGACGAAATTGGAAACGAACGCTCGCGCTCATCTGGAGCAT
The DNA here is from genome assembly GCA_016223105.1 of Chloroflexota bacterium. Taxonomy (GTDB): domain Bacteria; phylum Chloroflexota; class Anaerolineae; order UBA4142; family UBA4142; genus JACRPR01. The sequence continues at coordinate 15,236 of JACRPR010000065.1, read as the reverse complement.
CCTCGCGCTCCTCACGCTCGTCGCGGCGGATCCGCCGCTGGCGGATGAGCCGGTGATGGAAACCGATCTCTCCGCCGTTCCGCGCGTCATCGCGGCATGGCTTCGCAGTCCGTACGGCGGACCCACTCCGCTCGCGGTGATCATCGCGCCGCGCATCACCACATACAGTCACCTCAGCGCGTTTAGTTACACCGTCGAACGCGACGGTTCGCTCATCGCGAGCAATCCGGTCAGCGACGCGGTGTTGATTGATTACGCGCGCGCGAACAACATTCGCGTCATCCCCACGATTTCGAGCACCTGGGATTCGCGCCACATTTTGCAAATGATGAGCGATCCGACGATTCGCACGCGCCATATCGAGGCGCTGTTGCGCGTCGCGCGTTCGCCGTTGATTGATGGCATTGACATTGATTACGAAAATCTGCCGCCCGAAGCGCGCCAACCGTTCACCGAATTTATCACCGCGCTCGGCACGCGCTTGCATCGCGAAGGCAAAGTGTTGAGCGTTACCGTGCCGCCAAAAATTCGCAACGATGACGCGTGTGTCGTTTGCCGCTTTGCGGATTACGCCGCGCTCGGGCATAGCGTTGACCAGGTTCGCATTATGGCGTACGAATATCACGGACGCACTGGCGCGCCCGGCGCGAACGCGCCGATTTGGTGGATGCGCCAGGTCGCCGAGTACGCCGCGACGCAAATTCCGCGCGAAAAAATTATTCTCGGCGTGCATTTGTACGGCTACGATTGGGGCGGCAAAGAAACGCGCGCGATCTGGTGGAACGACGTGATGGACTTGAAAAATCGTTACGCCGGGTCGGTGCGCTATGTCGAGGCGGACGCGCGCGGCATCGTCGGCGAAAGCGAACTGACGTACGCGATTCCGTTGGGACGCGCGTGCGCGCGCTCGAAGCCGGAATGTGTGCCACCGCCGGAAGAAAAGCACACCGTTTGGTTTGTGGATGCGCGCTATGTCGCGGCGGCGTGGCAAATCGTTCAGGATTACAAACTCGGCGGCATTGTGCTGTGGCGTCCGGGCGGCGAAGACCCGGAGATTTGGAACGTGCTGAAATAAGAACCAGGTTTCTCCCTTCGGGGAAACCTGGTTTTTGTTTTGCGATTTAGGCGCGCCCGGCAATCTCTTGCGCGAGGTCGCGACGCGTCGCGCCAAGCGCGATCAACGAATGCACGCGCACATCGAGCGAAACCGACGCATCGCCCGCTTCGATTTTGGCAACACGAGATTGACTGGATTTGAGCATGCGCGCCATTTCGATTTGAGTCAAGCGATTATGTTCACGACGCGCGCGAACACTTTTACCTAAGAGAGCGTTTTGAAATTTGTGGGGCGGGCTTTCCAGCCCGCATCGGCGGCTTGGAAAAACCGCACCACCGTCAATTTCAAAACACTTTCTAACGCGATTTTCAATTCGCTGTATGCGGATTCTTCGGGAGTGAGTTTGAGAAACTCGGCGACACTCCCGAGCTTCCACCCTTTTTGTTCAAGTCGTTTTCTTTTTGCATTTTCCACAGTTGTACCTCTGCTTGCGCGATTCAACTGTCGAGGAGTGTCGCGATAAACTCCGCGGTTTTTTGAACGCTCGTCGTCATTCCGAGCGCTTGGTACACGCGCCAACAGTCGCGCGCGAGTTCGAGCGCGGTGTGTTTTTCGCCGCGCGCGCGCGCCAACTGCGCCAAATAAAATTGCGCTTCCGCGCCAATCGCGCGAAATTCATGCGCGCGACAAGTCGCCCAACACTCGGCGAAAAGTTTTTCTGCTTCATCATTGCGCGCCTGCCGCAGACGCAGTTTGCCCAGATTGAGGAGTGAAGTCGCCACCGCCAACGGTCCACGCGCGCGCGCGCCGGCTAATCCCAATTGCAGTTCATGTTCCGCGCGCGCGTAATCATTCAATTGTTGCAGAACGATGCCCAAACTGTCATGAATGATATCGCTCTGGCGCACACCGAACGCGCGCCATTCAGGATCGCCGGTTTCGATCAGCGCGCGGAGTGAATCGAGTAATTCTTCCAACTGCGTGCGCGCGGATGACCACTCCTGTCCCGCCATGGCAATGGTCGCGATGTACCGCCGCGCGATCAACTGCCCACGCACGTTGCCGAGTCGCGCATAAATACGCTGGGACGATTCGATCCACGCGCGCGCGCGTTGAAATTCGCCGCGCTGAATCGCGAGCCAACCAAGTTCGCCGTGAATCGCGGCTTGCATATCTGCGTTGCCCAATGCTTGCGCCGCCGCCAGACACGCGCGATCCACTTGCTCGTACTCGTTCCAATAACCCAGGTTGTACAAATCTTCGGTAAGATTCCAAAACTGCGCGACCCAGTCCCAGTTTTCCTGCGCGGAACACTCTTCGATGCAAAATAAAATGTTGGCGCGTTCATCCGGCTGACGCAAAATTTGCGCGTCCGCTTGATACAACTCCCACCAACTTTGCGCGGCAGATTGCACACACCCGGTGGAATAAAATTCGATCAGATCGTTTGCGCTGTCCATAACTTGGGCAATTCACTGACGACAAAATGCCGCACGAGCGGATGCAGACTGTACCGTTTTTCCGTTTCGAGCAACAGCCCGTTCGTCTCGAGCAGTGAAAATTGAATCAACATTTCGAGCGCGGCGTTCACATCGCTTTTGACGATGCGCGTGTAGCGCAATTGCGCGTGCGTAACCGACGTGCGAATCATTCGCCCGATGTAAATCAAAATGCGTTGCGCCGCGTCGGATAACGAGAGCCAATCCTGCTTGAACAAGAAAGTGTAAAATTCCGTGTCGAGTTCGCGCGCCTGCCGCAAATGCGTAAGCACGGTCGGCAGGGGCCAAATGTGCGCCTGCCCAATGACGAGATGCAGTGCCAACGGCGCGCCGCCGGTGTACGCGTGAATTTCGCGCAGAGTCTCCGGCGTGGCGCGCGTAATTTCCGCCAAATTGCGAAACTCGGATTCCGCGCGCAATAGTTGAATACTATCGTCTGCGCGCAGTCCGCCGAGATGCGCGGGGCGCACGACCGGCAACACGTCGGTGTGTTGATGCCGGCTCGTGATCAGCAGGCGACTGTTGCCCAGGATGTTCAACACTTGTTGTGTGAAAGCAACTTCATTTTCACACTCGTCTAAATTATCCAACACGATCAAATACGTTTGCTCGCGAAATAAATTGCTCAACGCGAGAATTTTTTCGGCGAGCGGTTTATGCGCGACCTCCGCGCGCCTGGTTTGAAAAATCAATTGGTCTACAAAATTGGGAAAGGTTAATCGTTCCGTGTGCGCGGAATGAATTTGCGCGCCGATGAGCGCTTCGCGTTTCGCGCTGACCCACAGCGCGTCCGCCAGCGTCGGCAGAGCGCACCACATTTCGGCGATGTGCCGCGCGAGCGCGGTTTTGCCATTGCCGCCCATGCCACTGATGCACACGACCGCGTGGGCATTGGCTTGGGTCAACCAGGTTAAAATCTCATCGGCTTCGGTTTCGCGTCCCCACAAAATGCGATAAGGTCGGTACGGCAAGTGGCGGCATTTGTGCGCGTCCGCGCTCGCGCTGGAAACACTTGCCACTGCCGGGCGCGCGCGCGCGGCGAGTTGATTGAGCGCGTCGGTGAGGCGCGCGATGGCGTACACTTTGGCGCGGTCAAACGATCCGCCGGCGACTTGCATCAGCGCGAGCGTTTCGGCGCGGGTTTTGTGTTGGAGGTAAAACGCGCTGAGCAAGGTGTGTCCGCGCGCAACGCGCGGATCGCTATCGCGTTCGGCGGACTGGAGCGAATGAATGGCTTGTTCGATCAACTGTTTGACGAACAAGCCGCGTTCGCGCGGCGCGTCCGCGCGCGTGGACGGCGATGCCAAAAGCGTGAACGTGTGGTTGAGCGCGGGCAGGGTGTGGATGTGATTGGCGAGCGCTTCGATAGATTCCGCGCGCACCAACTTGAGGAGCGTTTCGACTTGCGAAGGCGTAAATTTGTTCATGCGAGTTTGTCAAGACGCGCGTCGGTTTTCGGTCGGTGAATAGTTGGCGATTTTCCGGTGAGTACTCGGTGAATAAATCGTAACCATTTCCATTATACTACAACCGTGTGTTTTGTCATCTCGCCGCGCGCGGATGCTAGCGCGCGCCCGGAGGTCGAAGATGCCACAGGTCGAAATCTGGAAATCGCGCACCGATTTGCGAACGAAATCGCTCGATGAACAGGACAAAATTTTTGATTCTGCCGCGCAACTGATCAAAGCGATGGTGGACAATGAACATCGCGATCGCGAACCGTATCGGATCGAAAAGGCGTGGGGCAATTTGCTGATCTGGACTGCCGACGGCAATCCCGAACGACTCAATCCGCGCGCGTGCAACCGGCTCCGCGAATTTTTCGAGCCGCTCACGTTCGTTTCATTTCACGGCGAACATCGCGAACGCACCGCCGAAGCGCTCGCGCGCAAATTAGCGTAATTCCGAGTAACTGCTCAGCCCACCGTCATTCGAAAGCCGAAACAATCATTTTGATCCGCGAATAACGCGAATATAAATCGAAAATTAGCAAAGATTCGTTACTACTCACCCTGTCATTGCGAGGAGGCGTTTTTTGCCGACGAAGCAATCTCCGTGCGACAATGCCGGAACGACCAGATTGGGGATTGCTTCGCAAACGCTTCGCGGCTCGCAATGACATGGGCTGAGCAGTTACGAAGATTCGCGTAATTCGCGGATCAAATAACGCTGGCTGTGCAATTACAATTCCGATTGGAAATTGGACGTTGGACATTCGATGACATTCCAACCGCCAATTTCCAACATCGAACATCCATCGGCGGAGATTTCTCGCTTCGCTCGAAATGACAGCGCGTGGATCAATTAAAAACACAGGGGCGGGAAACTCCCGCCCTTTTTTTATCCGCTCATCAATTCGCGCAACTCGTCCGGGATTTTTACCACATGCCACTGCGCGTCCACGTTCAAATGTTTCGTCCACCCTTCGCACAATTTTTGGCGCGTCGCCGCGTTCACCACTTCATACGCGAGTGTAAATTCGCGGCTTTTGCTTTCCTTGAACCAGGTTCGCACCGTGACCAGGTCGCCGTACCGCGCCGGCGCGAGATAGCGCGACGATAATTCGACGACGGGCCAATTCAGCCCGCGCGCTTCCACGTCGCGATGATAGTCGCGATCTTGTTGCCAGAACCACTCGCCGCGTCCCAGTTCGAACCAAACGATGTAATGCGCGTGATACACCACGCCGCTCGCGTCCGTCTCCGCGTAGCGCACGCGAAAAGTTGTTTCGATCACTTTACCCATTGTTACCCCTAGGGGTCAGTGAGCAGTGAACAGTCAACAGTCAACAGTTCACTGTTCACTGTTCACCGTTTACTGTTCACTGAATACTGATTGCCGTAACGCCCACTGTCTCGTGCAACTCCGCGCCGAAATCCAAACGCACGCGATTCATTCCCGACTTGAGTACGCGCGCGGGCAATTCGATGCGATGATCTTGCCACGCGTTTGTCAGTGCGATTTCACCGACGCGCGCGTCGTTGAGATAAACCAGGACGCGCGTTGGCGTTTCCGCGAACGCGTGAATGGTCATTGCGAGCGACCTGAGCGCAGTCGAACGCTCCGCGTGCAAAGCAATCTCCACATTGTTGCTCGAAGATTGCTTCGTCGCGTTCGCTCCGCGCAATGACATTTCATCCGCGACGAGATAAATTTCCGCTTGCGCGCCCTTTGTCCACACAAAATCAAACTGCCCTTCCCAGTTTGCTTTTGGATATTCAAATTGCCAACCGCGTCCGGCGTACATCTGCCCGATATTTTCGCGCAGATCAATCCGCAATTCAGGGGGATGGGAGGGAAATAAGGGAAATTCGTAGGAAATCATCGCGCCATCGTCGTCCACAATCTGTGCGCCCAAAACCTCGCGCAAGTAGAGATCAATCGCGCGCGCCTCATCTGCTTTGAGAAAATCACGATGCACCATTGCGTAGCGCAAATCGAAAAAGCGCAGAACCTCATCGCGCACACTTTTGTCTTCCGCGATGTCCGCCGGATCGAGCGGGGCTTTTTCCGCGCCTTCAAGCACGCGCAGAGAGCGCATCACAATCGGCGTGCCGCGAAACGCGAAATACTCGGCAATGCCCGGCGAAATGCGATTTGTGTACGCGCGCAAAATGCGTTTGCCGTGAATCGGTTGATACGCTTCGAACGTCGCCGCCGCGCGCCAGTTGAATGTCGGAATTTCCAAAACCGTGAAATCGCCCGGCGCGCGCGCGAGCGTTTCGTAAATTTTTGGAATTGTGAACGACTGGATCGGGTATGGGAAAAATGCGAATTCGAGTAAAATAAAAATCGGAATGAGCAAAAACGTAAAACGCGAAACGTAATGCGTGATGCGTGATACATTGCGCGCGGTCCGCCAATCTGAAATCTGAAATCTGAAATCTGAAATCGCAATCCCCACGAGCATCGCGATTGCAAACGCGACGATGACGCCGTACCGCATCGGAATCCGAATGTGATTGATGATCGGAATTTCGTGGAGCGCGAGAAATGGAAGTGGGACGCCAACATCGCGACCGAATACGTGAAGCGAGGGACCAAGACTGAACAGCGCGAACGCGAGCGCAACGAAAAACCAAAAGCGCGCGCGCCGCCAACGTGTGATCGTCGCGTACAGCGCGAGCGCGAGAGCGGCGTAGCCGATAAACGCTTGACGATCCGGCGACAGCGCGCTCGTGTCGTTCGCGTTTGCGCCCGCGTTGACGCCGATCACTTTTAGCGGCGTGTTCGCGTACAGCGCGCTCTGCGCGTGCGGTGCGATGTACGAAAGCAAATCGTACGAGCGATCCGCCGAGTACTTGATCGGAAAAACGCGAATGTAATTGCCGCCCTCCAACGCAAAATCGTTTGCGAGAATCGCGAGCATCGGCGCGGCAATCGCGAGCGCAAGCGCGCCGGTGGTCAACCAACCGACGATCCAGCCCACGAACTTTGATCGCGCCTCGCGCCAGCCCGCGATCAAAACGTACGTCGCGTACAGCGCGGTGAACAAAATCAAAAACGCCGCGATCTGAAAATCAATGTACGCGTTCAATCCTAAAAATAATCCGGCAATCAACGCATCGCGCCGATGCGCGCGGCGCGTCGCGCGAATCAAAAACAAAACGTAAACCGGAATGAATTGCGTGTTGAACAGATTTAAGAACGCGAGTCCGTAGCCGAGGCGGAGCGGCGCGAACGCGAACACGAGTCCGGCGACGAACGCGGCAAAGATCAATTTTTGATTTTCGATTTTAGATTTTAGATTTGCGAGCGCGCGTTGTTGCGCGATGAACTGAACGATGAGCAAGGTTTGAAACGGCGGAAGCGTGGCGCGGTCGGGCGCGAATTTTGGTTTTGGAATTCTCGACGCGAGAACTTCGCGCGCGAGTAGAAATGTTCCGTACGCGGTCAACACCGTCGCGATCAAATACATCGCGTTGTGCGCGACAATCAAGCCGAACGCGGCTTGCAATGGCAATGCCAGGATCGCGATCAGCGAAATCGCCCACATCAATTGCGTCGCGCCGCCGAGCGGATAGAAAACGAAATCGGTGCGAAATGGATTTTCGCCGAGTTCGAGCGCGCGTTGCATCCAGCCCAACGCCCACACAAAACTGGGCGCGTCGCCTTCGACACCTGGGATCGCCGTCGCGAAATTCAGCGCGAGTGGAAATGACAGCGCGACGGCGATGACCGTGTATGCAATTAAAATCAAAAAATGTTGGAGCGAATCACGCATCACGTTTCACGTTTTACGATTGAATGCTTCCCAGCGTCAGCATTGCGCGAAACGCGCGGAACAAGATCGCGTAATCGTCGAGCGTGAGTTCGACGACGCGCGACGCGACGCGTTGCACACCTGGGATCAACGATGCTTGCTCCGCTTGCGTCGAACGCGCGAACGCGAGTCGCAAGGTGATCGGCGGATTCACAACGTACGGTGCGCGTTTGATTTTGAGCGCGCGTTCCGCACCAGCGCGAATCAGATCGCGCGCTTTCGTCGGGTGCAAATTTTTCGCGGCGACGCGCCCGACTGCCTCTTTCACGATCACGGTTTCGAGATCCGCGCCGAGCAATTCTTTCGCCTGCGCGCACGCGGTTTGATCGCCGGTGATCAGCGCGACCGGCACACCGAAATAGCCGGCGAGCGCGGCGTTGATCCCGGACTCGCCCACCTCGACGCCGTTGAGCCACACGCCTTGCACCGTGTTCGGTCCGTTGTACGTGTGATCAAGAATTCCCGATGTCGAGCCGGCGCGCGCGTGATAGCCGGTAAAAAATACCAGGTCGAAACTCGCGTCGATCCCGGTCATCATCGAGTCCGGTTTGGGTGTGCCGCTCAACAACTGCGCCGCCGGATGCAAATCTTCAATCGCGAGATTTCGCATATCCCAGTGCGAATCGTTCACGAGAATTTCGGTTGCGCCGCCCGCGAGCGCGCCTTCAATCGCCGCGTTCACTTCGGCGAGCATCAAACGCCGCGCGGGTTGATACTCGGGATGCGCGGGATCGGTTTGATCGGAATGGACGACGCCGCTCGTGCCTTCCATATCCGCGGAAATGTAAACTTTCATCGCACCTCCACATAATTTTCGATTTATGATTTTCGATGTTCGATTTCTGTCGCGCGTTTGCGAGGTAATCCGATCAACAACGCGATCGGACCGAGCGCGAGCAACCACATTGCCGATTGCAGACCGAGCGCGTCCGCGATACTACCGAGAATGAACGGCACGAAAATGCTCGACACGTTGCCGACCGACGTGATCGCGATCACAAGGCCCGATTGTCCAGGCAAAATCGCGAATGTTTTGCCGCGCAAAATCGGAAACCAGGACGATGTGCAAAAACTGAGCATCGCGATCAACGCGAATTTAATCCAGACATTCGGAATGAGCAAGAACGCGACGAAAACGATCAGCGCGATGATCGCGGTCACGCGCAGGACGCGCACGCTGTTGATTTTTTCGAGCGCAGGCACGAGCGCGAGCGTGCCGATCAACCCGGCAATCGTCATCACCGCGACCGCGCCGCTCGCCATCGCGAGTTCGACGCCGGCGACATCGTGAAAATAGAGCGCGGTGACTTCGAACAATTTGTCGAGCAGTAAATCCGCGCACTCGGTCAACACGATCCAGCGCACGAGTTCCGGCGTTCGCAATGCCGCGAGCAGATCGCGCAAAATTTTGCGCGGCGCGATCGCGTGCTCTGCGCCGGCGTGCAGATCAAAGCGTTGCCGCGCGAGCAAAATCGCGTACAGCATCGCGACAAACCCCGCCGCGATGTACACGCCGCGCCAATCCTGGTCGAACGCGAACAGCGCGGTAACGCTCAACGGTGCAACGATTGCGCCGATGTACCCCAGCACCGTCCAGCGCGCCATCGTTTGCTCTGCGCGATTCGGATCGCGATCCACCAATGTCGCTTCCGCGAGATTGACGTACGCAGTGCTGGCGATGAACAAAATGCTGAACGCGATCAAAAGAATCGCGAACGTTGGCGCGATGCCGGTGAGCCACAAGCCGAGCGCGGTTGCGCTGATTCCGCCGAGCGCGATCACGCGGCGATAGCGCGTGTCCGCGAGCAAGCCGATCAGCGGATCGGCGACGATGCCGACGAGACCTGGGATCGTCGTGAGCAAACCGATTTGCGTGTACGTCAGCGCGAGATCATTGCGAATTTTTGGAATGACCGCGCCGCCCAAGCCGTACACAAATTCGTCAAGCAGTTCGACGCCGTACAGCGCGAGGATCGCGACCGGAAAAAATCTAGTCCAGGTCTTGAACCACTTGAGCGACATCGTAAATCGTTTGCGCGATTGCATCCACACCACTCGGCAGCGTGCGATGATTTTCGCGATTGAGCAAAATCGTTTTCATGCCCAGTTTTTGCGCGGGCGCGAGATTGCGCGGCGTATCGTCAATCATCACGCACTCGTTCGCGCGCACCGGCAGAGCGGACAAAACTTTATCGTATGCAAACGCGTTCGGCTTGCTTTGGTACTCGATAAAATTGATGTCGAAAATTTTTTCAAAGTGATGCGCGACGCCGAGCGCATCCAGCACGCGACGCGCGTAATCGCCGGGCGCGTTTGTGAACACACTTTTCGTTTGCGCGATCTGCGCGAGCATTTGATCGAGCCGCGCGTCCGCGCCCAAGTATTTCGTAATCGCGACATCGTGAACAAAATTCAAAAACGCTTGCGGATCAATGTGGCGTTCGATGTACAACCCGCGCAAAGTTGTGCCGTACCGTTCCCAGTAATCTTTGCGTTGGCGCGCGACATCATGCGCGGGCACATCGAGCCGCGTGATCATAAACTCGTTCATCCGTTGACTGATCTCGTCCATCAGTCCGGCGGAAGTCGGGTAGAGTGTATCGTCGAGATCGAAAAGAATGTAGCGTAGCATATCAGTTATTAGTGAGCAGTTAACAGTGAACAGTGAACAGTCAACTGTTCACTGTTCACTGTTAACTGTTTGACTTTCTTCGCGCGCGGCGAGATAAATGCCAACCAGGATCAACGCGCCGCCGAGCAACTGGATTGGATCGGGATTTTGATTGAGCAGTGGGATCGCGAGAAGCGTCGCGCCGATTGGTTCCGCGAGAAGTGTTACCGTGATAAATGTCGCGGACAGATATTTCAGCGCCCAGTTGTACGACGTGTGTCCGATCAACTGCGGTCCCGCGGCGAGCAGTGCGATCAGCGCGTATGCTTGCCACGAATAGCCGAACAAACTCGCGTTCATCACAAACGCAAGCGCGAGCAAAAAGATCGCGGCGGTCGAGTACACCAAACCGATGTACGCGATCAGCGACAAATGTTTTCGCAGTCGTCGTCCGATCAACAAATAGCCGGACACCGTTACCGCGCCGGCAAGCGCGAGCAAATCGCCTTGCAGTGATTCCGCGCCCGCGCCGCGCAGATCGTTCCAGCCGATGATCGCGCCGCCGATTGCCGCAACCGCGATCCCGGCAATCGTGCCGCGCGTGAGCGATTCGCGCAAAACCAGGACAGACGCGAGTCCAACAAAAAGTGGATTCGTGCTGACGAACACGACCGAACTCATCACCGAGGTATAATCGAGCGACGAGATCCAAAACGCGAAATGCAACGCGAGAAAAATGCCGGATAAAATCGCGAGCGCGAGATCGCGCCGCGATAACGCGCGCCACTCGCTGTGCGCGCGCGTGATCGCGAACGGCGCGAGCGCGACCGACGCGAGTGTGAGTCGCAACGCGGCAATCGTAACCGCCGGCATTCCTTCCGCGCGCGCGAACGAAATCAAAATCGCGGCGGACGAGACGGCGAGAATGCCGAGGAGGAGAATGAGATAGGGACGCATTGGGGATTGGGGATTGGAGATTAGAGATTGAGAGATTCAGAGATTGAGAGCCACGATGATTTTCATAACATATTCGCGATTTGCCGTTCACGTTCGCTTCGCGTTTCTGCCAGCAGATTGCCGGGATACAACCCGTGTTCGCGATACACCCGCGCGCGCAGTCGCGCCAACCGTTCGAGCGCGCGTTGAGGACGCTGGGTTTGGCTTTGCATTTGAACCAAACCCAAACGAACAACTTGGCGCAAAACATCGGCAACCGCGCGCCCCTCGCGATCCGCTAATTGAGTCAGCGTGCGCCGTTGTTTTGGTTCTAACACGATATTGGTGCGATACCGTCGTTCAGCCATTTTGATTCTCCTATCTTTTGATAAATCCGCATCAACTGAAATGCTGTGCATTTGCTCGCCACACTATACAACATTCCGCGCGGCTCGCCAAGCCGGTGGAAAGACGACCCGACGCGAAGATTCGACACGCGTCTACTACCTCGCGCCGGGTCTCGACGTTTTCGGTTCAAGCACTCGACTTGAACCAGGACAAGCAGTCTGGGGTTCCCCAACAACACCTCCGCCGGAATCGCGTGTTCCCCTACGAACACACGACATTTTAGCGAATCTGGGGAATCGCTCGCACAACGAAAGCCAGCATTGTTGTTCGTGTTCGTTATGTCGTTCCTGTTGCGGTTCGCCGTGCGCGTGTTCTGTTGTTCGTTGTTCCACGAGCCGCCGCGCAGACCGAACGACCGTTGCCCTTGCGAACGCGTAGAGACGTTGCGTGCAACGTCTCTACGCGTCCGGTTTTTTGATCCACGCACCAAGCAAATTACCCACCTCGGAGAGTTGCCGCGCGATATGTTCGTGTTGCTTCAAGTTCAACAATTGAAACTCACGGCAGAGCCGGACGAACGCGCGCAGTTTTTCCAGCTCCACATCCGCGTCCGCCAATGCCGCGACACGCGCCGCGCCTTTGCGTTTGCTCGCCGCGATGAGATGCGCGTACACATCGAGCGCGCTATCCTCGACGCGTTTCGCCATCACAAAGCGTTGGCTCTTGGGAAATTTCTGCGTGCGCGGCATCAGCCACGCGATCAGATCGAACGTTTTGACGATCACCGGCGAGTTGAGCATCTCCGCCTCCTGGGAAAAACGCGCGCCGAAAAATCTGCTGGCGCAAACGATAGGTGTTGCCAAATTCCGCGTGCGCGATCCAACTGCGGACGCGCGGCGTGATGTCGTCCAACGTCAGTTCGCCGCGCGCGGACTGCTCCATCAGCGCGACCAAGCGCCGCGCGAACGCGCGCGCGTTGGCTTTACGCAAACGTAAATAATGCGGCAGAACGCGAAAGCCGAGAAAGTCGAATCCGTCGTGCGTGCGCGATGCAACCGCGCGTTCTTCGTGCAGGCGCAAACGCAAGATTTCGAGAAACACGATGATTTGCGCGCGCCACGCGCGCAAGATGGATTTGTCGTCGTGAAATAAAACAAAGTCATCGGCGTAGCGGACGTAGCAGTGACAGCGCAATTCGTGTTTGACGAAATAATCGAGTTCGTTCAAGTACACGTTCGCCCAGAATTGGCTGGTGAGATTTCCAATCGGCAAACCGCGCGGACGATTTGCCGCGAAGAGATCATCGCCGGGAAAATATTCGAGCGCGTACTCGTCGGTCAGCGCGTCCGCGCCGGAGGTGAGAACCTGGTCAATCAGCCACAGCGTATCGGCGTCGGCAATGGAGCGCGCGAGCAAGCCGCGCAATACCGCGTGATCAATGCTCGGAAAAAATTGGCGCACATCGCACTGCAACAGATACCGCCGCGTGCGCGCAAATTCCTGCGCGCGTTCAATCGCGCGGTGCGTGCCTTTTTCTTTGCGGCACGCGTACGAATCGTCAATGAAGCGCTTTTCAAAAATCGGTTCGATGACCTTGCAAAGCGCGTGATGCACGACGCGATCGCGAAATGGCGCCGCGCTGATTTTGCGGCGTTTGCGTTCGTAAATGTAAAAATGCCGGTACGCGCCGGGGCGATATGTTTTATCGCGCAGTTCCGTTTGCAAACGGAACAATTCGTCTTCGCTGTTCAGTTCGAACGTCGCGACCTCCGGCTGTTTGCGTTTGCCATTCCGCCGCGCGCGGTGAAATGACTCGTACAAATTTCCAAAGGATGTGATTTCGGGATAGAGATGTTTGAAAGTTTTGCCCATATCCATAATCCAAGAACATTGTAGCCGACGGACGCCGTTCCGTCCCGGTTCATCACGCGCCACAACAAGACGGAACGGCGTCCGTCTACCGATGCAAATGCCAAATAATGCCCCCTCGCACAACGAAAGCCAGCATCGTAGCCCGAGTACGTTATGCCGTACCTGAGGCGGTACGCCGTGCGCGTGTCCTGTTGCCCGTTGTACCACGAGCCGCCGCGCAGACCGCGCGAAGATCCGGAACTCGGCCCCGTTGGATTGTTGCGCGGTGAAGTCGCATAATATTTTTCATCGTACCAATCCGCAACCCATTCCCACACATTCCCGGCAAGATCCATTATACCATACGGACCCGCGCCGCGCGAATAATTTCCCACCGGTGATGTATCCGCGTATCCATCATCATAATTATTGTCCTTCCAACTGAATTCACAATTCTTGTCGCAGAAATTTAATCGTGTTCCGTCGAACGCGCCAACCCAGGGATAAATTCTGCCATCCGTACCGCGCGCGGCTTTTTCCCACTCGGCTTCAGTCGGCAAACGTTTGCCTGCCCATTCGCAGTACGTCTTGGCTTGATCCCAGTTCACGTATATCACCGGATAATTATCAAACTGCGCGTTGCCAAAGTACGAACTGCGTGTGTACGATTTTGTATCGCTTGGACGTGAACATTTCCCGGCGTCCACACATTTTTTGTACAGCGCGTTCGTTACCTCAAACTTGTCCATCCAAAACGCGTCGAGGTAAACCGTGTGTTGTGGTTTCTCGTCGCTTGCCGCGTCCTTGTCCGCGTCATCGCTTCCCATTTTGAAATCGCCGGCGGACACAAACATCATCGGCGCATTATCGGGCAGAAACGCGCGCGTGTCGCCATCGCGCGGGGTGGCAGTTACGCGCGGTGTCGCGGTCGGCTGGGGCAGTGGACTCGGCGCGGGAACAGTCGGCGCGCGCGCGCTAACCTGGGTTGGCGTTGGGGTGGGACTATTCAAAAAACTATTCACGCCAAGCGCAATCAAGATGCACAACAGCATAACTCCCACGCCGACTACGCCAACCGGGACAAGCCAGTTCGGAAGCGATGGTGTTTGCGCCGGAACAGAGTACGGCGATGGCGCATAAACCGGCGGCATCGGCTTGGCGCGCACGCCGAACCCGTTGACCAGCACCACATTTAACGCGTGGTGATAAATTTGCTCATCACGCCAATTCCCGAAATCCACGTACAGCAAATGGCGCAAGCGCGATGGCACGCGACATTTTTCCGCAATCACCGGCATTATGCGCGGGCGTTCGTTGCGCGTCGCGTCGCGGCTGAGTGTGATCGCGATATCAATTTCCCAATCGCACCAGGGCGATGCAAGCGCGGCGGGCGAAAGAATCGGGATGTACACATCGCAGTCTTCCAAGCCGCGCTCGATGCGCGACGGAATGCTTTCGCCCGGGCGAATCGAACGCTCGTCGAGAAAACCGTCCAAGCCGCTCGCGTGCAAATCGTCGCACAATTTTTTTGCGAACGTAATGTCGTTCCACGAATGCGTGATAAAAAAGCGAGTTGGATTGGGCATCTTACACCATTTTGGATTTCAGATTTTTTTGTTGGTGCGTACTGAAAAAATTCGCGCCAATTGTTGATCTACTGGATTCGACGCT
>JACRPR010000064.1 GCA_016223105.1 Chloroflexota bacterium | reverse complement strand
GGCGACGCGGCGGTTCATTGTTCCGTTCGGACATTCAGAATCACCTCCGCTAGCGCGCGATACGATTCGGCGGCGTCGCCGTTGCCGTCAATTTCCAAAAGCGTGCGGCGTTCCGCCGGAGCTTGCGCGAAACGCGTGCTTTCCTTGATCGCGACGTTGAGAATTTTGTTCGGATAAGTCGCGCGCACCTTGTCCAGCACCTCGCGCGAGTGGACGCGGCGCGGATTGTACATCGTCGGCACGATGCCCAACATTCGCAATTTCGGATTGAGGCGTCTCTGCACGCGCGCGACGACATCAATCAACGTATCCAAGCCGCGCATCGCGAGAAATTCGCATTGGAGCGGCACGAGAATTTCATCCGCCGCGGTCAACGCGTTCACGGTCAACAAGCCCAGACTCGGCGGACAATCAATCAACACAAAATCGTACCGGTCGCGCACGGTCGCGATTGCATCGCGCAAAATAAATTCGCGCCCCATCATCGCGACGAGTTGCAATTCCGCGCCGGCGAGATCAATGTTCGACGGCACGAGATCGAGATGCGGGCGAATGTGATGCGTTACCGCCGCAATCGGAATCCGCGTGTCGGTCAAAATCGAATAGAGCGAAAATTCGAGATCGTACGCCGGCAAGCCGAGACCAATCGAAAGCGCGCCTTGCGGATCGCCGTCAATCAACAAAGTGTAATGCCCTTTTTCCGCGAGCGCCGCGCCGAGATTGATCGTCGTCGTCGTTTTGCCGACGCCGCCTTTTTGATTCGTGACCGCGATGACGCGTCCCATAAAATTCGTGTCTCCTCACGCGGCGCGGATTATACCACAGAATCGCGCCGACGCAACGTAAGGGCGAAGCATTTTTTCGACGGTAGTTCCGTGGAAAAAATGCTTCGCCCCTACCGCCCAAAACTTTGACGCACACCCCATTCGCCCGCGTCCTTTGACTTTACTTTTCTCTCGTGTTACAATCGCTGACCGAAAGGAACCCGATGAGTTTTTTAGATCAATGGCTCGATCCGTCGCGCCGATTTGAACGCACGTATGCCGATCAAATCGCGCGGCGGTATCGTTTTATGCTGTGGCCCCTCGCGCGTGTCGATCTCGCGCGCGATTGGATCGAACCGCGCGGCTTGCGCGCCGCGTTGACGCACAATGCGCGCTTGGTGATCACTGGCGCGCCGGGCGCGGGCAAAACGACCGCGCTCGCGTACCTCGCGATGGCGAATGCGCGCGGGCAAGATCGCCACGCGCGCGTGCCGATTTTTCTCGCGGCGCGTGAATTGCAATCCCAGGTTTTGCCGCGCATCCCCGATTTGCCGCGCGGCTTAAACTTGAGCGATGCGCTGGCGGTGCAATGCCCGCGCATTTATTTCCCGACTGTTTTCAAAGCGCGGCGCGCGCTCGTGTTGATTGACGACGCGGACGCGCTGACGCCGGAACAATTGAACATTTGGCAAAAAGATTTTGCGGACGCGACGATTATCGCGACCGCGCGCGCCGCGTTACCCGGCTTTACCGAATTTGCCTTGCCCGGTTTGCGCGATTCGGATATTGAAATTTTCGCGCGGCGAATGGAAAATCCGCACGCGTTTATCGCGGCGTTGAAAAACGTGCCGCGCGCGCTCACCGCGAATCCGTTCACGCTGACGATGTTGACGCGCGTCTGGCGCGAAGGCGAACCGGCGCCGACGCGTCGCGCAGATTTGTTCGCCAGTTACGCGCAACTTGTCTTGGGCGGACAGGACGATGTCGCGAAAGCATTGGAAACGCTCGCGCTCGCGATTCAAAACGGGCGCGCTGGTTCGAACGAATTGTTGTCGAAATCGCGCGGCTTGCTCCGCGCCGCGAAAAATCGCACGGCGGAATTTGTGCACGAATTGTGGCAGGCGTATTTTGCCGGGCGCGCTTTGCGAAACAACGCGGAGCAAACGGTGGTGTTCGAGCGAATGGCGGATGCGCGTTGGGAAGATGCTCTGCTCTTTTACGCCGGGCTCGGCGATGCAAGCGCGTTCACGGATTCCGCGCACGCGCGCGGCGATGTATATTTCGCGGGACGGATTCTCGCGCACGCGCGCGAGGCGCGCGCCGATTTGCGCGACGCGGTTACGCAGGAACTTGTGCGCCGCGTGTGGGATGGCGATGCGCGCGCGGTACGCGTGCTTTCGGAAATGAACAGCGACGCCGCCGTGGATGGCTTTGCCGCGAAACTCAAAGACAAAGACCCGGCAGTGCGAACGCGCGCCGCGGAAATTTTGGGGCAGTTGCAGTTGGATCGCGGCATCGAATATCTTTTGCCGCAGTTGCGCGATGTGAACGCGGACGTGCGCGACCAGGTCGTTGCCGCGCTCGGTTGCTCGCGCACGGATCGCGTGATCGAGCCACTGCTCGTCGCGTTGCGCGGCGATGCGCGCGTTGGTCACGTTGACACGCGTTTGCGAATCGCGGCGGCGCGCGCGCTCGGCGCGGTCGGATCGGATCGCGCCGTGCCGGCATTGCTGGTAGATTTGCAAGTCGGTGAACCGGAAGTGCGCGCGGTCGCGGCGGACGCGCTCAAACAAATCACGAGTCCGTTGATGAGCAAGCCACTGCAAGCCCTGTCGCAAAGCGAGGATGAATTGACGCGACAATACGCGACGGAAATTCTCGCGTTGGTCAATGGCAAAGGATAGCGAAGCAAAATGGAATCTTCTCCTCTCGCGCCCTGGCGCGATCTCTCGCTCGTGTGGTTTATTTTGTGGCTGTTTATTTTCACGCTGATTCCCGGCGCGGCGTTTTATTTCGCGGTGCTGGGAATGCGCCGCTTCAATCGGTGGATTCGTCTGCCGCTATTGCACGCGCAGGTGTGGGCATTGCGAATTCAACACGGCACGGCGCGCGTCGCGGACAATATCGCCGAGATTCCGATTCGAATGCACAGCAACGCGGCGCGTGTGCGTGTAACGAAATCGGCAGAAGCTGATCACGCGGCGAAAGAAGCGCGCGGTTTTTCGCTCAAAGACCTCGCGCAATTGATCGCGGTGATCACGCCGCTGATCAAGCAGGCGCAAGCGTGGATGAAAGAGCAAGAGAAAAAGTAGAAATCCAAAATTGGAAAGACATTTCGTATCTGCTTCACGGCACGCCGCGTCAGCGTCAAGCATACGCGGCGTTGCAGAATCTCCGGGTGATGGAGATTTTGCGCGCGTATTCGCCCGTCCTCGTCGGCACCCTTCCCCTCGATCTCGACATCGCGGAGAGCGACCTCGATTTTCTCTGCGCGGTGTACGATCACGCGAGTTTTGAATCCCAGGTTCGCGCGGCGTTCGCCATGCAAAAAAATTTTGCGCTCACGCGCGCGACGATCAACGAATTGCCGGTCGTCATCGCGCAGTTTGAATTTGAAACCTTTCCGTTTGAAATTTTTGGACAGCCGCGCCCGGTCGCGCAACAAAACGGCTATCGCCATCTCGTCGTCGAGGCGCGCTTGCTCGCTCTGGGCGGCGACGCGGCGCGCGCCGCGATTCGCACGCTGAAACGCGCGGGCATCAAAACCGAACCGGCGTTTGCGCGTTATTTTCATCTCGCCGGCGATCCGTATCAAACACTTTTGGAGTTATCGAATTTGAGTGACGCGAAATTGCACCAGGTGGTCGCGGGCTTTCCAGCCCGCCGCGAGGCGGACTAGAATCCGCGCCACAAAAAACAACACGGGAGACCGCAAAGGTCTCCCGTGTGTCAATGAAATCATCGCCGCGCGAATGGGTTTCAGTTCCCTGCCATCAGGATGAACTCGGGGCGGTGCCCAGCACATGTTGCACGAGCGGATGCTCGCGCGTAAAGTACAACAGCCGCAAGGTTCGCCCTTCCATCTCGCGCACTTCATCGCGCAAGATGCCGCGCTCCTTAAAGTTCGTCATCACCAAATCCACCTGCATCGGACTCAAGTTCACTTGACTCGTCGGTGAAAGCGCATGAGTCTTGACAAAGAGAAAGGTGAGATAGGGTCGCGTTCGATCCAGATAGTCAATCAGTTTGATCAAGTGACGTTCGATGTCTGACAAGTCAGACGTTTCTGTTGTGGATACTTCCGGGGTCAAAGACGATTCAAGTAATGGGACCACCGGCGAATATTCGACCGGGGTCACGGGCGCCCAATCCGGTTCCGCCACCGGGTCGGCGCCGTCCGCCGAAGCGATGAGGTCGTTCGACACACTGCCGGGGACGCCGGCGATGATGACGCGTTTGTTGAAGCGATGGCGCGCACGCGCGACCACGCGGATGAAATCGCTGTCACCGGTCATCAAGATCAGAGTATTTACCGTAGGACGGTCGAGCAAGCAATCAATGATGTCCATCAGCATCGCCATGTCCGACGACGATTTGTGAGCCACATCCGGACTGCGGCGCGGAATGTCGCGCGGCGTAATGCCGGCAACCTCCAGTTTGCGCCGGAAGAAATCCGGATGTTCCGTAAAATCCGCATACGCCACGGCTTGGGCAACCGGACCATATTTGCGCGCTTTTGCCATCAGCAGTTGCGGGTCCGGCTCACGTCCATAATTATTTTTCAAACCGTAGCGAACGTTCTCAAAGTCAATGAACAGCGCTACTTCTCCACTTTCTGCCATTCTACCTCCTTTGCTAAACCAAAGTCGGCAGTGATGATTCACGCGGGCAAGCGATTCAGTTGGTAACGTTCGAGTGGCTCGCATTTTAATCTGAATGAGCGAGTTTTGTCAATGGGCGTAATGCAGACACGGAACCTATTTCTCGCCGCGTCAATTCTATTCAACGCGATCAAACTATTGATTCTCAGCGCGATACTCTACGCGGTGTCCGCGCCGCCGCCGATTCTCGTCACGCTCGGCGCGCCGCAAACCGTGCGCACGGCGAATCCAAAAATCGGCGTTCACACGCGTCTCACCGATGAAGTCGAAGAATGGAAAATCAAAAAGAATGTGGAACTGGTGCGCGAGATGGGCGCGCCGTGGATCGTCGAGTATTTTCCGTGGGGCTATATCGAATACAACGAGAACGAGTACGATTGGTCGCACGCGGATCAAGTCGTGGATCACGCGCGGCGACAAGGATTGACTGTGATCGCGCGCCTGGGTTTTGCGCCGGTCTGGGCGCGACCCAAGAATCCGATCACGAGTTACCTGGATGAATCGCGCTATCCCCACTTTGCGAATTTCGCGCGCGAGTTTGTCGCGCATTTCAAAGGACGCATTCGCTACGTCATTATTTGGAACGAGCCAAACGTGAACCTGGAATGGGGTTATCGCCCGGTGGACCCGGCTGGCTACACGCGCATGTTGCAAGCCGTGTATCCGTTCGCCAAGCAAGCCGATCCCGAGATCCAAATTCTCGCCGGCGCGCTCGCGCCGAATCTCGCGCCGCCCGGCTCGGTGGACGCGATGAACGAACTCGAGTACGCCAGATGTACGATGCCGGCGCACGCGAGTACTTTGACGCGCTCGCCGCGCACGCGTATGGCTGGACGAGTCCGGCGGACGAAGCCCCCGCGCCGAATCGCGTGAACTTTCGCCGCACCGAATTGTTACGCGAGATTATGACGCAAAACGGCGACGCGGCGAAACGGGTGTTCATCACCGAAGGCGGCTGGAACGATCATCCGCGTTGGACCAAAGCCGTGCATCCGGCGGAACGCATTCAGTACACGTTGCGCGCGTTCGAACTATGCCGCGCGTGGGACTGGCTCGACGCGTGCGCGCTGTGGGCATTTCGTTATCCCGCGCCCACGCAAACGTACCTCGATTATTTTTCGTTCGTCACGCCGGCTTTTGACCCCAAGCCGCTTTACTACGAAGTGCAGAAATATGCTACGGCGAAATAGCCAACAGTCAACACGCTTCGCGAACAGTCAACAGTCACTCAATACGCATCACGTTTCGCGTTTCAGGTTTTGGCGCGTCGGAACTCTCCCGCTCACCATCATCGCGCTTGTCGCGTTCAACGCGTTCGCGTACCTTGCCTGGTTCCCCAAGCCGCCGGCGAAACCGGACGCGACCTGGATGCGCATTCTCGACGTAGGCGAATTCCGTGTGGGTATTGATCCCTCGTTTC
>JACRPR010000030.1:27947-33254 GCA_016223105.1 Chloroflexota bacterium | reverse complement strand
CGCGATGGTCGTGTTCGCGCTGTTAGTGCTGGTGATTTTTAATTTCGCGTTTGAATTGCAAGGGCTGGACATTCGCGCACTTGGCGCGGGCGTGTTGTGGGTCGCGTTCACGTTCAGCGGCATCCTGGGATTGGGACGTTCGTTCGCCGCGGAAAAAGACAAGGGCAGTCTCGAAGGCGTTTTGCTTTCGCCGGTGGATCGCGGCGCGGTCTTTCTCGGCAAAGCCGCGAGCAATTTTATTTTTATCAGCGCGATGGAAGCCGCGACGCTACCACTCTTTGCAATTCTCAATAACGCGAACCTGCCCTGGTTTCCGCTCATTCCGTACGTTGTGCTTGGCACATTGGGATTCGCGGCGATGGGCACATTGTTGTCCGCCGTCGCCGCCAGCACAAAAATGCGCGAAGTGATGTTGCCGATTTTGCTCTTCCCGGTTTCCGTGCCGCTGTTGATGGCGGCGGTGAACTTGACGAAAGGCGCACTGCAAGATCGCGATTTCGCGGAGGTCGCAAACTGGTTCAACATCCTCGTCGTCTACGATGTGATTTTTGTTGTGATCGCGTTTCTGGTGTTTGAGTACGTGGTTGAGGAATGATAATGGAATCTTCAACCGCTATCGTACCAGCAAGATTGCCAAGTACTGGAGGAGTGAAACATGAGAGTTATCTATGATCGTGAAACGGATACCTTGACGATTATTTTCGCGGATACAACGGTGGCGGAGAGCGACGAAGACAAGCCAGGAATTATTCTGGATTACGATGATGCAGGCAATCTGGTTTCAATGGAAATTCTGGATGCTTCGCGTCGTGTCAAAGCGCCAAGCCAAATCGAGTATCAGGTTTCGCCAGCCGCGGTGCCAGTCGCGGCTTGAGGATTAGAAATGACTCGTACTTCAGATCGTTGGCTCGACCTGCTCGGATTCGCGACGTTGATTTTGATCATCGTCGGTTTATATATGGCGTTCCTGTACGCGCAGACCGAAGTGAATATGGGGTTGGTCTATCGCATTTTCTTTTTTCACTTTGGTTCGATTGCCGCCGGAATGTTGGCGGTGATCGTCGTCGGCATCGCGTCCATCGCGTACTTACGAACGAACGCGCGCAAATGGGATCGCGTCGCGGAAGCGTCCGCCGAAATCGGCGTCGTGTTTTCGACGATTGGCTTAATCACCGGCTCGATTTGGGCGCGCCCAATCTGGGGCGTGTGGTGGACGTGGGATCCGCGCTTGACGACGTTTTTGATTCTGTGGCTGATCTACATCGCGTACTTGATGTTGCGCGCGTCCGCGCGCGATGATCCGCGCGTCGCGCGATTCGCCGCGGTGTTCGGCATCATCGGCGTTGCGAACGTGCCGATTGTGATTATGAGCGCGCGCATCTGGCGCGGCATTTCGCCGGTGTTGTTTCAACAAACGGCGGATCAACAAATCACATTCGGGCTGACGCCGGAAATGGTACAGTCGCTCGTCGTCTGCATTATCGCGCATCTGTTCCTGTATTTTTACATTCTCGCGTATCGCACGCGGCTCGATTCATTGCGCGATCAATTGGTCGAACTGCGCCGCGCGCGCGCCCAATAGAGCGGAGAAAATAAAATGGAAATTACGCTCAAAGATTTGCTCGCCGAGATTCGCAATTTGTCGTATCTCTTTTACGGCTACTCGGCGATTTGGATCATTCTGCTCGGTTATCTCTTTATGCTCACGCGCCGCGAAAAAAGTTTGCGCGATGAAATCGCCGAGTTGAAGCAATTGATCGAATCGGAAAAATCAGTCAACAGTCAACAGTGAACAGTGAACAGTGAACAGTGAACAGTGAACAGTGAACAGTGAACAGTGAACAGTGAACAGTAAACCGTTGACTGTTGACTGTTCACTGTTCACTGCACATGGGGCGAATATGCAAAATCTAAAAATCGGAATTGGGGTGCTGATCGCGATACTTATGCTGACCGTCAACGCGTGTAGCGGCGCGAATTCCAGCAACGCGAGTGTCGGCAATACTTCGCGTCCGAACGTCGCCAAAGTTGGCGACCTTGCGCCGGAGATCAGTTTGAAAACAATGACCGGCGAGCAATTCGTTTTGTCGCAATTAAAAGGCAAAGCGGTGCTCGTCAACTTTTGGGCGACCTGGTGCGGACCGTGCCGCGCGGAATTTCCGGCGTTTGTTCGCAAAACAAAAGAGTACGCGGACAAGGGTTTCGTCATCGTCGGCGTCAACACGCAGGACGATAACTCGGATGAAGGCGTGCTGACGTTTATGCGAAACTCGGTCGTCAACTTTACGATTGCGCGCGATCTCGATGGCAACGTCGCAAAAATGTATCGCGTGACCGGTTTGCCGACGAGTTATTTCATTGATCGCGCCGGCATCATTCGCGATGTAGTGATCGGCGGTCCGATTCCCGATGAAAAAATTGATGAAGTGGTCGCGAAACTGTTGCAGTATTGATAGATGTTGGAGGTTGGACGTTGGACGTTGGAATATCGTCCAACCTCCAACGTCCAACTCCCAACCTCCAACTTCCAATGCCCCATCGCGTTATTTTCTACACCAAACCCGGTTGTCATCTCTGCGAGATCGCCGATCAACAATTGCGCGATCTCGCACGCGAATTTCAAATCGCGATTGACGCGCAAGACATTACGCGCGACGACGCGCTCTTTAAAAAATATTTCGACAAAATCCCGGTTCTGATCATTGACGATCATATCACATTAGCCGCGCCGATTCAGATCGAAGACATTCGCGCGGCACTCACTTACTAATTACCATTTACCAATAATCGCTCCGTTTGAAAGGTTTGTGCTATGCCAGCTCTAATTGCATTTACCGCCGGTCTGCTTTCGTTTCTCTCGCCGTGTGTCCTGCCGATGGTGCCGATCTACATCGGCTACTTGAGCGGCGCGGCGGTTACGCCGGAAGGCATCGTTACCGCGCGCCGCGCGGCGATTTTGCACGCGCTGTCGTTCGTGCTCGGCTTCACGCTCATTTTCATCGCGATTTTTTCCGCGCTCTCCGCGTTGACCGTGTTCGTTTCCAAAATTGATCTCGCGCACATCGCGGGCGCGATTCTGATCGTATTTGGAATTCACTTTACCGGGCTCATTCGCATTCCGTTTTTGTATCAAGAAGCGCGCGTGCACGTCGGGCAACGTCCGCTCGGTTATCCGACTTCGCTCTTGACCGGGATGGCGTTCGCCGCGGGCTGGACGCCATGCGTCGGTCCGAACCTGGGATTGGCGATTTCACTCGCCGGGCAAGAGCAAACGATGTTGCAAGGCACGGGGTTACTGCTCGCGTATTCGGCAGGATTGGGTATTCCATTTTTGCTCGTCGCGTTTGGATTGGGGAGCGCGACGGTGTGGCTCAAGAAACTCAATCCGCATTTACGCAAAGTCGAAATCGCGAGCGGGGTTTTGCTGGTCGTGATGGGCGCGATGCTCTTGTTCGATAAATTCCAATTGCTCAACGCGTTCTTTTTCAACATCACGCCGGAATGGATGAAGGCGTTGCTCTAAAAATTTATCCGCGAATTACGCGAATGAACGCGAATAAAAAATACATTCGCAAAGATTCGCGTAATTCGCGGATAAAAAAGAACCGGCCAGGTTTAAACCCTGACCGGTTTTTGATTTACAACTGCGGCTTGCGCGTGTGCCAATCGGTCGCGTGCTCGTACGCATACGCGACTTGAAGCACGCGCGGCTCATCGAACGCGCGCCCCATTATTTGCAACCCGACCGGCAACCCTTCGACTCCGCTCAGGGTGGCATTGTCCGCGAATCCGCACGGAATCGAAATTGCCGGGATGCCGGCAAGCGCTTGCGCGAGCGTGAACACATCGGCGAGATACATTTGCAGTGGGTCGTCTACCTTCTCGCCGATCTTGAACGCGGTGCTGGGCGAAGTCGGTCCGACGATCACATCCACTTGCTCGAACGCGCGATCAAAATCTTGTTTGATCAGCGTGCGAACTTTTTGCGCTTTCAAATAATACGCGTCGTAATATCCCGCGCTCAACGCGTACGTGCCGAGCATAATCCGGCGTTTGACCTCCGCGCCAAATCCATCGCCGCGCGTCGCGCGCATCACGTCCCACATTTCGTTGCTACCCTGAGCAGAGTCACGGAGGGTATCACCCTGAGCAGAGTCACGGAGGGTATCACCCTGAGCGGAGTCGAAGGGCGCGCGATAACCGTACTTGACGCCATCGTACCGCGCGAGATTCGCGGATGCTTCGGCGGGCGCGATCAGATAGTACGTCGGCAATGCGTAATCGGTGTGCGGCAAACTCACTTCCTGGGTCGTCGCGCCGAGCGATTCCAAAACGTGAATCGCGTCGCGCACCGCGCGCGCGACACCCGGTTGCATCCCTTCGATAAAATATTCGCGCGGCACACCGACGCGAATGTTTTGTAGGGGCGATGCATGCATCGCCCCTACGCGCATCGCCGCTACATAATCCGGCACCGGCACATTCACCGAGGTCGCTTCGCGCGGATCGTGTCCCGCGATCGCGCCAAGGATGATCGCGGCATCGCGCACATCTTTTGTGATCGGTCCGACTTGATCGAGCGAGGACGCGAACGCGATCACACCGAAACGCGAGACGCGTCCGTACGTCGGACGCAAGCCGACCGTGTTCGTGAGTCCCGCCGGTTGGCGCACACTTCCGCCGGTGTCCGTGCCGAGCGCGAACAGAGTTTCATCCGCGGCGACCGCCGCCGCAGAGCCGCCGGACGATCCGCCCGGCACGCGCTCCAAATCCCAGGGATTGCGCGTCGTGAAATAACGCGAGTTTTCGGTGGATGACCCCATCGCAAACTCATCCTGGTTCGTCTTGCCAATCAAAATCGCGCCGGCGGAATTTAATTTCTCCATCACGGTCGCGTCGTACGGCGGCACAAAGTTGTGGAGGATTTTTGATCCGGCAGTCGTGCGAACGCCGCGCGTGCAAATCTCATCTTTGATCGCCATCGGAATTCCGAGCAACGCGGGTGCGCGCGATCCATCGCGCCGATGTTCGGTCCAACGCGCGTCCGCATCGCGCGCAGA
The DNA here is from genome assembly GCA_016223105.1 of Chloroflexota bacterium. Taxonomy (GTDB): domain Bacteria; phylum Chloroflexota; class Anaerolineae; order UBA4142; family UBA4142; genus JACRPR01. Next base: position 28,194 of record JACRPR010000030.1, on the reverse strand, counting down.
ATCGAGTGCGCGTTCCGCGATGACGGTGAGGTACGCGTGCACGCGCGGATCAATTTTTTCGATGCGCTCCAAAATTGCGCGCGTCAGATCAAGCGACGTGATTCCGCCGGTTTGCAAAAGTTCGCGCGCGGCGTGAACGGTCAACTGATACAGTTCCATAAATTATTTCCTCGCCAACTCGCGATACACCTCGACCACGCGATCAATGTTCGTTTCAAGCGCGTACTGTTCGACCGCGCGCTGCCGC
>JACRPR010000030.1:0-27870 GCA_016223105.1 Chloroflexota bacterium | reverse complement strand
CCGGGTATTCGATCAACGTGCGTAACGCGAGCGGCAATTGTTCCGCGCGCGCGTCGAGATCAATCACAATGCCCGCGCCGCGCAACGCTTCGGCGTCCGCGCCCACATCGGTCGCGATCACCGCGTTGCCGGTCGCCATCGCTTCGAGCATCGCGAGGGACAACCCTTCGACTGCAGACGGCAGAACAAAAATATCGGCGGCGCGCAAAATGCGAATCCGTTCTGCCGCGTCGCCCACATATCCTTTGAAAATGATGCGATGATCGTCGCCGAACTTGCGTTTGAGTTTGCTCAACTCGGTGCCACTGCCGACGATCACCGCGCGATGATCGTGCGGCAGATCGAGTTTCTGCCACGCGCTCAAGAAATCGCCGACGTTTTTTTCCGCATCCACGCGTCCGATGTACGCCGCGAGAACGGATGCGTGAGCCGACTCTTTGAAATTTGAATTGCCCGGCGCGTACGTGTTCACATCAATTCCGTTGGGGATCACGCGCACGCGCTCCGGCGCGACACCGTAATCCACCAGCATCGCGCGTTGCGCTTGCGAAAACACAATGACCGCATCGTAATTTTTCAGCGAGCCGGAATAAATGCGATACAACATCCGCGCGGCACTGCCCCAAAAAGTTTCCGGCGGACCATACGGAAAATGCAAGGTCGCGATCACCGGCACACCGCACGCGTGACAAATCTCCGGCAAACTAAAATCGAGTTGCGAAAACGACATCGAGATATGCGCGACCTGGATGTTCTCGCGCTCAATCGTCTGCTCGATCATTTGCCGCGCGCGCGGCGACGAAATCATCGCGCGATTCAAAATGTCGAACGAGCCGAGTCGAATCGCGTGGTGATCAATGTGTCCGAGTCCGCGTTCGCGACTGATGTGATAAAAAAAAGTAACGTGCTGACCCCGCCGGCGCAAGCCATTGATAATTTCGCGCGAGTACGTCACCAAGCCGTTCGCGCGCGCGGAGGCGACGTGTCCGAACCACGCGATCTTCATTGTCCGCCTTTGAGAATCGCGCGCACGCGAAAAAATTCGCCGCGCTCGTCCTGGTCGGGCGCGTTCGCTAATGCTTCTGCGCGCGTGAACGACGGCGCGATCACATCGTCGCGCATCACGTTGTGCAACGGCACAACGCTCGCGGTCGGCGGGATCGCATCAGTGTTTAACTCTTGCAAGCGCGCGGCGTGATCGAGGATCGCGGAAAGTTGTTGCGTCATTCGATCCACTTCGGCGTCATTTAGTTTGAGTTTGGCGAGTTCGGCAATATGTAACACTTGAACGCGGGTGAGCGACATCGTGCCTCCTTGCGCGGCATTATAGCATGAGGCGCATTGCGCGACAACTTGACTCGCGCTATAATCGCGCCGATTAGAAAAATCGGGTGATGCGCCCTATTGCATCGCAATCAAACATCAGTTATAATCTGGACGCAATTTCAAATCAAGCCAAAGGAGGCATTATGGACATCGGCAAATCATTTTCGTATGTGTTTGAGGATCCGAAATGGATGATGAAGATCCTCATCGGCGGCATTGTGGCGATCGTCCCCATTGTCAATTTTGCGGCAATCGGTTATATGCTTGCCACAATGAAAAACGTGGCGGATGGACAAGCGAATCCCTTGCCTGAGTGGGGTGAGTTCGGCGCGCATTTTATGAAGGGCTTGTACGCGGTCGTTGGCGCGTTGGTTTATTTTGCGCCAATGATTTTGTTGTACTGCTGTATCTTTGTCCTCTCCTTCGCCGGTAGCGCGATGGCGGGATCGGGAAGCAGTTCCGGTGGCGATACGATCGGCACCGTGCTGGGTTTAGTAACCGTGTGCATCCAGTGCATCGCCGGTTTGTATGCGTTGGTCGCCGGAGTTACCCTGTACGCGCCGATGACGCGCTTTGCAATGAGCGACAACAAGCTCGCGATCTTTTGGGATTTCCGCACTAACTTTGATTTTATTATGAAGAATCTCACCAACTATATCATCGCGCTCTTGATCGCGATTGTGGGATCCTTCGTCGCAGGGTTCGGCATTATCCTCTGCGTGGTTGGTGTGTTTTTCACGACATTCTGGTCGTACCTCGTGACCGCGCATGTCTTTGGACAATTCTGGCGCGACGCGCAAAGCAAAGGCACAGCCCCGGCAGTCTGACCGATGCCCACGCCGGACAATTGAATACGCGCAACCCCGAACGCGGGCGCGATCCTATCGCGCTCGCGTTCTATTTTGTGGTATAATTCGCGCGAGGTGATCTAATGCTTGCCGCGATTTCGCAAATTCTCACCGCGTTTGGTTTGTCCACCGCGTCGGGATTGAACGCGTATATTCCGTTATTGATCGTCGCGCTCACCGCGCGATTCACACCGCTCCTCAAATTGAATCCGCCGTTCGACATTCTCGCGAACGAGTGGGTGATCGCCGCGCTGATCGTTCTGCTCATCATCGAAATGATCGTAGATAAAATTCCGGCGGCGGACACGCTCAATGATTTGATTCAAACATTCGTGCGACCGACTGCGGGTGCGATTTTATTTGCGGCGAGCGCGAACGTCATCAGCGATCTGCATCCGATCATTGCCGCGATCCTGGGATTGCTTCTCGCGTTCGGCGTGCACGCGACGAAAACCGCCGCGCGCCCGGTCGTTACCGCAACGACCGGCGGCATCGGCAATCCGATTGTCAGTTTGCTCGAAGATGTCGTCTCCACAATTCTTTCGATTCTCGCGATTGTTTTTCCAATCGTGATGGCGATTTTCCTGGGATTGTTGATCGCGTTGGTCGCGCGGTGGATATTGCGGCGCAGACCGGCGTCCGCGTAACGTCGCGCAAACGCGTAGCGTAAATTTGTGCTGGAGTGAAAAATGGCAAAGACCGCGCTCGAACTAACGCGCGAAGAATGGAAACAATATCATCCCGGTCGGCATCGCCCGGCAACGACGCCATCCCCTGAGGTGAGCGAACGCGTGCCGGAGTCACCACCACAAGCACTTGAGCAACATCAACCAGCCAGAACCGCGGCGGACTTGACGCGCGAAGAGTGGAAACAATATCACCCTGGATGGCATCGCCCGCCGACGTGGCCCCCCGATGTGCGCGAACGCGCGTGGGCGCAAGCGCGGCGCGCCGCGCAAATTCTGCGCGATCAATTCGGCGCGACGCGCGTCGTGGTGTTCGGTTCGCTCGCGCACAACTTGTGGTATTCAGAACAGTCGGATATTGATCTCGCGGTGTGGGGGATCAAACCGGAAAAATATTTTACTGCAATCGGGGCAGTCGAAGGTGTCATCTCTGGTTTCGAATTTAACCTGGTTGATCCACAAGATTGCTTTCCTTCCATTCGCGAATCAATCGAAGAAGAAGGCGTTGCGGTATGAACCAATCACTACCAAAACTTGCCAAACGCATCCGTTCGGAACTGAATGATTTGCAAATAGTGACTGAACGCGCGCAACAAGTTTGGAAACGTTCCAAAACTCTATCAGATGATGCATACGTGGATAGCGCCGCATTGAATCTTCACGGATTTTATTCTGGGTTGGAAAAATTATTCGAACTGGTTGCATCTGCCGTTGATAATTTCAAACCAACCGGCGCAGAGTGGCATCAAGAATTACTGAAACAGATGGCGACGGAATTGACCAACGTTCGTCCCGCAGTCATTTCAAAAGAGATGATGGACAAGCTAGACGAGTATCGCCGTTTTCGGCATATTGTGCGTAGCGTGTACACCTTCAAGTTGGACGCCGGGAGAATGAATCAACTCGTCGTGAATCTTGCAGATCTGTACGAGCAAGCCCGTCGTGAACTCTTGCTCTTTGCCGATTTTCTTGATCAACGCGCGCGCGACCCGGAAGAATGAAATTCCAACCCTCTCCCGAAATCCAAACTATCCTCGATACGCTTCCGACCAATCCAGGCGTGTACTTGATGAAAGACGAACGCGCGGAAATTATTTACGTCGGCAAAGCGATCAATTTGCGGAATCGCGTCCGCTCGTACTTTCACGCGCCGTACGGACAGGACGCCAAAGTGTGGCGGCTCGTCGAACGCATCCGCAACATCGAGTTCATCGTTACCGAAACCGAACTCGAAGCGCTCGTGCTTGAGTGTAACCTCATTAAGAAATACAAGCCGCATTTCAACATCCGGCTCAAAGACGACAAACGCTATCCGTACATCAAAGTAACCTGGCAAGAGCCGTTTCCGCAAGTGTACGTTACGCGGCGAATGGACAACGACGGCGCGCGTTATTTCGGACCCTTTACAGCGGTCTGGGCGGTGCACGAAACGCTCGACACTTTGCGAAAAATTTTTCCGTACCTCACCTGCGACCGCGAGATTACCGGGCGCGACAAACGCGCGTGTCTTTACTATGATATCGGCTTGTGCCTCGCGCCGTGCATCGGCGTTACCGCGCGCGACGAATATCGCGCGATGATTGATCGCTTGTGCCAATTTCTGCAAGGCAAGACCGAAGAAGTAACCGCCGCGATGCGCGTGAAACTCGATGAGGCGGTTGCGAAACTCGAATTTGAACGCGCGGCGCGTTATCGCGATCAACTGCAAGCGCTCGCACGCGTCGCGGAACATCAAAAAGTTGTTTCGATGGCGACGGTGGATCAAGACGTGATCGCGTTCGCGCGCGACGACGGCAACGCGTGCGTCCAGGTTTTTTTCGTGCGCGGCGGCAAATTGCTCGGCAGAGAATTTTTTGTGCTTGAAGGCACCGAGGACGAAAACACGGATCAAGTGTTGTCGTCGTTCGTCAAACAATTTTACGACGAAGCCGCGTACGTGCCGCCGGAAATTCTCCTGCCGGAAAATATCGAAGAGGCGCAGATCATCGAAAGCTGGCTTCGCAATCAGCGCGGGCAAACGACACTGCTCAAGGTGCCGCGCCAGGATCAGGGGCGCGAACTCGTCGAGATGGCGGAAGAGAACGCGCGCGCGACATTGACCTCGCTCAAAGCGCAATGGCTCGCGGACGAGAACCGGCAAATGGGCGCGGTCGCGGAATTGCAAGACGCGCTCGGTTTAGAAAATCCGCCATTGCGAATGGAGTGCTACGATATTTCAAACACGCAAGGCACAAACTCGGTTGGCGCGATGGTGGTGTTCGAACGTGGCGCGGCGAAGAAAAGTGATTATCGCAAATTCAAAATCAAAACGGTCGAGGGCGCGGATGATTTTGCGAGTTTGCAAGAAATTTTGCGGCGAAGGTTTAAACGACTGATCGAAGTCAAGGATGACGCGGCGACACGGGGACGCGGCGACGCGGTGACTGAAAAAGCAATTTCGAAAAAAGCCAAAGCGGACGAATCCTGGTCGCGCATGCCCGACCTGGTGATCATTGACGGCGGCAAAGGACAACTGCACGCGGCGGAACAAGTTTTGCGCGAGTTGACCATCGAAGGCGTGAATCTGATTTCGCTTGCGAAACAGCACGATGAAATTTTTATGCCGCATCGTCCCGAATCGCTTCGACTCGCGAAATCGTCTGAAGCGTTGAAATTACTGCAACGTATTCGTGACGAAGCGCATCGCTTTGGCATCACCTATCATCGCTCTCTGCGCGCGAAACGCGGACTCGTTTCGCAACTCGACGCGATTCCTGGGATCGGTCCGCGCCGTCGCCGCGCCTTGCTCACGCGCTTTGGCTCGCTCGAAAAAATCCGCGACGCCTCGCTCGCTGAATTGCTGACCGTCGCCGGAATGACGCGCGGCGCGGCGCAGAAACTCAAAGACAATTTGTGAATTTCAAATTTCAGATTTCAAATTGAAGATTTTCAATCTGAAATCTGAAATCCGAGATCTGAAATCCCCATGATTCCGTACGAACGACTCAAACAAATTCCGCTGTTCGCCAAAGTGAGCGACGAGCACCTCGCGCTGATCGCGCCCTTGTTCACGCTCGAACGTCACCACATCGGCGAAGTGTTGTGTCGGCAAGGCGCGCCGGGCGACGCGTTTTACGTCGTGCAGAGCGGACGCCTGCGCGTGCGCCATGTGGATTCGCGCAATCGTGAACGCGTGCTCGATTACATCGAACCGCCGAGCGCGTTTGGCGAAGTCGCGCTTCTCGTCGGTTTGCAGTATGAGGCGACAACCGATGTCTTTTCCGAAGAAGCCGAAATGTACGTTCTGCCCAAGCGCGAGCTTGACGAGTTGCTCAACGATCAAACCACTCTGCTCGATTCATTGACGCTTGACCCCGAAGTAAAAAAGAAACTCGACGCGCATCGCATGTTCCCCTGGTTGCTCGCGGATGAGATCGTCGCGGTCAGCACGCGGCGACACAAGTTCGCGCTCGTGATGATGTTGCGAATTCCAATTCTGGTTACGCTCGTGTTGGCGATTGCCGCGACTATCGCGATGTTCATTCAACCCGGCATTGGAATTTTTCTATGGGTTGTGTTTGGGCTGTGGGGCGCGGGCGCGGGAATTTGGTGCGTGCTGGATTGGTCGAACGATCACTATGTCGTGACGAACCGGCGCGTCGTGCATATCGAAAAAGTGATCGCGATTCTCGACTCGCGCGAAGAAGCGCCGCTCGAACAAGTTACAAATGTTTTGGAACAAGTGGATGGGATTGCCGCGCGCCTGTTCGGTTATTCCGAAATTCACGTCGAAACGTCCGGGCATACTTCGGATATTGATTTTACGTACGCGCCGAACCAGCAACGCATTCGCGCGACGATCTTTGAACAGATCGAACGAATTCGTTCGCGCCTCGCCGCCGAACGCCGCGAACGCTTGCGCGCCGGGATTCGCGAAGATTTGATCGAACGGCTCGACCCGGATGTGCATCGCCAGATGCAAGAGCGCACCGCAAAACGCCCGGCGTCATCCACGACCAAGCGGTCGCAATTCGCGCAATGGTTCGATGTCCATTTTGGAATGCGCGTCGAACAAGAGAACCAAATCACCTGGCGCAAACATTGGAGCCATCTCGCGCGTCGCGCGGGCGCGCCGTTTTTGATTTGCGCGATGATCGTCGGCACCGGCATCTTGCATCTCGCGCGCGTGATTCCGCTCAACCTGGTCGCGCCCGGCGATTGGCAAATGTTGGGCATCGTGCTGATCGCCGGCATCCTTGGTTTGCTCGCCGCCGGCTTTGTAACCTGGTATCAGTACGAAGATTGGCGCAACGACATTTACGCGGTAACCGAAGATCGCTTGGTTGACAGCGAACGCACGCCGTTCGGGTTTCATCAACGCTCGGTCGAAACGACGTTGGATCGCGTGCAGGACATTACATTTTTGAAACCGAACATTCTCGCGACCTGGCTCGATTACGGCGATTTGAAAATCGAAACCGGCGGCGCGCAAGGGCAATTGATTTTTACTTCGATTGCCCAACCGCAAAAAGCAAGCCAGGAAATTTTTCGTCGCCGCGCGACGCACCGCGCGCGCAAAGAGCAACTCGACGCAAAGGAACAACGCGCCCAAGTGCTGGATTGGTTTATGGAGTACAGCCGGTTTTTGCAAGAACGCCACGCCGTCGGCGATTGGACGCGCCGCGCAGGGAACAATCCTTCCGCCGAAGCCGGTTCGCCGCCCGCGTCCGAATCGGAGGGCGGGTCACCCGCGTCATGAAATCGCTCACCCAATTTTGGCGCGCGCGCCGGCGACCCTTTTGGATTCCACTGCCCGGCGGCGCGCTCGCGATCACACTTCGCCACTGGTCGTTATTGATTGTGTGGTTCGCGCTCGCGATATTCGCGTACCAAACCGGGCGCGATATTTTTTTTCGGCTAACCTATCTCATCGGCGCGCTCGTGATTTTTTCGTTCGCGTGGGCGGCGTACAGCGTCCTCGCGTTCGAACTCGCGCGCCAGGTGATGACGCCGCGCGCGGAGGTCGGTTCGCTCGCGGAAGAACGCTTTCTCGTGCACAACGCCGGACGCGTCACAAAAATCTGGATCGAAATTCGCGACGAATCGGAATTGCCCGGGCATCGCGTCAGTCGCGTGTTGAATGCGTTGCGCGCCGGCGCGCGGTGGAGTTGGAGCGTGCGAACATTGTGCCGCAAACGCGGACGCTTTCGTTTGGGCCCGATCACCGTAAGCTCCGGCGATCCGTTCGGTTTGTTTGTGTTTCAACGCCGCGTGCCAGAAAGTATTGCCGCGCTCGTCGTGTATCCGGCAATCGTTGACCTCGCAACGTTCGCGCCGCCGCTCGGACAAATGCCCGGCGGCGACATCGCGCACCGGCGCACGCATCACGTTACGACGAATGTGGCTGGCACGCGCGAGTACGCGCCCGGCGATTCGTTCAGCCGGATTCATTGGCGTTCGACCGCGCGGATGGATTGCTTGATCGTCAAAGAATTCGAACTCGACCCGGCGGCGGACGTGTGGATTTTTTTGGATCTCGAGCACGGCGCGCAAGCCGGGCAATGGTGGGCGGACGATTTTGAAGCGCGCGACCTGGGATCGTTGTGGATGGGGCGGCACGCGCAATTGCATTTGCCGCCGCTCACCGAAGAGTACGGCGTAACGCTCGCCGCGTCGGTCGCGCGATTTTTTATTCGGCAACAACGCGCGGTCGGATTGATCGCGTATGGTCAGGTGCGCGAGGTGATTCAACCGGATCGTGGCGAACGACAATTGAATCGTTTGCTCGAAACGCTCGCGGTTTTGCGCGCGGAAGGCACACTACGTTTGCGCGATGTGCTCACGTTCGAGAGCGCGCCGCTCGGACGCAACGACACATTGATCGCGATCACGCCGTCGGCGGAACTCGATTGGGTGCGCGCTCTGCGCGAAACGAAACGGCGCGGCGTGCGCGTGATCGCGATTGTGATCGATCCAAAATCGTTCGGCGGCTTTGGCGATGCGCGCGGGGCGGCGGCAGAACTCGCGGCGAGCGGTATCCCGGCGCACATCGTGCGCGAGGGCGATGATTTGCGCGCGGCGTTATCGCGCTAAATTCAAAAAATAACCGGGAGCCCGCGCGGCGCGGCTCCCGGTTTTTTTCTGTGCGCGTCATTTTGCAAGATTCCGTGTTGGGGCATATAATAAAATCAACACTGGAGTTGACGATGGAAAAAAACTTGACACCAACTTTCGATCCCTCGCACGACATTTACCATTACGAATCGCATCCCCTCGACGCGATCTTTGTGCCCAAGCACGTCGCCGTGATCGGCGCAACCGAAAATCCTGGGACGGTCGGGCGCACAATTTTGTGGAATCTGATCAGCAATCCGTTCGGCGGCACCGTTTTTCCGGTCAACCCAAAACGACCTGGTGTGCTCGGTATCAAAGCGTATCCCAGCATTGCCGCGGTGCCGGAACAAGTTGATCTCGCCGTCGTCGTTACGCCCGCGCCGACCGTGCCTGGGATCATCGGACAATGTGTGGATGCCGGCGTCAAAGGCGCGATTGTGATCTCTGCCGGGTTCAAAGAGATCGGCGCGCAAGGCGCGGAACTCGAACGCCAAATTATGGAACACCGCGGCAACATGCGGATTATCGGTCCCAACTGTCTCGGTGTGATGAGCACGATCAGCGGACTGAACGCGACGTTTGCCGCCGCGATGGCGCGACCTGGTAACGTCGGATTCATCACCCAGTCCGGCGCGCTTGCGACCGCGATTCTCGATTGGAGTTTTCGCGAGAGCGTTGGGTTTAGCGCGTTCGTTTCAATCGGCTCGATGCTCGATGTGAGTTGGGGCGATCTGATTTATTATCTCGGCGATGATCCGCGCACGCAAAGCATCGTGATTTATATGGAAACGATTGGCGACGCGCGCGCGTTTCTTTCGGCGGCGCGCGAAGTGTCGCTCGTCAAACCGATCATTGTGATCAAACCAGGTCGCACCGCGAGCGCGGCGCGCGCGGCGGCATCGCACACCGGCTCGCTCACCGGGAGCGACGATGTTTTGCAAGCCGCGTTTGATCGAAGCGGCGTTCTGCGCGTCAACTCGATTGCCGATCTATTTTATATGGCGGAAGTGTTATCGAAACAACCGCGTCCGCAAGGACCGCGTCTTACGATTCTCACGAACGCGGGCGGACCCGGCGTCATCGCGACCGACGCGCTGATTATGAGCGGCGGACAACTCGCGGAGGTGTCCGGCGAAACGATGAGCGCGCTCAATAAAATTTTGCCGCCGCAGTGGAGTCACAATAATCCGATTGACATTCTCGGCGATGCGAGTCCTGAACGATACGCGCAAGCATTGGAGCTCGCGGTGAACGATCCGAATAGCGATGGCTTGCTCGTTGTGCTGACGCCGCAAGCAATGACCGCGCCGACGGACACGGCGGAAAAAGTAAAACCGTACGCGCACAACACCGGCAAACCGATCCTCGCGAGTTGGATGGGCGGCGCGGATGTTGAACCGGGTGAAGCGATTTTGAATCGCGCCGGGATTCCGACGTTCGATTATCCCGACACTGCCGCGCGGATGTTTCAATATATGTGGCAGTCCACCGACAACTTGCGCGGACTGTACGAAACGCCGATTCTGCCGGCGGACGCGGACGATGTTCATTCCGCGCGCGGCGAGGGCGCGAAAATTATCAACGCGGTACGCGCGTCAGGACGCGCGATCCTCACCGAGTTTGAATCGAAACAACTGCTCGCGGTCTATGGCATCCCGACGGTCGAGACCTATGTCGCCAAATGCGCCGACGACGCGGTGATGCAGGCGGAACACCTGGGTTATCCGGTCGTGCTGAAACTGTACTCGGAAACGATCACGCACAAGACCGATGTCGGCGGCGTGCAGTTGAACATTCGTAACGCGGAAGGAGTGGGGCAAGCATACCGCGCGATTGAAACCGCGGTGCGCGCCAAGCATCCTGAGCGGAACGCAGTGGAGTCGAAGGATGCTTTTCTCGGCGTAACCGTGCAACCGATGATCAAGCTCGACGGCTATGAATTGATCCTGGGAAGCAGTATTGATCCGCAATTCGGTCCCGTGTTATTATTTGGCGCGGGCGGTCAATTGGTCGAGGTCATCAAAGATTCCGCGCTCGCCCTGCCGCCGCTCAACACAACGCTCGCGCGGCGTTTGATCGGACAGACGCGAATTTTCCAAGCATTGCAAGGTGTGCGCGGGCGCGCGCCGATTGATCTGTCCGCGCTCGAACAATTGCTCGTGCGCTTTAGCCAACTCGTTGTCGAACAACCGTGGATCAAAGAGATTGATATCAATCCGCTACTCGCATCGCCGGAGCAAATGATCGCGTTGGATGCGCGCGTGGTTGTCTTCGATCAAACTGTCGCGCGCGATCAACTCCCGCGCCCGGCGATTCGTCCGTACCCGTCGCGCTACATTCAAACCTGGTCGGCGAAAAATGGAATGGCGGTTACATTCCGCCCGATTCGTCCCGAAGACGAACCGTTGATGATCAAATTTCACGAAGACCTTTCGGACCGCAGTGTGTACTTGCGCTATCTGCAACCGATGTTGCTGAGCCGGCGCGTCGCACACGAACGGCTCGCGCGCATTTGTTTTGTGGATTATGATCGCGAACTCGCGCTCGTCGCGGAAGGCAACGATGCGAAAACCGGCGAACGCGCGATTATCGCCGCCGGACGCTTGAGCCGTTTGCACGGCGGCGCGGACGCGCGACTCACTATGTTGATCAACGACGCGTATCAAGGCATCGGCTTGGGCAAAGAGTTGATGCGCCGTTTACTGCAAATGGGACGCGACGAAAAAATTCAACGCGTCAGCGCGATCATCACGCCGGACAATGCGGTGATGAAACATCTTTGCGAATCAATGGGCGGCGCGTTGAAACCGATCAACGATGGCAAGATGGTGATTGCGGAAATTGAATTGAAGAGGGAATGAGAAGGAATAAGAAGGCGGAAGAAGGCATAGAAGGCGCGCGTCTTATCCGCCCTCTGATGCCCTCTTCCGCCCTCTTCACCCTTCTAATCTGGAGGCAACATGCAATACGCGCGACTCGGACGCACGCGACTGGAAGTGAGTCGCTTGTGTCTCGGCACGATGAATTTTGGACCGCACACAACCGAAGCGGACAGTTTCGCGATTATGGATCAATCGCTCGAACTGGGAATTAATTTTTTCGATACCGCGAATGTCTACGGTCAGAAAACCGGCGAAGGCGTAACCGAAAATATCATCGGTCGCTGGCTCGCGCAAGGCGGCGGTCGCCGCGAGCGGATTGTGCTCGCGACCAAAGTGTACGGCAAGATGGGCGAACGTCCAAACGAATCGCGCCTGAGCGCGTATCACATTCGCCGCGCGTGCGAATCAAGTTTGCGGCGTCTGCAAACCGATCACATCGATCTGTACCAGATGCATCACATTGATCGCGACGCGCCCTGGGAAGAAGTATGGCAAGCGCTGGAGCAACTTTCGCGCGAAGGCAAAATCATTTACGTCGGCTCGTCCAATTTCGCGGGCTGGCACATCGCGCAGGCGAACGAGATCGCGCGGTCGCGCAATTTCCTGGGTTTGGTCGCGGAACAAAGTTTGTACAATCTCGCCGCGCGCATGGTCGAACTCGAAGTGATTCCCGCGTGTCGCGAGTACGGACTCGGTTTGATTCCGTGGAGTCCGCTCGCGGGCGGCATTCTCGGCGGCGCGTTGCACCAAATTACGACCGGTCGTCGCGCGACCGAGCCGCGCCAAAAAACAATCGCGCAAAAGCGTCCGCAGATCGAACAGTACGAAAACTTGTGTCGCGAGATCGGCGAACCACCGGCGGATGTCGCGCTCGCGTGGTTACTGCGAAACCCGGTGGTGACTGCGCCGATCATCGGACCGCGCACACTCGAGCAACTGAGCGGCGCGTTGCGCGCGCTCGATCTGAAATTGAACGACGATGTGATCGCGCGGCTCGATCAAATTTGGCCCGGACCGGGCGGGCATGCGCCGGAAGCGTACGCGTGGTAAGGCAAACCCGAAGGGTTTTCAAAACCCTTCGGGTTTAGGTGAACAATATGGAAAAACGCCGGTTTGGTCGCACGGAACATTTGAGCACGGTCGCGATTTTTGGCGCGGCGGCGCTTGGCAAAGTATCGCAAGCCGATGCCGATCTCGCGATCACGCGCGCGCTTGCCGCGGGCGTCAATCACATTGACATCGCGCCGTCGTACGGCAACGCGGAAGACCGGCTCGCGCCGTGGATGCGCCGCATCCGCCGGAAAATTTTCCTGGGATGCAAAACGACCGAACGCACGCGCGAGGGCGCGCGCGCGGAAATGGAACGCTCGCTCAAACGGTTGCACACCAAATCGTTCGATCTTTATCAACTGCACGCGATCAAAACAATGGACGAGCTTGACCTGGTTACGGCGCGCGGCGGCGCGCTCGAAGCGATCGTGCAAGCGCGCGCGGAGGGATTGACGCGTTTTATCGGCATCACCGGGCACGGCGTTGATGCGCCGCGCGTGTTTCGTGAAGCATTAAAGCGTTTCGATTTCGATTCGGTTTTGTTCCCGCTCAACTTTGTGCAGTACGGCAATCCGAATTACCGGCGCGATGCCGAAGCGTTGATTCGCGAATGTCGCGCGCGCGATGCCGGCACAATGATCATCAAAACAATTTGCAAGCGACCCTGGGGCGAACGCAATCGCACGTTTACGACCTGGTATGAGCCGTTCGCCGACCCGGTGCACATTCAACAGGCGATCAATTTTGCGCTGTCGCACGATGTGACCGGGTTATGCACGGTCGGCGATGTTTCGATCTTGCCGCTCGCGCTCGAAGCGTGCGCGCAATTCGCGCCGATGAGCGCGGAGGATCAAGCCGCGTTGATCGCGACGGCGGATCGCTACGAACCATTATTTGCGTAGCGCAAATTTCCAATTTGCGTCTCTAGCTCTGGAGGCAAATTGTCATATCGGATTACTAAAGCATGTGGCGCGTGCGGCGTGTGCATTTTGAAATGCGCGAACCGCGCGGTGTACGTGAATGATCAAGATGAATACGCAATTGATCCAAATCGCTGTACCGAATGTGTCGAACTGCCGCGCCGCCGCTGTCATTTGATTTGCACTACCGGCGCGATCCAACCCGATCCGATTCGGCAAGAAGATCGGGAGCAGTTGTGGCAGAAATATCGCCGCTTGCATCCCGCGCCCTCGTTTGGCGATTGACCAAACCCCGTTTCAATCCAGACGCAAACCACAGATTGCGCGGATTTCACAGAAAAAATAAGTAACTACTCAGCCCATGTCATTGCGAGCGGTTTTTGCGAAGCAATCCCCGACCTGGTCGATCCGGATTCACAACGCGGGGATTGCTTCGTCGGCAAAAACCGCCTCCTCGCAATGACACCTGAGTAGTTACAAAAACAATCTGTGAAATCGGTGAAATCTGTGGTTGCTTATTTTTCGATCACCACTTGGCAGGGTATTGCGCGCGTGCTATAATCACGCCAATCTGAGTGAAGGAGCAAGTCAATGATAGAAATTGCGACGCTCGCGGGCGGATGTTTTTGGTGCATCGAAGCCGTGTTCGATGAACTCGCGGGTGTGATCAGCGTCGAGTCCGGTTATGCCGGCGGCTCCGCGCCAAATCCAACGTATCAACAAGTTTGCACCGGCGCGACCGGGCACGCCGAAGTCGCGCGGATCACATTCGATCCGAGCGTGATTTCGTTCGCCGATCTCTTGCGCGTCTTTTTCACCGTGCACGATCCGACGACGCTAAATCGCCAGGGGCACGATGTCGGCACACAATATCGTTCCGCGATTTTTTATCACGATGCCGCGCAAAAACAAATCGCGCAAACCGTGAGCGCGGAAATCGCGGCGGAAAAAATTTGGCGCGATCCAATCGTAACTGAAGTGACACCGTTCACCGCGTTTTACAAAGCGGAAGATTATCACCAGGAGTATTTCGCGAACAATCCGAATCAGCCGTACTGCCAGGCGGTCGTCGCGCCCAAGGTTGCGAAATTTCGCGCGCACTATCGCGATCGTTTGAAAAAGAAAACTTAGTTTTGCTGGAGGCGCAATGATTGAACTCGCGATTATGATCGAAGGACAAAACGGTTTGAACTGGACGCGCTGGCAACGCCTCGCGCGCGCGGTTGAGAGTTTGGGATACGTCGGCTTGTATCGCAGTGATCATTTTACGAACGCGACCGCGCCAGATCGCGATTCGCTCGAACTGTGGACTTCGCTGACCTGGCTCGCGACGAACACGACGCGCATCGAGTTTGGTCCGCTCGTTACGCCGGTCTCGTTCCGCCATCCGACGCTCACCGCGCGAATGGCGCGCGAGGTGGACGATTTGTCCGGCGGACGACTTACGCTCGGTCTCGGTGCCGGGTGGCAAGATCGCGAGCACACCAATTTCGGTTTCGATTTGCTCGACCTGCGCGCACGCTTTGCGCGATTTGAAGAAGGGCTTGAAGTAACGACGCGTTTGTTGACGAGCGATGCGCCGACAAATTTTTCCGGCAAGTATTTTCGCTTGAACGACGCGATGTTGTTGCCGCGTCCGCAGAGGCGCATCCCGATTTTGATTGGCGGCAATGGTGAAAAGAAAACGCTGGCGTTCGTCGCGCGCTATGCGGACGAGTGGAACGCGACGTTTCAAACGCCGGAAAATTTTGCGCGCTTGAGTGCGCGGCTCGATCAATTACTCAGCGCCAATTCCCGATTACCTGCGCGCGTCCGGCGTTCGTTAATGACCGGTTGTGTGTTCGGCAAAGACGCCGCCGCGTTGCGCGGCAAGATCGCCGCGCGCGGGCGCACGTTCGAACAGTTGCGCGAACGCGGCATCATCGTCGGCGATGCGACACAGGTCGTTGATCAGTTGGGACAACTCGCGAACGCGGGATGCCAACGCGTAATGTTGCAGTGGCTCGACCTCGACGATCTCGATGGACTCGAAGCGTTCGCGCGCGCGGTTCTGCCGCAGATGCAATAAAATTGGACGCGAATTAAACTAACCACAGATTGCACGGATTGCACAGACAATTTTTTTCTGTGCAATCTGTGCAATCTGTGGTTGTCGCGAATGATAAATTGACGTTGACTGTTTCTTGAATATACTAGGCGCAAATCTCGCACGGATTGGATGATTATGAGTAACACTGAATCCCGCGCGCCGGATTTTGTGCGCGCAACCATCGCGACCGAAATCGCGCAGGGCAGATTTGATGGACGCGTCGTTACGCGTTTTCCGCCGGAGCCGAACGGCTATTTGCACATCGGACACGCCAAGGCGCTCTGTTTGGATTTTGGCGCGGCGCAAGAATTTGGCGGGCATTGCAACTTGCGTTTCGACGACACGAATCCGACGAAAGAAGAAACCGAGTACGTGGACGCGATCCAGGACGACATTCGCTGGCTCGGTTACGCGTGGGGCGATCATCTATATTACGCGTCCGGTTATTTCGAGCAATTGTATCAATGGGCGGTTCAACTGATTCAAGCCGGGAAAGCGTACGTAGACGATCTCACGCCGGACGAAATGCGCGACTATCGCGGCACGCTCACCGAACCAGGTCGCGCGAGTCCGCATCGCAATCGTTCGGTCGCGGAAAATCTCGATCTGTTCGCGCGGATGCGCGCGGGCGAATTTCCCGATGGCGCGAAAACTTTGCGCGCGAAAATTGATATGGCGTCCGGCAATGTGAATCTGCGCGACCCGGTAATGTACCGCATTCGTCACGCGGAACATCATCGCACCGGCAACGCGTGGTGCATTTATCCGATGTACGATTGGGCGCACGGTCAATCCTATTCGATTGAACGCGTGACGTACTCGCTCTGCTCGATGGAGTACGAAGATCATCGTCCGCTGTACGATTGGTACTGCGAGCAACTCGGAATTTTTCATCCGCAACAAATCGAGTTTGCGCGCTTGAACATCAGCCACACGGTTTTGAGCAAGCGCAAATTGTTGCAACTCGTGAACGAAAATATCGTCGCGGGCTGGGATGATCCGCGGATGCCGACCCTGCGCGGTTTGCGCCGCCGCGGCTACACGCCCGAAGCGATTCGCGATTTTATCGAGCGCGTCGGCGTGGGCAAAACGCAAAACCTGATCGAACTTGCTCTGCTCGAACATTGTTTGCGCGAGGACTTGAACAAGCGCGCGGCGCGCGTGATGGCGGTTCTGCATCCGCTCAAAGTCGTGATCGAAAATTACCCGGCAGACCAGGTCGAAGAATTGGACGCGGTGAATAACCCCGAAGACGCGACGATGGGCACACGCCAGGTGCCGTTCGCGCGCGAGCTGTGGATCGAGCAGGATGATTTTCGCGAGGACCCGCCGAAAAAATTTTTCCGCTTGTCGCCCGGTGTTGAAGTGCGCTTGCGCTACGCGTACATCGTGAAATGCACGAGCGTCGTGCATAACGAACGCGGACAAGTGATCCAGGTGAACTGCACGTACGATCCCGCGACGCGCGGCGGCAGTACGGATCGCAAAGTGAAAGGGACGATTCACTGGGTTTCCGCGCGCCACGCGATTCCGGCAAAAGTGCGCTTGTACGATACGTTGTTCCTCTCGCCCAAGCCGGACGAGGACGAAGATTGGAAAACGCGGATCAATCCGAACTCGCTCGAAACGCTGACGAATTGTTTTGTCGAACCCGCGCTCGCGCATGCCGCGCCGGGTGAGCGCTATCAATTCGAACGCACCGGTTATTTTTACGTTGACCCGGACTCGAGCACCGATCAGCGCGTGTTCAATCGCACGGTGTCACTGCGTGATTCGTGGGGCAAAATCGAAAAGCAGGAACAGGGCTAACCTGCCAAACCCGAAGGGTTTCCAAAACCCTTCGGGTTTTCTCGTTTTGCTACTCTTCTCATCTGTGCTATAATCGCCACTCGTGGTTTCCAATCAGCGCACGATCTTGCAAATAATTCTCGCGATCAGCGCCTGCATCGCGTTCGGGTGCATCTGCGGCGCGTTCGCGATTGCCGGACTCGCGGTGCAATCCGGCACATTCGCCGCGATGCTCGCGACCGCGACGCCGACCGCGACAATCACACCGCCGCGTCCGCAAGCGACGATCACACTTCGCCCGGTCGCGACGCGCACACCGACGCCGGAACCCGCGCCGGTCAATTCGCCCGCGCCCGCGATCACGCGCACGCCGATTGTGATTCGATCCGGGCGCATCGTCGCGAATCCGCATTTTCTCGTTACGCGTCCGGTCGCGCCGAACGCGCCGACGATTCATCCCGCGCTGACGTATTTGTACGGCACGACCGCGCGCGGCGATTACGATGTGCATCACGGCGAAGAATTTGTGAACCCGACCGGCACGCCGCTTTACGCGGTCGCCGATGGCACAATCATCGTCGCAGGCGATGACACGACCGCGCGAATGTGCGGCGACGATGGCAGGCGCGCGTGCGGACGCGATATTAATTTTTACGGCAATGTTGTTGTGATCCAACTCGCGCAAGCGTTCAACAATCAACGCGTGTTCGCGCTGTACGGTCACCTCAATCGCATCGGCGTCAAGGTCGGCGATGTCGTCAAGCAAGGCGATGCACTCGGCGAAATTGGAATGACCGGGATCGCGGTTGGTCCGCATGTGCATTTTGAAATTCGACTCGGCATCAACGATTACGCGCACACGCGCAATCCGATTTTGTGGATGCCGCCAATCCCAGGACGCGGCGCGATTGTCGGACGCTTTAGCGAAAAGGGCGTACTGGTGCGCGGCGCGATTATCGCGCTGTGGCGCGCGGATCCGGAAAATTTTATTTACTCGATTGAAACGTACAGCCGCGACGATTATCCGCCGGTCAATTCGGATGATGAACTACAAGAAAATTTTGCGTTTCCCGATCTCGCGCCCGGCGAGTACATCGTCCGCGTCAGCGGTCAACAGTACGCCGCCCGCGTCGTCGTCGAACCCGGCAAGTTGACCTTTATCGAACTTGGTCAATGAACCAATTACGAATTACCAATTACCATTTACCATTGACCAATCTCTCAATCTCTAATCTCTATGAACCAAACACGAGTCCGCTTCGCCCCCAGCCCCACCGGTGCGCCGCACGTTGGCAACATTCGCACCGCGCTGTTTGATTATTTGTGGGCGCGGCACACCGGCCCCTCTGGGAAATTTATTTTGCGAATTGAAGACACCGATCAGGCGCGCGAAGTCGAGAATGGTCTCGAACTGATTCTCGATTCTCTGCGCTATTTGGGTTTGCAGTGGGACGAGGGTCCCGATGTCGGCGGCGCGTTCGGACCGTATCGCCAATCGGAACGTTTGCACATTTACAAGGAACACGCGGAACGATTGATCGCGCAGGGCAACGCGTATTATTGCTATTGCACCGCCGAGCGACTCGATCAGATGCGAAAGGATCAACAAGCGCGTGGACTGCCCACGCGGTACGATTATCACTGTCGCGATTTATCCGCCGCTGATCGCGCCGCGCACGAACGCGCTGGCGATCCCAGGGTTGTGCGACTCGCGGTGCCGCGCGAAGGCAAAACAACATTGCCCGATTTCATTCACGGCGATCTCACGATTGACAATAGCCAGGTGGATGACCAGGTGTTACTCAAGTCAGACGGATTTCCGACGTATCATCTCGCGGTCGTCGTGGACGATCACCTGATGCAAATTTCGCACGTCATTCGCGGCGATGATTGGATTCCGTCGTTTCCGAAACACGTCTTGTTGTATCAAGCATTCGGCTGGGAAATTCCGCCGCACGGTCATGTTCCGAACGTGCTCGGCAACGACAAGAAAAAATTGAGCAAGCGGCACGGCTCGACGAGCGTTACGCAATTTCGCGACGATGGCTATTTGCCGGAAGCAATGCTCAATTTTCTCGCGCTCATGGGTTGGGCGTATGACGACAAGACCGAATTGTTCACACGCGATCAACTGATCGCGAATTTCACGCTCGACAAAATCGGGCACGCGCCGGCGGTGTTCGATCCCGCCAAACTCGAATGGATGAACGGCGTCTACATTCGCGAACTCGCGGATGATGATCTCGCGACGCGTTTGCAACCGTACATCCCGCAAGCCGATCCCGCGACTCTGCGCGCGCTCGCGCCGTTCGTGAAAACGCGGATCAAAAAATTGAGCGAGATTGTCGCGATTGCCGATTTTCTTTTTGAAGAAGATTTAGAGTACGATCCGCAATTGTTGATCGGCAAAGGAATGGACGCGGCATCCACCAGCGCGGCATTGCGCGCCGCCAGTGCGACGCTCGAAAAATACCCAGAGGGGGCGTTTGACGATGAAGAAAAAATCGAAGCGGAACTGCGCGCGGACGCGGAAAAACTGGGTCAAAAGAACGCGCAATTTTTCGGCGCACTCCGCGTCGCAGTAACCGGCAAAATGGTTACGCCGCCGCTAATGGGCGTGATGCGAATTATGGGACGCGAAAAAACTTTGCGGCGAATCGCGCGCGCGTTACAACTAGTGCAATAGTTGAATAGTGCGATAGTGCGATAGTTTGTCGCGCACCAACTATCGCACTATTGAACGAACGCACTATTGAACCATTCAAATTTATTGTGTCTAACATTCTTCTCGTTGGCATCGGCGGCTTTATCGGTTCGATTTTGCGGTACCTTGTGAGCGGGTGGGCGCAACAAATTTCGCGCAGTGTCGAGTTTCCGTACGGCACGCTCGCGGTGAATTTGATCGGCTGTTTCATCATCGGCGCGCTCGCGCAACTCGCAGACGCGCGCGGCATATTTTCATCCGAAGCGCGCGCATTTGTGTTCATCGGAATTTTGGGCGGGTTCACGACGTTTTCCTCGTTCGGCAATGAGACGATGAATTTATTGCGCGATGGCGAATCGCTCCGCGCGTTTGCGAATGTGAGCGCGCACATCGTCCTGGGATTGGGCGCGGTGTGGCTGGGACGCGCGCTCGCGTTTGCGATTTGGAGATGACGCGATGACTCTGCCGGAAGAAGGATGCCTGCTTCGAATTTTTGTCGGCGAGAGCGACAAGCGCGACGGCACATCGTTGCACGAGTGGATCGTTCTGCAAGCGCGCGCCCAAGGTCTCGCGGGCGCGACGGTTCTGCGCGGGATGATGGGCTTTGGCGCGCACAGCCGGATTCACACCTTCAAAATCGAACGGCTCTCGGAAGATTTGCCGGTCGTGATCGAAATCGTGGACACGCGCGAAAAACTCGAAGCATTTCTCGCGACGATTGACCACGCGATCAGCGAAGGACTCGCAACACTCGAAAAAGTTACCGTCCGATTTTATCGGAGCGGCAAAAAGTGATGAGCCGATTCTTATTTGCATTTAATCTTTGATTCATCTTGAATTGTTAGCGTCAATTGCCGATAATTCGTAATTCGTTAAACGCGCCGCCCGTCATTTCGAGGAGCGGAGCGACGAGAAATCTCCGGGCGAATCGAGATTTCTCGCTTCGCTCGAAATGACAGTACGAAGCAATTCGCAATTTGAAATTTGAAATCCGAAATCTGAAATCCATCCGGGAGTGTCTATGGAAAATGGTAATGTAATGATTCAAGCGCAAAACCTTGCCAAGATGTATGGCAATGCTCACGCGTTGCGCGACGTTACGTTCGAGGTTCAGAAAGGCGAAATTCTCGGCTTTCTCGGACCGAACGGCGCGGGCAAAACAACGACGATGCGAATTCTCACCGGCTTTATGCCGCCATCGGCTGGGTCGGCGCGTGTTGCCGGCTTTGATGTGTTCACGGATTCCATCGAGGTTCGCAAGCGCATCGGCTATTTGCCGGAAAGTGTCCCGCTCTATTACGAAATGAGCGTGTGGGACTATCTTGATTTCGCGGCGCGCTTGCGCGGCGTGAAAGATCGCGATACCGCGATTGAACGCGCGATGGAAATGACGAACATTTCCGAACGCGCGGATCAACTGATCGGTAAATTGTCGAAAGGGTACAAACAACGCGTCGGCATCGCGCAAGCGATCGTGCACAATCCCGAAGTGTTGATCCTCGATGAGCCGACGATCGGGCTTGATCCGAAACAGATCATCGAGATTCGCAATTTGATCAAATCGCTCGCGGGCGATCACACGGTTATTCTCAGCACGCACATTTTGCCGGAAGTGAGCCAGACTTGCTCGCGCATCCTCATCATCAACGACGGCAAAATCGTCGCGGAGGATACGCCGGAACGATTGACCGCGCGCGTGCGCGGAGCGGAACACATTCATCTCCAAGTCGCGCAACCCGCGCCGGAAATTCCAACCGAAATCGAAAAAGTGCAAGGCGTGCTTGGCGTAACGGCAAAGGGGGATAACGAGTACGAAATCGAAACGAACCTGGGCGCGGATCGTCGCGCGGACATTGCCGCGCTCGCGGTGCAACGCGGCTGGGGCGTCCTCGAAATGCGCCCGGTCAGTATGTCGCTCGAAGAAGTATTCTTGAAACTCACGACGGAAGAAAAATCCGCCGGGGATGGAGAGTAGACGATGGCAAATTTGTGGACAATCACTTGGCGCGAACTCAAAGCGTACTTTGCTTCGCCGATTGCGTATGTGGTGAGCGCGTTATTTCTTGCGACGGTCGGCTTTTTGTTCGCGCTGATTTTGTTGAATGGGCGCGAGGCATCTCTGCGCGGCGTGTTCAGCAATATGAACTTTTTGTTACTGCTCGTCGCGCCGGCGATCACGATGCGCTTGCTCGCGGAAGAACAACGGATGGGCACGATTGAATTGTTGCTCACCGCGCCCGTGCACGATTGGCAAGTCGTCGTCGGAAAATTTTTGGGCAGTGTGATTTTATTCGCGACGATGTTGCTCGGTCCCACGTTGTACTATGTCTTGCTGATCGGGTTGATGGGCAAACCGGATTACGGTCCGATTCTGACCGGTTACATCGGCATCTTTTTGCTCGGCGCGAGTTTTCTCGCGATTGGCGTGTTCGCTTCCGCGTTGACGCAAAATCAAATCGTCGCGTACTTTATCGGCATCGCGATTTTGATCATGTTGTGGATCGCGGACGCGGGGAGTGCGATTTCCGGCACCGGCAATTTGATCGGGAGCGCGCTCAGTTATCTCGCGATCACCAAACACTTTACCGATTTCTTTCGCGGCGTGGTCAGTCTAACCGATGTAATTTATGCGTTCAGTGTGATTGCGGTCGCGCTCTTTCTCGCGACGCAATTACTGCAAACGCGGAGGTGGCGCTAATGCGTGAACGATTAGAAAACTGGGCGAGTTATTTCGCCGCGGTCGGCGTCGCCGTGTGGGCGGCGGCAGGCATTTTATTTTTGCTCGGCAATCAACCGAACGAACGTTTGATCGCGCTCGTCGTGATCGGCATCCTCGCGTTCGCGCTGTACATTTACGCGCGCCCGCAAGCGGTTAAAGACGCGTTGACGAGTCGCGGCGCGCGGTACGGCTCGAACTCGGTGGTGGTGAGTATCGTGTTCATCGCGATTGTCGGATTGATCGCGTATCTCGGCGAACGCTATAATCAACGCTGGGATACGACCGCCGACAAATCAAATACACTCGCGCCCTTGTCCGTCAAAGTGGTCCAAGACCTGAAAGAACCGGTGCAAGCGATCGCGTTTTACACACTCACCGGCGGATTGAATCGCTCCGAAGCCGAAGACCGCTTGAAAGAGTACGCGCATTTCTCGGACAAGTTCACGTACAAATTTATCGATCCGCAAGCCGAGCCACAAATCGCGCAAGAATACAAAGTGCAAATGGACGGCACGATTGTATTCGAACGCGGCAAACGCCGCGAGAATACTTTTCAAGCCGACGAGCAAAGCATCACGAACGCGATTGTCAAAGTCGCGCAAGATACGCAACCGACGTTGTACCTGACGACCGGCCACGGCGAGCACGCGCCGCGCGACTCGGGTGAAAATGGTTACGGCATGATGGCAAGCGCGATGGAATCGATCAACTATAAAGTTGAGGTCATCAATCTGAAAACCGTCACCGAAACATTGCCGGCGGATATCAAAGTGCTTGTGATCGCGGGACCGCGTCAACCGTTCGAACCGGAAGAAGTCGCGCGCGTCAAGACCTATCTCGAAAATGGCGGACGCGCGTTGATTATGCTCGATCCACAGACCACGACCGGCTTGGAGGATTTGTTGAGCGCGTGGGGCGTACAAGTGCGGAACGACGTGATCGTGGATCCGAAATTTGGATTTTACGGACAGGCGTACATCCCGGTGGTGAGCGCGTACGGCAATCACGAAGTCGTGAAAGAAATGGTCGGACTCGGCACGTTCTTTCCGAGCGCGCGCTCGTTGACGCGCGCGACGAACGCGCCCGCCGGTCGTTCGGCAATCGCGCTCTTTTCGACGAGCGATGCGAGTTGGGGCGAGACCGATTTCGAACAAATCAAAAATCAAAAACCGCAACTCGATGTGAACACCGATGTCAAAGGTCCGCTCGATCTCGCGTACGCGGTTGAAGTTGCCGGCGAAAAGCCGACGCGCTTAGTCGTATTCGGCAATTCGACGTTCATCACGAACGGCACATTGAACGCGCGCATCACGGTCGGCGGACAACAACAACGCGTGCAATCGGGCAATGGCTTGTTGTTTGAAAATTCGCTTCACTGGCTTGCCGGTCAAGAAAACTTGATCCAGATTCCACCCAAGCAAAGCGAAGCGCGCCAATTGTTGATGACGACGGAACAACAGAGTTTTGTGTTCTGGTCGAGTTTCTTGTTGATTCCGCTCGCGATCTTGATCGTCGGCGCGCTCGTGTGGTGGAGGAGGCGTTAAGTTGAATCAGCGCAATACTCTGATTCTGGTCGCGGTCTTGGCATTGCTCGCGGGGTACGTGTACTTTTTTGAAATCAACAAAACGCCGGAGCAATTGAGCGCGCAACTCGGCACACCGACCGCGCCTCCGCAAGCGTACATTTTCCAATTAGATCAGAAACAAGTGCGGGAACTGCTCGTGCGCGATCTGCGCGATGGGCGCGAAGCGCACCTCGCGCGTAATGAAAAAGGTTGGCAGATTCTCAAGCCGGTGAATGCCCCAGCGGACTCTGAAAAAATCGAACAAGCGCTCGGTTACATCACGACGCTTCAAGCGACGCGCGTGCTGACGAACGTTACCGACATCAAACAATTCGGGCTTGGGAACGCGACGCTCGAATTGCGCGTGACGATGCAGGACGGCGCGCCGTTCGCGCTCACCGTTGGCGACAAGACGGCGGACGGCGCGAGTTACTATGTCGCGTACACCGGCGCGACGAACCAGGTTTTCATCGTCAGCACATTCGTGTTGGAAGGCGCGAAAGTTTTATTGGACAAGCCACCGCTTGAGCCAACGCCGCTTCCACCGCCAACCGCCACGCGCGCGCCCAGCGATAACGCGACGCCGCCCGCGGCAACGCCAAAACCATAGTAAAAAAATCCAGGTTTCTGCGAGAAACCTGGATTTTGATTTGTTTGAGAATCTCGCGCGATTGTGCTATAATCCGCCCAACAAATTTTTTAGAGGAGTGCGGCGATGTCAGTCAAACTTACGTGGTACGGACACGCGTGTTGGAGTATCGAAGTTCCCAAAGCAACGATCCTCATTGATCCATATCTCGCGGGCAATCCCACCGCGCCGGTGACACCTGATCAAGTCAAACCGGATTATATTCTTGTCTCGCACGGTCACGGCGATCATCTCGGCGATACGGTTGCCATCGCGACGCGCACCGGCGCGCTCGTGATCGCGAATTACGAAATCGCGTCCTACTGCCAGGGGCAAGGATGCAAAGCGCATCCGCTTCACATCGGCGGCAGTCGCGAATTCCCATTCGGACGCGTCAAACTCACGATCGCGCATCACGGTTCATCGTTTCCCGATGGACGGTATGCCGGGAATCCGTGCGGCTTTTTGCTCACGCTCGGCAAAATAAAAATTTACGATGCCGCCGACACCGGACTGTTTTACGATATGAAATTGATCGGCGAAGAAGGAATTGATGTCGCGCTCTTGCCGATTGGCGACAATTTTACGATGGGTCCCGCCGACGCGGTGCGCGCGGCAAAATTGATCAAACCTAAAGTGGTGATCCCGATGCACTATAACACGTTCGAGATGATTAGCCAGGACGCGAAATCCTTCGCGGCGCGCGTCAAAAAAGAATTGCCGCGCGTCAAGGTCGTCCCGCTCAAACCGGGCGAATCGTTTAGCGTGTGACGCGCGGAATGAAATTCAAACTCGCCCTCGCTCAATTCGCGCCGCGTCTCGGCGATGTGGACGCGAACCTCGCCCGCATCCTCGCGTTGATCGCGCAGAGCCGCGAACACAATGCCGACCTGGTTATTTTTCCCGAACTCGCGCTGACCGGCTATTACGTCAAAGATTTGCAGACCCAGGTCGCCGCGCGCCCCAGCGCGGATGATCCGCGCTTTGCGCCGCTCCTTGCCGCCAGCCGCGATCTCGATATCGTGATCGGCTATGTCGAAGAGGATGCGCGCTATCAGTATTACATTTCCGCGGCGTATCTTTCCGCCGGGCGCGTCGCGCATATTCAGCGCAAAGTGTACTTGCCGACGTACCGGATTTTTGACGATGCGCGATTTTTCGCGCCCGGCAATACTCTGCGCGCGTTCGACACGCGATTCGGTCGCGCCGGGATAATGATCTGCGAAGACGCGTGGCATCTTTCGACGCCGTATGTGTTGTGGATGGACGGCGCGGATTTTTTGATTGACATTTCTGCCAGCCCCGGGTACGGCATCGGCGATGCCGATCTCGCGAGCGCGATGAGCGCGGACGCGTTCTTGCGCGCGTACGCCGAACTGACGACGACGTTCGTGATCTATTGCAATCGCGTTGGCATCGAAGACGGCATCACATTTTGGGGCGGCAGTTGCGTGATCGCGCCCGATGGCGCGGTCATCGCGCGCGCGCCGCAATTCGACGAAGCGTTGACGCTGGTCGAAATTGATCGCGATGCTCTGCGCCGCGCGCGGCTCCGCTTGCCCACTCTGCGCGATGAACAACGCGAGTTAGTGCGCCACGAGTTGGGGCGCATCGCGAAACACGAACTGAATTCACAATGATAAATCCTCTCGACGCTCTCCAAATCAACACCGACCTCGCGCGCAAAATGATCGTCGCGTTTATTCGCGAGGAAATTACGCGCGTCGGTTTCACGCGCGGCATCCTGGGTTTGTCCGGTGGAATTGATTCCGCGCTCGTCGCGAGTCTCGCGGTCGAGGCATTGGGCGCGGACAATGTGATCGGCGCACTGATGCCGTATCGCACGAGCAACCCGGCAAGCCGCGCGGATGCGGAACTGCTCGCGCGACAACTCGGTATCGCGACGCGCGTGATCGAAATCACGCCGCTGGTCGAGCCGTATCTCGATCAATATGTCAGCGCGCATCCAGAGCGGACTCTGAGCGACTCTGACCGCAGTGAAGAGGAGTCGAAGAGGAAGTCGAAGGAGCGCCGCCGCGGGAATGTGATGGCGCGCGCGCGGATGATCGTGCTGTACGATCAGTCGGAAGCATTTCGCGCGCTCGTGATCGGCACATCGAACAAGACCGAAGCATTGCTCGGTTACACGACGCAATTCGGCGACAATGCCGCGGCGATTCATCCGCTCGCGGATTTGTACAAATGCCAGGTGCGCCAACTCGCGCGCGCGCTGAATGTGCCGGACGCGATCATCGCCAAAGCGCCGAGCGCGGATTTGTGGCAGGGACAAACCGATGAAGGCGAACTCGGTTTCACGTACGACGACGCCGACGCGATTTTGTACCGGCTCGTGGACGAACGCCGCCACGCGGACGATGTGATCGCGCTCGGCTTTGACGCGCGCATCGTGCATCGCATTGTCGCGTTGGTGCAACGCAATCAATTCAAACGCGTTTTACCGCCCGTCGCGAAAATCAGCGCGCGCACGGTCGGCGCGGATTTTCTTTATAATAGAGATTGGGGGAAATGAGGTAATTGGTAATTGTCAGGGTTCACCACATCGTGAACACCT
>JACRPR010000052.1 GCA_016223105.1 Chloroflexota bacterium | reverse complement strand
ACCCTTGACGCGAATCTCTTCGCGCACAATCCGCGCCGGTTCCCACTTGCCGCGAAATTCAAATTCGCGCGGATTTGCCGGGTTTGGTTTCTCGACGTACAAATCCTGCACGTCGGGAAACGCATTCGTAAAGCCCCACGCGATTTCGCGGTTATGTCCAATCACAACTGCCGGCGAGCCGGCGAATGAAACACCGGTCACCTCGTAATCTGGCGCGACGAGATGATTCTCGTACCAAATTCCCGGCAGGGTGAGTTGCAAATGCGGATCGTTCGCGAGGAGTGGTTTGCCGGTAAAAGTTTTCGTGCCGTCCACGACCCAGTTGTTGCTTCCGCCCGCGACGCCGAGGCGCGGCAAATTCGTTTGCGCCGCGCGAAATTGTTCGACCATCGTTTCGGCAAAATCGCGAAATAGTGTGGATGGAATGATCGTTGGATTCGCGCGCGGATAATCGGCTGCGAGTTCTGCGGCTTTGTCCACGCCGAGTTTGCCGATGAACGCGGCGCGCAGTAATTCCATATCCCAGTTCGCGGACAAACCCCAGCCCATATACTTTGCCCACGCGACCGAATCGAGCGCGCGCCAGGGTTCGGGCTTGATGCCGGTCAATAAAAATTCCGGCGGCAAACGATTCGCGTTTTGCTTGAGAAACGCGTTGACGCCTTGCGCGTACACTTCAAGCGCGTGTTTGCTTTCATCAGTCAAGCCGCGCCAATCGGTTTCCGCCGAGCGCGCGAAACCGAGTGTGCGAATCAACCGATCGGAATCGAGCGCGAGCGCGCCGAACGCTTCGGACAAACGCCCTTGCACGAGCCGGCGATTCAACTCCATTTGCCACAAACGATCTTGCGCGTGGACGTATCCTTGCGCGAAAAAAAGATCGTCCTGGTTTTGCGCGTAAATGTGCGGGACGCCCCATTCATCGCGCAAAATTTCGACGGACGCGCGCAAACCGGGGACGCGGAGTGTGCCACGCGTTTGCGCCAACGAACGCCGATACAAAAAAACGATCCCAGCAATCGCAACGACCGCGCCAAGTGGAACAAGCCAGGGGAGCATCTTTGCCTCCATAGAAAATTTCGTGTGCTAACGCGATTATACCACAAAACAGCAAGACCCGAAGGGTTTCTAAAAACCCTTCGGGTCTGGTCCGAAACCCGAAGGGTCTTCAAGACCCTTCGGGTTTTGTTCTCGATCTAATCAAAATCCTCCGGCGCATCGCGTTGTACGATGAATATGCCCACTCGCGGAAATCATCAATCAAACCATGCTTTTGCGGATTCTGATGAATGTACGTTACCAGCTTTGCAAAATACTCGTCCGTCTTGATTTCGATTCGCCCGAACGGATGTTGAAACAAACTGCCCGTGCGGTTGTACGCAAGGTTGATGGATTTGGCGTAGGCGTTGAAAAAATTGGAAAAGAAAATCGAAGGGTCTTGAACCAGACCCGAAGGGTTTTCAAAACCCTTCGGGTCTCGTTCCGCGATCAACTTTATTCGCACCAACAAATGAAAATGATTTCGCAAAAGGCAATACGCGTACGTGTCCGCAATCGGTTCGATGTATTTTCCGTAGAGTTTCAGGAAATGCGCGTAATTGCGCTGTTCAATAAAAATGTTTTCGCGATTCGTGCCGCGATTGTAGATGTGATAATACAAACCTGGTTCAAGCGAAATAGGTTTTGACATGATTCCTCCCAAACCCGAAGGGTTTTTAAAAACCCTTCGGGTTTACTTCCAGAGTCCAGAGTCAGGACACCCCCGCCGAGAGACGAAACCCAACATAGTCATTCCCGTAGTCGGGATCGTCCCTGAGGCGAGACGCCGAGCGCACATCGAAGTCATCGCCGCTCCACGCGCCACCGCGCACCACGCGGGGGGTATCACCTTCAAGCGATTCGCGATCCTGGGATTGGTCATCATAATTTTTATAGCTGTCAATCCATTTCGTACCGCACCACTCCCACACATTCCCGCTTACATCCATCAAGCCGTACGGCGATGCGCCAAGTGGAAACGCGCCCACCGCGCTCGTCGCGCGCAAGTTCGTCGCGGAATAATTCGCGTGCTGGGTTGTCAGTTCGCCATTCCATGGGAAAATTCTTCCATCCATTGCGCGCGCAGATTTTTCCCATTCGGCTTCAGTCGGCAAACATATTTTCAATTTTCGATTTTCGATTGCAGATTTCAGATTTGCGTCCTTGATGCGATCAATCTGAAATCTGAAATCTGCCATCTGAAATTTCTCCGCGAGCCAGTGACAAAACGCGACCGCTTCGTACCACGAGACACCGACAACCGGATGATTGTCCAAATTGAACGGCGATCCATAATCCACTGGATGATCGCGCGGTTCATTATCAAAGTATCCTTTGAATTTTCCATCGTTCCAATATCCAGCGGCAATCGCTTCGCGCCAATAGCGCGCGTCTTTGTAGCCACCCGCGTTTACAAACGCGTTGAATTGCGCGTTCGTTACGGGATATTTCGCGATCAAGTACGCGCGCGTGATGCTTTTCTCTTCGTGTTGCGGTGTTTCATATTCGTACCAACTTTTGTCGCCGCCGTACTTTTCCATCAGACCAGGAATGTCTTGCGCGCGCGTGCCCATCGTGAATGGTCCCGCCGGAATTTCACACCAAGTCAGGTCGGGTACCCCCATCCCCAACCCTTCCCCCGTGTGCAGGGGAAGGGAGACACCAACCCCAGGACGCGGATCGCCTAACTTGGCAAGCGCGACGCCGGCTTGCGCGCGTTCGAGCGGAGAGAGCAAGCCGCGTTCGATCAATTGGACGAGGCGCGGGATGAGCCGGTGGTCGAGAAATTGCGCGCCGCCGCCGGGCGTTTCCTTGTCCTGTAAAATTTTCGGCTTGGACATTTCCGCCGCGATGTTGCCTGCCCACACAATCCCGCGCCGATCCAGATCATCTTTGGGTTCTGCCATCGGACAGAGCCAAACGTACAGCGCGCCCAACACGCGATTGTTGTCGCCGCTGTTGTAAAGTAAATGTTCCGCGCCCAATTGCCCGGCAACTTCCCACTTGTCACCGTCGCTCAAGCGCGTGCGGAGCTCGCGCCATAACTCGTCGCAAAACGCGAGATAACAGCCGGCGAGAAATTCCTGGAACGTGCGATGCGGAAACGCATACACCGGCTCGTCTTCATCTACGCCGCCGCGCGCCACGAGTAACCCGGCGCGGTCTTCGACATAGTGCAAAAAGCGTTCCGCGTTTCCCGCGCCGCCGACATATTTTTCCAACAGCGCGATCACATCGCGCTTGGGCAAATCCGCCGCCTCATCCTTGTTGCCGCGCGTGTGCGCCTCGAACGCGACGCGGCGCAACATATTGTCCTGGGTTGCTTCGTCCAATTTCAATTCTTCAAACAAGGGATTGGGACCCTGTTTGTGGATTTGCCAGCGGCGCAATAAAATTTCGACACAGCGTTTATATAACCGCGCGCGTTCGCGCGGCAAACGATAATCCGCGTAATGCACGACCGCCATTGTTGTGAGCAAAAGCGGCGTATCGGCGAGGCGGCGCAGTTGCGCGTCGGCAATCGCGCGTTGCAAATCTTCAGCGCGCGTTCCGGTTTGATCGCGCGGGATTTGATCCGCGCCCGCGAGCGCGGCGTACCAATCCGCGATAAATTTATTGACCTTGTCGTCGTCCAACTGATCGAGCGTTTCCATCGCGAACGAGGGCAGGCGTGCGTCGTTTTGATACGAACGCACGCGGCACGTAACGAGGAAACGATTGTCGGCACAGCGTTGCGCGAACGCTTCCACCGCCGCGCGCGCGACGCGACGGCGTTGCGGCGCGACTTCGTCCAAGCCGTCAAAGATCACGAGACATTCGCCGTTGTTCAACATTTGGAGAATGAGCGGCGCGGCATCGGGCGCGTCGAACGTCGCCGGCAGTTTCGCGATAAATTCGCGCACCGCGTCGCTCAACACGCGTTCGCGTGCGTCGGTCGCGAGGCGCGCCAACGCGGTTTCATCGGCAAGCGTCGGCGCGAGATCGCGCAAAAAAACGCGCACCGGCAGTAATGCGCCGTGCGTCCATTGCGCGGGCAAACTCGCGCGACCCAAGCGCGCGCTCGCGAGCAAAAACGCGAGCCGATTGACGAACGATGATTTGCCGGAACCGGGATCGCCGGTGATGACCACACGCGAATGTTTTTCAGCGGCTTCAAGAACCGATAAGGGACGCTCTTTGGCGTGTTCCAAACGGGCGCGATCTGGTCGCGCGGTTTTTTCTTCTTCCGTCAGCGGCACGCGCGCGGTGGTGTCGAGTTCGATATAAACCTGGTCTAATGAAACTTGCGGATGACGGCGCGGGTCGTCGGCTTCAATCGCTTGAAGCGGCAAGCGGTCGCACGCGCCGCGCAGTTGTTTGAGATAGTGCGTCAACGCGGCGTGGCGTTCCGCGTCGGTCGGCGCGCGCGGTGCGAGTGGCGGCGCGTTGGGTCGCGGCATCGCGCGGCGCGCCGCCGCAAATTCAGCAACGCGTTTGGCGAGGTGCTGGCGCACAAATTCGCCAAACTCTTCCGGCGCGGTGTAGGTTTGATACAAACCCGGATAGCCGTTGAAAAATTCTTCGACGCGCGCGTATTGCTTCCAATCGAATCCGATCATTTGCGCGGGCGGACGCGCACAACGGTACACCATAATTTTCGGAAAGCCATCCTCGCGCGCTTCGCGCAAACGATACGCGGTTTTGAATTCTTCATCGGTGCCGGAGAGGTATGGTTGTTTTGTGTCGGGATCAGTTCCGCCGGTGCCTGATCCAAAGCGCAACCACAGGATGCCGATGAAAATATCCCATTTGGTCGGATCGAATTGATCGAGGAGAACTTGTTCCGGGCGTCCGACATCCGGCACGGCATCGGTTTCCCAACGCAACAATTTGAGATGCACATTCGAGAGGAACGCTTCGCCGCCGTCCGCGTTCATCGCGTCAACGACGCGCGCGACGCGCTTGCGCTCGTCCGCCACATCGTTGGGCGAAGCCAGGAACACACGCAAATTGGTTTGGGTGATCTCTTCGGGCATAGCCACCTCGGGGGAATTGTGGATTTCAGATTGCGGATTTTTCGCGATTGTTGGATTCGACGCTTTAGCGGGTTGCTTGTCCGCGCGAGCCACCGCGTAAACGCTCGACTCCATCAGACGCGTCCCATTTTACCACAGGATGGCAACAAATTGCGATTTTTCCCAAACCAGAATATACTAAATTTAGTTTTCCACCGTCACCCTGAAACGGAGGGTCTCGCGCGATGAGCCGGAGATTCCTCACTTTGTTCGGAATGACACAGCGCGCGCGGAGTGGGGCGATGTTCAATCTCGTCGGACAAACGCTGGGCAAATATCGCTTGGTCGAAAAACTGGGACAGGGCGGAATGGCGCAAGTGTATCGCGCCTATCAACCCGAT
>JACRPR010000051.1 GCA_016223105.1 Chloroflexota bacterium | reverse complement strand
TAAAGTTGCTTTAACGCCTGTTTTATGGCACGATAGCGCCGGAGGTTGTCACTCATGTCTATGCTCCTGTTCTGTGGTGGAACTAGAGCATATCACATGGGTGTCAACCTCTCAACTTACAAAAGTGTACGGTAGTGAAATTCCGAATTAAGAATTACGAATTACGAATTTTGAATCATCAACTCACTTTCACCTTAACCATCTCGCGTCCCTCCGTGTCAACGACATGCACCGCGCACGCCATACAGGGATCGAACGAGTGGACGGTTCGCAGAATTTCGACCGGCTGTTCGGGATTCGCGACCGGCGTGCCGATGAGCGCTTCTTCCCACGCGCCACGTTTGCCGTTCGCATCGCGCGGCGAGCCATTCCACGTCGAAGGCACGACGACCTGGTAATTCGCGATCGCGCCGTCCTTGATGCGAATCCAATGACCGAGCGCGCCGCGCGGGGCTTCGAAAAATCCAAACCCTTTGGCTTCAGAGGGCCATTTCGACGGATCCCATTTTTCGCCGTTGTGAACTTTGTAATCGCCGCGTTTGATGTTGGCGGCGAGCGCATCCACCCAGCCCTCGACCGCTTGCGCGAGCACGAGCGTTTCGACGCCGCGCGCCGCAGTGCGCCCGAGCGTCGAGAACAATGCTTCGGGTCCGACGCCGAGCGTTTTCAAAACCAGGTTCACCGTGTCCACGACCGGCTTTACACCCGAACCGTACGCGACCAACATACGCGCGAGCGGACCAACTTCCATCGAGTTGCCGTCATAGCGCGGCGATTTAAGCCACGAATATTTTTTGTTGTCGCCGACCATTGATTCGTACGGCGGCTTGGGTCCGGTGTAATTCGGTTTCGTTTCGCCTTCCCAGGGATGCAATGATTTCGCATCGCCCGCGCCGTAATCGTACCACGAACCCGATACGTACTCGGCGACCTTGTTGTGATCCATCGGCAAAACTTTCGAAAGGTCTTTGTTGAGAATCACACCACGCGGCAGGAACAATTGCGAATTATCCGCGGCTTGCGGAAATTCGCCGTACGCGAGAAAGTTGCCGGTGCCCGCGCCGTACCCCGCCCAATCTTTGTAGAACGGCGCGACCGCGAGCAAATCCGGGATGTAAACTTTTTCGACGAACTGACGCGCTTGCGCGAGCCAGCCCTTGATCATCGCGAGTTTGTCGGCGTTGATCGCGTTCTGGCTGTTCGGGTCAATCGGGATCGCCATTCCGCCGACGAGGTACGTTTGCGGATGCGGATTTTTTGAACCGAGCAGTGCTTGCGCGCGAATGACTTCGCGTTGCCAATCGAGCGCTTCGAGATAATGCGCGACTGCCATCAGGTTTGCTTCGGGCGGAAGTTTGTACGCCGGGTGTCCCCAGTATCCGTTCGCGAACAAACCGAGTTGTCCCGAATCAACAAACGTTTTCAAGCGCGCGGCGACGCCCTTGAAATACGCTTCAGAAGAATTGTGCCAATCCGAAATGGATTGCGCGAGTTTCGAGGTCACCGCGGGGTCGGCTTTGAGCGCGCTGACAATGTCCACCCAGTCGAGCGCGTGGAGGTGATAAAAGTGGATGACGTGATCCTGAATGAACTGGATGCCTTCAATCAGGTTGCGGATGAGTTGCGCGTTCAGTGGAATCGTAATACCGAGTGCATCTTCGACTGCTCGCACGGAGCAGCATGCGTGTACGGTCGTTCAGACGCCGCAGATGCGTTGCGTAAACACCCACGCGTCGCGCGGGTCGCGGCCTTTCAACACCAATTCCATTCCGCGAAACATCGTGGACGAACTCCACGCGTCGGTTACTTTGCCGCCGTCCACTTGAACTTCGATTCGCAAATGTCCTTCGATGCGAGTGATTGGGTCTATCGCTACTTTAGGCATAATATTCTCCATTAGTACGATAGTGCGTTAGTGCGATAGTGCGATAGTGGCTCACCAAACTATCAAACTATCTCACCATTGCACTATTGCACTATTGCACTATCCTTTTGCATCTCCACTCTCCGCCGTGTGCTTCGCGAGCGGTTGTCGCCGCGCGCGAATCGCGGAGAGAATGCCGTGCGCCGCGAACACTGCCGCGACACCGCCGACAATTCCCGCGCCAACCTGGTCGGCGTTCACTTCGACGCCGAAACCTGGGACGTTCGGCAAACGCCGGTAGAATGGCGACATCGTGTCCCAGAAATCCGGTTCCGAACAACCGACGCAACCGTGTCCCGCGCCGACGGGCCACGACGTGCCATCGTTCCACCGCACGACCGGGCAATTATGAAACGTCGCGGGACCTTTGCATCCCATTTTGTAGAGACACCAACCATCGCGATGTCCGGCATCACCCCAGTCTTCGACGAATTGACCGGCGTCGTAATGCGCGCGGCGTTCGCAATTGTCGTGGATGCGTTTGCCGTACGCGAACAATGGTCGTCCGAGTTGGTCGGTCGCGGGGAGCGCGCCGAACGTGAGAAAGTGAACGACGGTCGCGGTGAGGTTGACGACATTGTGCGGACAGCCGGGCAAATTAATTTGCGTGAGACCCGGCACGGCTTCGCCGACGCCCATCGCGCCGGTCGGATTTGGCGACGCCGAGGGCCAGCCGCCGAAGAACGCGCACGCGCCAACTGTGATCGTCGCCGCCGCGTTTTTGCAAACGCGATTCGCGATGTCGAGCGCGGTCTTGCCGCCAATCGTGCAATAGACACCACCGTCTTTTGTCGGAATCGAACCTTCAATCACGACGAGGTACTTGCCCTTGCTCTGCTCGACCGTGTCGTACAGCGATTTTTCGGCGGCTTTACCGGCGGGAGCCATAATCGTCTCGTGATAATTCACCGAGAGCGTGTCGAGCACAATGTCCACCGCCGAGGGGCGGCTCGCGCGCAAGAACGATTCGCTGTCGCCGCAACAATCTTGAAATTCGAGCCACACGACCGGCGGACGCGGCGCGGTCGCGAGCGCGGCTTCGATGCGCGGCACATAGCGCGGCGGAAGTGCGAGCGCCGCCGCCATCGCGGAGCAGAATTTCAGAAACTCGCGTCGCGAAATGCCTTTGAGCGCGAGCGCGTTTTCCAAGCCACTTGCAAATTCAATCATCGCGTTCCTCCTCCTCCTCGGTTTCTTTGCGCGTCGCGAGCGCGAGCACTTGGTCTTTCAATTCGCTCAACGCGCGGCGCATCGCTTCGAGTTCTTCAAAATGTAAACGCTGATATGACTCCAACTGTTGTTCGAGTTTCAACATTCGATACGCTAAATCGGTAGGGAGAACAGCAGACATTAGTTTTACTCCCGGCGATAAAATGACAAATGCCTCGGCGCGCCAAAAGACACTCGAGGCATTCGCAACCCCATCGCGCGAGATGGACGCCAGCGTTGGCATCCGCAATCCACTTGTTGTTGGGGCTATTCTAACATTTTCTAAACGATTGAATAAGATACGATTGAATCATTCCCGCGTCCAAACGTATCAGCCGAAAAGAGACCCGAAGGGTTTTGGAAACCCTTCGGGTCTAAACGTGATTACTTGTGAACCTTGTCAATCGCAAAGTCGCGACCGGGACCGTGGCATATCGCGCAGGTCTCGATGCCGCTCGCGCTTGTGTTGATTTCGATGTGTCCCGCGACCGTTTTGTTCGCGTGGCAAGCGGAACACGTCGCCGCGATCGGTTGCAAAACTTTGATGACTTTACCTTCTTGTGTGATGGTCGTCGGCAGTGCGCTCGCAGGAAGCGGCAATTGATTCGTCGTGCCAACGTGACACTTGGTACAATTGCGCTGACCGCTCGCGGTTGGATAGCCGACATCCGCGGTGCGCGCGACCGAGCGACCAAAGAACTCGACCGGCGTATCGCGCTCGTTCCCGATGTGGAGCGAGTGAATCATGTATTTCAGGTGGATGCTCTCGGGCGGCATTTTGTCTTTGGGACGCGCCGCTTCATCCGTCGCGTTCGGGTTGTGGCACAAGTCGCAGTACTCGGGACTGCGGCGAATGCCGCCGTGAATGGTGAAACCATTCGGGCTACCCAAATCGAGGTGACACGCGTTGCATTTATCGCGATTTGTTACGACGCGCCGCGGTGCGACCGGCGAACCGTCGAGCGAATAGTACTTGACCGGGTTGACGTTGCCTTCGCGCACCGTAACATCTTTGCCTTCATTGCCTTTGAATGTCGTGTTCTTGTACGCCGCCATTCCAATCGCGACCGAACCTTTCCACGATGCGTTCAACGCCTGCGCGAATGTGTAACGAAATTTACCGCCGCCCAAATCAGCGAGTGTACCCGCGCGCACGAATGGCGCGGCGGGCGGCACGGTGATTTGATTCACCATTTCGCGAATCGAGGTCGCGTAATCCGGCGTCGGGTACGCGAGGACGACTTCGATGAAATCGAGTTTGTTCGCGTCGTATGCCGCGCCCGCAATGTCTTTCACCGTGAACTCGATTACCGGCTTTTCACCTGGTTTCACGGTCGCGCTGTCGAGCGAGTACGTCAGACCCTTGAGTGTTTTCGAGCGCGTGGGGATGACGTGCGATCCGGCGACAGACGCATCGAACTCTTGACCATCGGCGGCGTGACAACCCTTGCAAGATTTGTCATCTTTTTGCGCGCCGGCAACGTGGTCTTTGCCACCCGGGAATTTGGACTTGCCAGTGTCCCAATCAATGTTGTCGTGGCACGAACCGCATGCGGCGCGGCTCGGCATCGTCTTCCAGTTGTCCGCTTGAGCCGCGTCCTTGTGACAAGTTGTGCAGTTGCGAACGTCTTGCGGAAAACCGGCGTTCGAGAAATCGAACACATTGAGACTGTTGCCGACGATAAAGTACGGTTTTTTACCAGCGGTAACACTCGGCAAGAATTTGCCATTGTGCAGTTTGTGGATCATCACTTTGAGGTCAACGCCATTACCACTTTCGGGATCGATTGTTTGATCCGTGTGACACACCGCGCAGTACACAACTTCGCGACGTTGACCACCATGCGCGGCAAGTGTATCGTGACAGCCGTTGCATGTTTTCGTGTTGACGACTTCGCGCTTGACCAGATTGCCGCCCGCCGGCACGAACCAGAATGCGGCGTTCGCGACAAACTCGCGCGCGTTGCGCGTGGCTTGCCCGGCGACAACCGTCGTCGCGGCTTTATCGAAATTCGCGGGAAGCGTGCGGCTAAAGACGTAGGTATAGCCGGCATCGGTCATCGTCAACTTGCCACCCGAATCGGTCGTGGCTTGTTTCGCGGTTGTCATCGTTGGCTTGGTCGCGGCGCCCTTAAATCGAAACTCCGCGCCATTCACATCGTTGACGAGATACGCGTCATAGTCCGATAAGCCGGTATCTTTATCGGTTACGATTTTGGCGATACCGAAGCGAACACTATTCGCGTCGAGATCGCCCGGCGCGACGGCATTGCCGCGTCCGTCAACAATTTTGAACGTAACGACCGGTTTGTTGTCTGCCGGGATTTCGACTTTGGTAATTTCCATCGAGAGACCTGGTTCCGGCGCGACCGCCGCGGATTTACCGGCGGGACCGGTGGGACCGGCGGGACCGGCAGGCCCAGCCGGACCGGCGGGACCGGCAGAACCAGCCGTGCCAGGTTGTCCGGCGGGACCGGCAGAGGGCGCGCACGAAGCGATGAACATCAAAGATGTAATCGCCAAGAGCGCGATGAAAATGACGAGGATTCTTTTTTGCATCGTTGCATCTTCTCCTTCTTGAGATTGAATGAATGTAACTACTCAGGTGTCATTGCGAGGAGGCGGTTTTTGCCGACGAAGCAATCCCCGCGTTGTGAATCCGGATCGACCAGGTCGGGGATTGCTTCGCAAAAACCGCTCGCAATGACATGGGCTGAGTAGTTACGAATGAATCGAATATATAAACGTCGTGATCGCGTCTCTTCTGACATCACTCCCTTCTATACTGCTCTCGGTCACTGATTGCGCTTTTGGAGTCGAGCGTTTACGCGGTAGTTTGTCTGACCGGTAACCCGCTAAAGCGTCGAATCCGGGTCTCGCGCAAAACCTCAGTTTGTGACCGTGCACGGTATAGTGCCGACAAGTAATTTAGAAAAGCAAAAAACTTCAAACCTGGGTTTGTCAAAATCGTGTTGTGCGAACATCAATCAAAAAATTCAGAATCGAAAACCTGGGATTGTAAAGCGAGGAGCATCTCCCGCCGGTCGCGCGACCGGCGGGAGACACTGTGTTGTAGAGCGATGGAGCGTACTTATTTTCCGTGCTTGCTAACCGCGCCTTCGCGACCTTCCGCATGGCAGACGACGCAGGTTTCCGTCGTGCCAGCCGTGTTAAGCGTGATATGTCCTTTTGCCGCCGCGCTATCGTGGCAACCAACGCACACCGCTGTAACCGGTTGCGTTACCGACACGACCGCGCCTTTTTGCATCACGGTCAACGGCAAAACTTTTTTGAGCGGAAGCAGACTTGCGCCGGCAACGTGGCATTTTTCGCATTTTGCCAAATTGCCCGGATACACGACCGCGGAATAATCGTGGAGACTGCTTTGATTACCGTAGACGATGAACGGCGCGGCGCCTTCTTCGCCCTTGTGGATGCGATGAATCATGTAATCAAACTCGATGGAGACCGGCGTGCCCTGGTTTGCGGGACGCACGGCTTCATCCGTCATATTCGGATTGTGGCAGAACACGCAATACTCGGGATTCATTCGCGAGCCGCCGTGAATCGAAATGCCGGAGGGTCTACCGAGGTCATGGTGACATTTGTTGCAATCGGCGAGTTCAACCGTCGAACGTCGCGCGACTGCGCGCGCATCCGTTACGCCAAAGTAGAACACCGGATTGTAACCGACATCGCGCACGACAAGCGCGGTTTTTCCATCCGCGCCCAGCACCGGCGAGCCGTCCGCTTTCTTTAAGGTTGTGTTGATGTACCCTTGCATCGCGACCGCGAACGAACCTTTCGCATCTTCGGGGATCGCGTTCGTGAACGTGTACGAATAGTTGCCGCTTCCGGCATCTTTCGCGCGCGTCGAGATCGTCGCGCTGATCACGAGCGACTCGCTCCAGTACTTGGCATAGTCGGTCGTCGGTCCAGCAAGAATCAACGAAAGACTGTTAAAGTCTTTGGGGTCAACCGTCTTGCCATCCTTGTCTTTGATGTTGAAGGTAACGGTTGGCTTTTGACCTGGTTTTGTATCCGTGACGCCGACAATCGCGAATTTCACGCCGCGCAATTGTTTCGAATCATTCGGAATCACATGTGCGCCGACGACCGAAGCATCAAACTCTTTGCCGGAATCGGCGGGGTGACATTCTTTACATTTGTTGTCGTTCGTCTGCGCGCCAGCGATGTGCCCCTTGCCGCCGGTTGTGGATTTGCCGGTTGCCCAATCAATATCATCGTGGCACGATCCGCACGCGGCGCGACTTGGCGCGGTCTTCCAATTGTCCGCGTTCTTCGCGCCCGCCATATGACAGGTGGTGCAGTTGCGGATGTCTTGCGGGAACGCGGCTTTGGAAAAGTCGGCATTACTATTCGCGATAAAGTACGGCTTGCCTGCTTTAACATTCTGCAAGTTGGCTCCACGATGAATCTTGTGGGTCATCACTTTCATGTCAATCGTGTTGCCACTCGCGGTATCAAAACTTTTTTCAGTATGGCACAGCACGCAGTAAGCGACTTCGACACGCGATCCGTGAAGGCGCAGAGGATCGTGGCACTGATTGCACGCTTCGGTCTTGACGACTTCGCGGACGTTCGGTGTGCCACCAGCAGGCACAAAGGCAAACGTGGCATTCGCCCACTCGGTGCTGGTGTTGCGCGTTACCTGCAAGCCGACGACAGTCGTTGCAGTTTTGTCATAGTTAGATGGGATCGTGCCGGTAAAGGTGTACGTAAAGCCGGTATCCGTATCAACCAACTTGCCGCCGCGATCATTCGTTTCTTGAAGCGTAGCGGTCTTGAGCGCGGCGGGAAGCGTTTGCGTGTACCACGCGTACGTAGTGCCGCTGACAACCCGGGTAACATAGTCTTCGTAACGCGTCAAGCCCGAATCTTTGTCGGTGACCACTTTGGAAATCGCGACACGAACGCTATTCGCATCCAATTGCGCGCTCTTGAGCAAATTACCTTGACCGTCGGTTACTTTGAACGTAACGACCGGCTTGTTGTCCGCCGGGATTTCGACTTTGGTAATTTCCGCTTTCATCCCCGGACCGATTTGAACCGGCGCGGGTTTGCCAGCCGGACCAGCGGGACCAGCGGGACCGGCAGGACCGGCGGGACCGGCAGAACCAGGCGCGCCAGCCGCGCCCGGTTGTCCGGCGGGAGCGGCGGCTGGTGAACACGACGCAATCAACGCGAGTGCGGTGATCGCGATCAATGCTACAATAATGACGAGGGTTTTCTTGTGCATTGCTTGTCTCCTTTTTGATAGTTGATTGAATCTTCAGTGCACGTCAAATGTGTTTTGACATCACTCCTTCCATCAACACATCGTCAGCGTCCCCTCGTCAGAACTCTGCGATGCAATTTGTTTCAGAAGACAGCGTCGCTTCTGGATTTGGAATTGGAAGTTGGACGTTGGACGTTGGATGTTAGAAATTGGATTCGACGCTTCAGCGGGTTGTTTGTCCGGGCGAACCACCGCGTAAACGCTCGACTCCATCAATCACTCGACCGGAAATTGGAATCAACGCGAATCATTATCATCCAACTTCCAACATCCAATTTCTAATTTCCAAACATCATCCGCCGTACAATTGTCCCAGTGGTTTGCCAATCAACACTTTGCCTTCTTTCACCGCGACTTCGTATTCGGGCAAGCCGCGCGGCGGTGGACCCGACACGACCGCGCCGGTCACCGGGTTGAAGAATCCGTCGTGGCACGGACAAAAGATACTGCCCTTGCGCGCTTCCCAGGTTACGATGCAACCCAGGTGCGGACAAATCGCGGAGAAAGCTTTGATGTTCCCGGCTTTGGTGTTGACGATAATCACCGGCTTGTCATTCACCGGCACAACCTTGCTCGTGTTCACCGGAAAATCTTCGACCTTGCCCACTTCGACCGGATCGCCTGCGCCGGTCTTTGTGCTTTTCGGCAAAAGATAACTGACGACCGGGTACACAATTCCAACGACCGTCGAGATGACGGAAAAGCCGAGCAAGAATTGGATAAACCCGCGTCGCATTATCGGCGCGCTATTCATATCGGATGCAGTCTGAGCCATTCGTGTTCTCCTCGAACGTTGGACAAATTTCCAAATTTGTCCTACTCCGGCGGTAGTTGTTTGTACAACTCGCGGCGGATAATCCACAACGATAAAATCGAAAGCGCCATAATCGCGAGACCGACAATCATAAATTGACGGCGGAAGAAACTATCGGCGATTGCTTTCTCGGAATTGGCGATGATTTCTTTCGCTTGCGCGGCGGCTTTATCCGTTTTCTCTTTCACGAGCGCGCGGTCGAGCGTGTGTTGCGCGGCGCGCGCGGTGATGAGATTCGTTTTCGCTTCGGAGAGCCGGACTTTTTCCGGCGCGACAATCAACGCGGCTTTTTCCGCGACCTCAATCGCCTTTTCCGAATCTTCGATCAATTTCGCGGTCGCGGTGAGTTGCGTGTGCATTTCTTGCGCGGCTTGACCTTGCGGTGTGTTCGCGCCGTGACAACTACCGCACTTGCGATTCTCGACGCCGACGAACATATCCTCGCTTGGCACGCCGACATCGTAACGACCGTGGCAGGTAACGCATTTCGGCGCGCCCGCGACATCGCTCGAGTGCGAACTCTTCAAGTAATACTCTTGCGTCGCGCTGTGGCATGTGCCGCACACGTTTTCGACTTCTTCGTACCCGGGCGGCGCGGCGCCGTGCGTGCTGTGGCAAGTCGCGCAACTTGGCGCGCGCACATCTTGTTTGTTGAGCAATGCTTTGCCGTGCACACTCACGACGTACAACGCGTGCTGATTCGTCGGAATGTTATAGCCCTTCATATACTCGGTGTTCGAGTGGCACTGCGCGCACATCGCCGGCACGTTGAGCGGGTACACGCGCGACGTGGGATCGTTCACTTTTTTCGTGCCGTGTCCATCGTGGCAGGTGTAGCACGTCGCGACTTTGAAATCGGCTTGCGCGAGGCGAATGCCGTGAATACTTTGTTGATACTTGGCGTACTGATCAATCGGCAGATCGTATTGGCGCATCGCTTCCGCGCGCGAATGGCAACTCGCGCACAACGCCGGAATGTCCACCATATTCGGTTTGCCGGTGTAACCGGCTTTAACCGCGTGCGCGTCTTCTTTAAGGTTCTTGGTCGCGTCGCCGCCGTGACAACTCGCACAGGTCACGCCGCGTTCCGCGTGCGCGGACGCTTGCCATTCTTTGACCGGCTCGTTCAATTTTCCGGCTTGCGCGGTGTGGCACGTAACGCATCCATCGCGATTTGGCGCGGGCGGCGGTGTGAACACAACCGGCGTCGGCACGACGAGCGGCACCTGGTTCGCGGACGCGCTTTGATGACAAGTGCGACAAGTGGTGTTCGTGCGCCCCGCGTGCGAACTGGGCACGCGCAATGCGCCGCCAATCCCGGCTTGGTGACACGCGAGACAATTATCGCGATTCTGGAGCGCGTGCGGAATCGTCGGCGTCGTGCCGGGGACGCGCGTCGCGCCAACACCTGGGCGCGGCGTCGCGGTCGGTCCGGTTTGCGGACTCGCCGAAAGTTTGTGGCACACCTGGCACATATCGTTCGTGCGTCCGGCGTGGTCGGGCGGAAACTTGGTCGCACCGCCAACGCCGGTCGCGTGACAAATGATGCACTGTTCGCGCCCGGCAACCGGATGTGGAATCGGTTTTTGCGCGGGCGGATTCGCGTCGGCGGTCGCGAATTGAATC
Source organism: Chloroflexota bacterium (assembly GCA_016223105.1). GTDB lineage: Bacteria > Chloroflexota > Anaerolineae > UBA4142 > UBA4142 > JACRPR01. Next base: position 6,142 of record JACRPR010000051.1, on the reverse strand, counting down.
GCGATCAGCACGAGCGCGAGCGTGAGGATAAAAAATATCTTCCACGGATTTTTCATCAGCGAAACTCCGATTGATTCGTGTTAGGTCATTTCGAGCGAAGCGAGAAATCGCATTTCGTTCGACTTGACCAAACGCTAACTATACTGCCCCCACAGCGTCAATCCAATGACGATGATGAGAACCAGCGCAGTCATCAGTAACATCAAGGGACGTTCGCGCGCGGTCCGTTTTTTGCCGCGATCCAGGAATGGCAAAAACATTAGCGCGACGAGTCCCAGCATCGGTAGAAAGACGCCGAGCAAACGCGGCGCTTCGGGTCCGAGAAAATTAAATACCGCCGCGACTTTGAGGAATTGATAGACCGCGAGGAAATACCATTCCGGTTTTACGTGCGCGGGGGTTTCGAGCGGGTTCGCTTTTTCTTCGAGCCCCATCGGCACCAGCGCGGCAAGCGCGAGCAGGATGCCGAACATGATGTACCACGCGATCAACTCGCTCAAAATATAATGGGGCCAAAAGGGCAGTAATTTTTTCGGTGAAGATTTTTCGTTGCTCATTCGTCCTCCCTCGCCTTGGGATCGGCTAATCCCTGTTTGTGAATGATGATGATGTGCAGGGTCAGGAACGCGATGAGCGACGCGGGCATAATCAACATATGCACGCCGAGAAAACGCGAGAGGGTAAGCGCGCTCACATCCGCGCCGCCGCGCAAAAATTCGAGAATGTTTCTGCCGATGAACGGCACCGCCGCCGCGATTTCCGTGCCGACGGTCGTCGCCCAGTACGCGCGTTGGTCCCAGGGAAGCAAGTAGCCGGTGAAACCGAAACCGAGCGTGATGAATAGTAAGCCCATCCCGACCATCCACGTTACTTCACGCGGTTTTTTGTACGCGCCTTGAACGATGATGCGAAGCATGTGCAAAATGCAAAACACAATCATCAAGTTCGCGCCCCACGCGTGAACACTGCGAACGAGCCAACCAAAGTTGAGTTCGTTCATAATGAACAAGATGCTGTCATACGCGGCTTCGGGGGTGGGCTGATAATAGAGGGAGAGGAGAATCCCGGTCGCGGCTTGCACCATAAAAAAGAACATGGTGATGCCGCCGAGATAATAAGTGTGCGCGCTCCGGGGAATTTCCATATGGAGCAACGCGGTAATCATTCCGGTCAGTCCAATGCGTTCATCGAACCAACCAAAGATTGCGTTGGGTATACGCGCCCAACTGGGAGATTGAGTCGCCTTCATTACGCCTCCGTATAAACATCGCGAGAACGCTTTCCCGCATTTTCATCGTAAAAAAAATGCCTACGGCGCGCAAAATTACGCCGAAGGCAATCGCTACCCTCTTCAGTGAAAGACCAATCTTCGGCATCGAAGATGATAAGAATTTATGATTGTATTTTATTAGAAACGCCTAATAATTGAAATGTTCAAAATGGTCAAAATGGAGTACAAAAGTATCGCGTCTCGTCCGTTCGGACGAGAGAACGGACTAGCACGCTCACATTCAGTGGCATCGCGATTGAAATGCACATCCAATTTATTTTCGTCGCGCCGCTCGCGCTAATCGCGTGTTTCGTTGTCGGGCAGACGATTCACCAACTGCCCGGCGCGCGGAATGTGTTCTAGAGCGCGATCAAGTTGACGCGTGTCAACGGGTATGCTAAGATGCGCGCGAAAAACAACGAGGAGTCCCGATGATCCAATTCAACATCGAATTTGAATGGGATGACGAAAAAGCGCGAATCAATCTCAGCCGTCACGCGGGCGTCTCTTTCGAGGAAGCCGAAACTGTTTTCCAAGATTCATTTGCGCGCATTATGGCTGATCCCGATCATTCGCTGGATGAAGAACGCGCCATCATTATTGGATACTCGTCCAAAAACCGCGTGTTGTTTGTGTCCTTCGCCGCGCGTGGTAATCGAATCCGAATCATCAGCGCGCGTAAAGCGAACAAATTGGAGCACAAGATTTATGAAGAAAAGTACGCTTAAAATTCCAAACGAACTCGACGACGATTTGAGACCGCATTACGATGTTGACTATAGCAAGACGCGTTCCAATCCGTACGCCGGTCGCGTAAAACTTTCGAACGCGGGCGCGCGCAACGGCTCGCGCAAATCCGCGTCGCCCGCGCGCGACCGCCACACGATCACGCTCGACGCCGCGCACGCCAAGTTTCTGCGCTCGCTCGATCCCAACTTGTCGCGCGCCATTCGCAAGTTGATCGAATCGCAATAGAGAAAAACCCGAAGGGTCTGCGCGACCCTTCGGGTTTTCGTTTTACTCTTCGAGCGTCGTGATGTCGCCTTCGGGCAAACCTTGCGCGCGCGCTTTCAACACGCGGCGCATAATTTTGCCGGATCGCGTCTTGGGTAACTTGTCCACAAAGTTGACTTGTTCCGGTCGCGCGATCGGACCCAAATGCGTGCCGACGTGTTGGCGCAGTGCTTCCGCCAATTCCGGCGACGGCGAGTGCCCGGCGCGCAAGATGCAGTACGAATAAATCGCCTGCCCTTTCACTTCGTGCGGCAAACCGATCACCGCCGCTTCCGCAACCGCGGGATGACTCACGAGCGCGCTCTCGACTTCGGCGGTACCGAGCCGATAGCCGGACACTTTGATCACATCGTCCACGCGACCAATGATCCAGAAATAACCATCGGCATCGCGCCGCGCGGAATCGCCGGCGAGATACAGCCCGGGATATTTGCTCCAGTATTGTTTGACGTAGCGATCCGGGTCTTTGTAGATCGTGCGTAACATCGCGGGCCACGGTTTCTTCAAAACGAGATACCCTTCCTCGTTGTCTTTCACCTCGTTGCCCTGATCGTCCACAATCGTCGCTTCCTGTCCAAAGTACGGGCGCGTGCCGCTTCCCGGTTTCAGTGCGACGGTCGGCGTCGGCGTGATCATAAACATCCCGGTTTCGGTTTGCCACCAGGTGTCCATAATCGGACATTTTTCTTTGCCGATGACGCGATGATACCACTTCCACGCTTCGGGATTGATCGGCTCGCCAACGGATCCGAGCAAACGCAGAGTCGAGAGATCGTGCCGATTGGGCCACGATTCGCCGAAACGCATCAAGCCGCGAATCGCGGTCGGGGCGGTGTACAAAATCGTGATGCCGTATTTTTCGATCAATGACCACCAGCGATTCGGATACGGGAATGTCGGCGCGCCTTCGTACATAAACGATGTCGCGCCACAGATCAACGGACCATAAACAATGTACGAATGGCCGGTCACCCAACCAGGATCAGCGGAGCACCACCAACGATCTTCTTCTTTGAGATCGAAAACATTTTTCAGCGTCGAGTAAATGCCGACCATATACCCGCCGTGAACGTGCAAGATCGCTTTCGGTTTGCCGGTCGTGCCGGAGGTGTAGAGAATGTACAGCGGGTCTTCGGAATCCATTTGCTCGGTTTCGCATTTGCCGCTCGCGATCGGCAGTTTCATCAAATCGTGATACCAATAATCGCGTCCGCTCTCCATTCGAATTTCTTGCGCGGTGCGGCGCACGACAATCACGGTTTCGACCGTCGGACATTTCTTGACCGCGTCGTCCACCGTGTTTTTCAGCGGCACGATTTTGCCGTTCATCCAACCGCCGTCCGCGGTGATCACAACGCGCGATTCGGAATCTTCGATGCGACCTTGCAGAGCGTCTACCGAAAAGCCGCCGTAGACAACCGAGTGCACTGCGCCGATTTTCGCGCACGCGACCATCGCGATCACGATCTCTGGAATGCGCGGCATATAGATCGTAACGCGATCACCCTTCTTGACGCCCATCGCTTTCAACACATTCGCGAATTGATTGACTTCGCGATTGAGCGCAAAGTACGAATACGTTCGCACATCGCCCGGCTCGCCGACCCAGACCAACGCGAGTTTATTTTTGGTCGCGGTCTTTTGATGGCGATCCAACGCGTTGAGGACGATGTTTGTTTTGCCGCCGGTGTACCATTTGAAAAATGGTTTGTCGCTGTCGTCCAACACCTTGTCCCATTTTTTGTACCACGCGAGCTCATTCGCCTCTTGCGCCCAAAACCCTTCCAGGTCTTGCGCGGCAAATTTCGCGACGGCGTCCCAGTCTTTCAAACGCGCTTGCGCGACAACTTCTTTTGATGGATAAAAAACTTCACCTTCCATTGATGCTCCTCCTTGATTTGGAAATTGGAGATTGGATGTTGGAGGTTAGAAGTTGGAATCGAGTATCCAACATCCAACATCCAACGTCCAACTTCTATCCTCATTTTCGTTTCAAAAGATATGCCAAAATCGGCGGCGTGAGTAATGTGCTAAGAATCACGACGATTACGATCATTGAAAAAATTTGATCGTTGACGACGCCGAGCGCTTTGCCGGTCGCCGCGAAAATCAAACCGACTTCGCCGCGCGGAATCATTCCGACGCCGACGACCCATTTATCCACTTTGCCGGCGACCAGCCCTGCCGCGATTTTACCGGCGAACGCGACAATGGTGATCGCGAGCGCGACCAACAAAATTTCGACGTTGAATAAGGTCGCGAGATTCACTTCCATTCCGGTCAGCACGAAAAAAATCGGCGCGAGAAAAAATCCGATGGGTTCGAGCAAATCTTGAATGTGCCGATCCGAATGATGTTTGATAAAATCGTCGAGCGCGGCTTTATTCTTTTCGTCCGTGTGCGCGAATTTTTCGCGCAGGTCTTGCGCGAAATGCGGATCGTCGAAATCGCTGAAATGCACCGCGTCCAACACCAGCCCCGCGGCGAACGCGCCGACAATCGGCGCGAGTCCAATGCGCTCCGCGAGAAACGCGGTAAACAAACCGAAACTGATCGCGAACGTGAACTTCATTCCAATCCCGGTTTGGATGCGTGAAAAAAATCGTCCCAGTCGCGGCGCGAGTAACTGCCCGATCACCACTGCGCCCGCAAGAAAAAGGAATGCTTTGAGGACGATGATCGTAATGTCCAGCACACTCGCCGTGCCGGTCGTAACGATGGCGGACACGACTGCGAGAATGATCAAACCCAGCACGTCGTCAATCACCGCCGCGCCGAGCACGATTTGCGCTTCGGACGTTTGCAGTTTGCCGAGATCGCGAAAAACGCGCGCGGTGATGCCGACCGAGGTCGCGGTGAGCGTCGCGCCGATAAAGAGGTATGCGTTGAACGACAAGCCGGGCAAAAGAAACGGCGCAACGACAAACAGCGCGAGCGCGAACGGCAACGCGACACCGACGCACGCGACCAGGAACGCGCGCACGCCGACTTTTATCATCGTCGCGATATTGCTTTCGAGCCCAACCTGGAACAACAAGACCACGACGCCGAGTTGCGCGAGGAAGCGAATCATTGCGTCGTGTTTGATCGGTTCAAAGATCGTGATGCCAACGAGCGCGAGATTTCCCAGGATCACGCCCGCGATCAATTCGCCCAGCACTGCCGGTTGTCCGAACCGCTCGACCAGACTAGAGATTTTGCCGGCGAGCAACAGCACAACAATCGCGAGCAGTGTCGCGCCGATTGCCGCTTCGGTTTCGCCGCCGCTCGACGCGTGCGCGAACGCGGGGAACGCGAGCGCGGCGATAAAACTCGCGACGAGCGCGAACCGGGACAAACGGACTCGACGCGTTAGCGGGTTGCGTTGTGCATTGAACGCACCGCGTAAACGCTCGACTCCAAAATCACTTTCTGCGTTCGTCCGCGTTTGTCCGCGTCCCATCTTCGCGTTTGCAATCGCGCGCAAACCGGATAAACTATGTGCTATGTTGGATTTGGGAATCATGTTCACAATTTTCGTCATCCTTGGCGGAATCATTTTTGATTTGCGCGATCAGCGCGCGCGCGTCGCGTGTGCGCTCAAACCGAGCGTGCGCGCTCTGCAAGTGAGTTGTCTCGCCGCACAAGCGTTGGGCGTGCAATTTTATTCGCGCGACGTTGGGCAAATTTTTAATTTGCCATTTGCCGTCGCGTGCATCGTTGTCGGCGTCGCGGGGTTGGGCGCGCTAAGTTTGTTTTGCGATTGCCGCGATGATGAACTGGGTAGGACAAATTTATAAATTTGTCCCGGGATCGGCAAATTGGAAATATGCCCTACGCCGATGCCGAGTTGCGCGCGTCCGACAAATTTACGCCCAG
>JACRPR010000050.1 GCA_016223105.1 Chloroflexota bacterium | reverse complement strand
GCTACAGAACACGGTCTTTTACGTGATCGGCACCGTCGCGGCGACGATTGCGCTCGGTCTGCTCGTCGCGTACCTCTTGTTCCAAAAAATTCGCGGGCGCGGCATTTATCGTGTCGTGTACTTTATGCCGCACGTCATCTCCGCCGTCGCCTCCGCGATTGTGTGGGCGTGGGTGTTCAATCCGACCGGCGGCATCGCCAATCGCGGGCTCGAACTGATCGGCATCCCCGCGCAACAATGGTTGATCGAATCGGACGGCGTGTTCAAATTGATCGGGATGCAATTGGGCATGACCGTCCCAAGTTGGGCAACCGGTCCGAGTCTCGCGCTCGTCTCGGTGATGATCTTTTCGCTGTGGCAACATCTCGGTTTCAACGTAATTATTTTTCTCGCCGGGCTCACGAACATCAATTCCGAATTGTACGAAGCCGGCCGCATTGACGGCGCGAACGGTTGGCAATTGTTTCGCCACATTACGATTCCGCTGTTGATGCCGACGATTTTTTTCCTGCTCGTGATTTCGATCATCGGCTCGTTCCAAGCGTTCAATCACATTTACACGATGAACATTGCCGCGTCGCAACCGCTCGGCGGTCCGCTCGGCACCACGCGCACGGTGAGCATTTTCATGTTCGATCAACTCTACAGTCAAAATCGCGCGGGGTATGCGACCGCGATTGCCGTGCTTTTGTCGTTGATCATTTTCGCGTTCACGCTCGTTCAATTTCGTTTCTTTGAGCGCGGCGGGGAGACAAGCTGATGAATCGCGACCGGCTCAAAAAAGAATTGACGAACCTGGGCATTCATTTCGTGCTGATTTCCGGCGCGCTGTTTATGGTCTTTCCCTTTGCATGGATGATCCTGGGATCGCTTCAATCGTACAGTGAGGTAACGACCGGCGTGTTTTTGCCCGAAGCGCCATTGTGGTCGAACTATGGCGACGTGATTCTTGTGATGAACGGGAGCAAGCCCTGTAATTTCGATCCGCTGAATCCGTTCTTGATTTTGGAACGCGAGCGCGGGTGTACGCTCGTGCGCTATTTCGCGAACACGCTCTTTGTCGGATTCGGCACGGTGCTGGGCGTGTTGACGACCGGCGTACTCGCCGGTTACGCGTTCGCGCGCTTGCAGTTTCCGGGACGCGAGCTGTTGTTCAAAATTTTGCTCGCGACGATGATGATTCCCGGCGAACTGACCTTGATTCCGAACTTTGTGTTTATGGTCTGGTTTCCCACGCCCGAATCCTGGTTTGCGACGGCGTTGAATTTGCCTGGCGCGGAGCCGCACAATTGGATTGACACGTACTATGCGTTGATCATTCCCTGGATCGCGACCGTGTTTAGCATTTTCATTTTCCGCCAATTCTTTCGCGGGATCCCGAACGAATTGTTCGACGCCGCGGTGTTGGATGGCGCGACCCATTCGCGATTTTTGGTGAGCATCGTCTTGCCACTTTCCAAGCCGGTGTTGATCACGAGCGCGCTACTCACATTTCTCGGCACTTGGAATGCGTTGATGTGGCCCCTGCTCGTTACCAATTCGCCGGAGATGCGCCCGATCCAGGTCGGCTTGCGTTCGCTGATCACCGAAGCCGGGACGCAAACGCAATTGCTTCTCGCCGGCGCGACGATCACGATCATTCCGATCATCATTCTGTACCTGTTCCTGCAACGCTGGTTCGTCGAAGGCATTTCGAGTGTGGGGATTCGCGGGTAGGACAAATTGTCAATTTGTCCAACATCCTTTGAGTTAGGAGGTGCAAACTCATTTAACCGTTTGCGTAATTGAACGACAAAACGTAACTGCTCAGCCCAAGAGCGGAGCAAGCACCCTGAGCGGAGCGGAGCGAAGTCGAAGGGGGCTTGCGGAGCGACGTCCTGTACAAACGACCGCATCCTTCGACTCCACTTCGTTCCGCTCAGGATGCTGGCTGAGTAGTTACGACAAAACTACATTCTCTCAGGAGGAGAAGAAACAAATGAAATCGAAAATGCTGTTCGTGCTAACAGTGATCGCGTTGATTGCTTTGGTCGCGTGCGCCGCGCCGACGCCGACGCCCGCGCCAAAACCAACCGACGCGCCGAAACCCGCGCCAACAACCGCGCCGACGCAAGCCGCGCAAGCGACCAAGCCGCCGGAAGCAACCAAACCCGCGGCGACCACGGCGGCAACCAAGCCGCCGGAAGCAACCAAACCCACGGCGACTGCGCCTGCGGCAACCAAGCCACCGGCTCCAACCGCGACGCTTCGACCGCCGGCGGTTACTGCCGCCGCGGGCGCGGTTCGTATCAATGTCTGGCATCATTTTAGCGCGCCCGAACAAGTCGAAATGATGCAAAAATTCGCGGACGAGTTCAACGCGAAAAATCCGCAGTTCTACGTTGTCGTAACTTTCCAGGGCACCACGTCGGATATTGGTCGCAAGGTCAATGCCGCGATCACGGCGAACGCGGTCCCGGAAATCGCGACCGGCAATCCTGGTGATGTGTTCGATTGGAACACCTCCGGCGCGGTCGTCGCGCTCGATGATTATTTCAAAGACGCGAAAGATGGCTTGAGCGCGGATCAACTCGCGGAAATGCAAATGAAGTTGTTCAACGGTCAAGAACTCTTCTTCGACCAAATCGGCGGCAAGACGTTTGGCATTTCGCCGGGACGCTCGATGAGCGTGATGTATTACAACGCGGATATGCTCAAAGCCGCCGGGTTCAACGAACCGCCGGCAACCTGGGATGATTTCGACAAGGTTTGCGCCGCCGTGACCAAGGGCGACAATTATTGTTTGGCGATCAATTCGCCGAGCATCGAGACCTCGACCTTTGCCGCGATGGTGTTTAGTCGCGGCGGAACGTACGCGAGCGCGGACGAAAAGAAAGCGACGTTCGACGATGCCGCCGGAATCAACACGCTCAAGTGGCTCAAGAATCTCGTGGACAAGGGGTACGCCAAGAATCCATCCACGACGACGCGCGGCGACCAAGCCGATTTCGGCAATGGCAAACTTGCGTTCACGTACGGCTCGACCGCGGGCTTGCCGTTCTATCAAGACGGTGTGAACGGGCGCAAGGAAGGTCCGTTCCAATGGAGCATCGCGCCGTACCCGGCGGCGGGCAGTTCCAAACCGCTCGTCAACTTTTTCGGACCGAGCATGGCAATGTTCAAGACGACCGCCGAAAAACAACGCGGCGCGTGGTTGTTTATGAAACACATTCTCCAACGCGATAACGTCGTCGAGTTTGGTCTGCGCTTGTCGTACTTCCCGCCGACCAAATCCGCGCGCGATGCGATCCTCGCGATGGATGCCGCGCGCGTCAAGCAAACCAATCCGCGTTTGGAATTGGTTTTGCCGCTTTACAAAAAAGCGCTCGGCTATATGAGCATCGGCGTACGCGAACCGATTTCCCCGGCGTGGCAAGGCGCGCGCGGGTTGATCTCGAATATGCTGACCGCGGTGTACACTGGCAAGACCTCGCCCGATTTCACGGCAACCGATCCCGAAGCCGCCGCGAAAGAAGGCGTGCAACGCGTGAACAAACAGTTGGAGCAGTACGGCAAATAGTTCGCTCAAACCTTCCAGGTCTCCAAGACCTGGAAGGTTTCGCGCAAAACAGTTGGCGGGCTGGAGCGATCCAGTCCGCCAAGTTTTTGAATTATGCAAATCCGAATTTTATTTTTGATTTTCCTGATCGGCGCGTGCGCGCCGATGCCGACACCCACACCGCCAGCAACTCCAACGGCGACGCGCGCGCCAACCGCGCCCCCAACTATCGCACTATCGAACCATCCAACTATTGCACCATCTCCAACGCCAATACCGGCACCGATCATTCTGCGCTTTTGGCACGCGTTGCCGTACGCGCATCACCCTGCGTTCAACGCGCGCGTCAAGCACTTCAACGCGACGCATCCCGATATTCAAATCGCCGAAGCATACCAGGGCGATTATGCCGCGCTGATCAAAAAAGCGCGCGACGATCAACCCGATGCAATTCTTGCGTACGCGGACGACATTGCCGAGTTCGCGCAACGCGGCGCGGTGATCGCGCTCGATGATTGGTTGACCGATGCCAAAGATATTTTTCCGGCGTTCATTGATCGCGATCCGCACGCGAACAATAAAATTTACAGCGTCGCCTTCGCGCGTAGTTTGCAAGTGATGTACTATAACGCGGATTTGCTCAAGTGGGGCGGCTTTTCCAAGCCGCCAACAACCTGGGACGAGTTCGCGCAAGTGTGCGCGGCAATCGCGAAAATCCCGGACACGACGTGCTACGCGCTCAATCCGAACGCGACGACGTTCGCGCTCTGGCTCTACAATCGCGGCGGCGAATTTTTTAGTGCGGACGGCAAGACGATTTTACTTAATCAAAAACCAGGACTAGACACGCTCACGTTTTTGAGCGAGCTGTTCAAAAAGAAATCCGCGCTCCTCACGACGCGCGCGTTTCAAGAGCCGAGTGATTTCGCCGCCGGCAAAATCGCGTTCACATTCGACACGACGAATGGGTTGCCGCTGTACGACCGCGCGATCAAATCGGCAAGCAAACCAATCGCGTGGGGCATCGCGCCGTCGCCGCGCACGACGCGCGAGCCGGTCGTGATCGCATCGGGTCCGAGCATCGCGATCTTCAAGACGAGTCCGGATCGCGAACGCGCGGCATTCGTCTTCGCGCAGTGGTTGATCGAAAACGCGGAATGGCAGAGCGCGACCGGCACATTGCCCGCGCGCGCTTCAATGCGCGGCGCGCTCGCCGAGTACATCAAAACCAATCCGCAGTACGGCGCGGCGTTCGATTTGCTCCGGTTCGCGCGAACCGAACCGAACATCGCGGGGTGGGGTGCGATGCGCGTGCCGATCGCGGACGCGATGCTCGCGGTCGCGAATGGCAAAGTGCCAGCTGACGCGCTGAACGATGCCGCGAAAAAAATCGAGAGACCCTAAGGGTTTTCGAAAACCCTTAGGGTCTCTCTCGCTAGCACTCTTAACGGTGCGTCTGCTAACACAGAAAACTTGTTCTAGTCAATTTGAATCGTGCAAATTAGGACTTGCACGATTTTTTATTTTGTGGTATAAACATCTAGCACTCACGACGAGAGAGTGCTAATTGAAAAAATTCACACAACATTTTGTTGAGGAGGATTTAGTATGGCAGACAAATTGAAACTGCGTCCACTCGGTGATCGCTTGATCGTCGAACCGCTCGATCAAGAAGAAAAGACCGCAGGTGGAATTTTGCTTCCCGAAACGGCGAAGGAAAAACCGCAGGAAGGTAAAGTGATTGCCGCGGGTCCCGGGCGCTGGGATGAGGAAGGCAAAAAGCGCGTCGAGATGGATGTGAAAACCGGCGACGTGGTGATCTTTGCCAAGTACTCGGGCAGTGAGATCAAGATCGGCGACAAAAAGTGTTTGATTATGAGCGAGAAGGATATTCTCGCGATTGTTGAAAAATAATGTTGTTGCGCGCGAAGCAAAGCAATCCCCAATTCGCAGGGCGGAGATTGCTTGGGCGTATCCTTCGACTTGGCTCAGGATGCGCCGCGCAATGACGATTGAAGAAATAATTTAGGAGGAATCCAAATGCCAGCAAAACAAATTGCGTTCGGCGAAGACGCGCGCCGTCATTTAAAGATCGGCGTGGACACGATGGCGAATGCCGTCAAAACTACACTCGGACCGAAGGGCCGCAACGTCGCGCTCGATAAAAAATTCGGCGCGCCGACGATTACGCACGATGGCGTTACCGTCGCGAAAGAAATCGAACTGGAAAATCCGTACGAAAATATGGGCGCGCAACTTTTGAAAGAAGCCGCGACCAAAACGAACGATGTTGCCGGCGATGGCACGACGACCGCGACCGTGCTCGCGCAAACCATCGTTACCGAAGGTTTGAAGAACGTTGCCGCCGGCGCGAACCCGATGCTGTTGAAACGCGGTATTGAAAAAGGCACCGCGTTGCTCGTCGAAGCGATCAAGAAAAGCGCGACGCCGGTCAAGGGCAAGGAAGAAATCGCGAACGTCGCGGCGATCTCCGCCGCGGATCCCGCGATTGGTCAATTGCTCGCGGATGTGATGGACAAGGTCGGCAAGGACGGCGTCATCACGGTTGAAGAATCGAAAACCGGGTTGGCGTTTGAAACCGAATACGTCGAAGGGATGCAAATCGATCGCGGTTACATTTCGCCCTATTTCGTCTCGAACCCGGAGCGCATGGAAGCCGTGCTCGAGAACGTGTACATTTTGATCACCGACAAGAAAATTTCCGCGCACACCGACATCGTACCTCTGCTCGAAAAATTGGTGCAGATGGGCAAACGCGAACTCGTGATCGTCGCGGAAGATGTGGAAGGCGAAGCGCTCGCGACGCTCGTGTTGAACAAATTGCGCGGGATGCTCAACGTGATCGCGATCAAAGCCCCGGGCTTTGGCGATCGCCGCAAAGAAATGTTGCGCGATATGGCGATCCTCACCGGCGGCAACGTCATCACCGAAGAAATGGGGCGCAAACTCGAAACCGCGCAGATCAGCGATCTCGGCGTGTGCCGCAAAGTGATCGCGACGAAAGACGATACGACGTTCGTCGAAGGCAACGGCTCGGACAAGGACATCAAGGGGCGCATCAACGAAATCAAAGCGCAGATCGAAAAGACGACCTCGGATTATGATCGCGAGAAATTGCAAGAACGCCTCGCGAAACTCGCCGGCGGCGTCGCGATCATTCGCGTCGGCGCGGCGACGGAAACCGAGTTGAAAGAAAAGAAACATCGCGTCGAAGACGCGCTGAGCGCGACGCGCGCGGCAGTTGAAGAAGGCATTGTGCCGGGCGGCGGCGTCGCGTTGCTCAACGTGATCTCCGCGCTCGACGGTGTGGATGCGTCCGGCGACGAGGCGACCGGCGTCGCGATTTTGAAACGCGCGCTCGAAGAACCGCTCCGCCAACTCGCGGAAAACGCGGGACACGATGGTGCGGTGGTCGCGCAAGATGTGCGCCGCGTGCAAAAAGAAAAAGGGAGCAACACCTGGGGCTTTGACGTGCTGAAAGAAGAGTACGTTGACCTGGTGCTGGCGGGGATCATTGACCCGGCAAAAGTCACGCGCAGTGGCGTGGAAAACGCGGCGTCGATCGCGGCGATGATCCTGACAACCGAAGCGTTGATCACGGACAAACCGGAAAAAGAAAAACCGGCGCCGATGCCGCAAATGCCCGAGTACTAGAATCGGTCAGCAGTAGACAGTAAACAGTAAACAGAAACCCCTCTCGCGAAATTGCGGGAGGGGTTTTGTGTTTTGGTGTGTGTAGGGGCGAAGCATTTTTCGTCGGAACTACCGTCGAAAAATGCTTCGCCCCTACCGATCCAAAATTTTGACGCACACCCAACGCATTTACGCTAGAACACCGAATCGAGTATAATGTGAATGTGAACCCCGTTTTGATTGGCGTTGCCGGCGGTTCCGGCTCGGGCAAGACAACGGTCTCGCGCGCGATCCTCGATCACGTCGGACGCGATTGCATCGCGTATGTGCAACACGACGCGTACTATTGCGACCGCAGTCATTTGCCAATGGCGGAGCGCGCCCGGATCAATTACGATCACCCCGACTCGCTCGAAACCGATTTGCTCGTTGCCCACCTGCGTGCGTTGCGCGATGGCGCTCTGGTCGAAACACCGCTCTACGATTTCGCGCACCACGTTCGGCGCAAAGAGACGCGGCGCGTCGAGTCGCGCGCGGTTATCCTGGTCGAAGGCATTTTGATTTTCACCGATCGCGCTCTGCGCGAATTATTCGACATCAAGATTTTTGTGGATACGGATGCCGATGTGCGTTTCATCCGCCGGTTGCAACGCGACCTGACCGAGCGCGGGCGCACCGTCGAATCGGTCGTCGCGCAATACCAGGAGACCGTGCGCCCGATGCACCTCGAATTTGTCGAGCCGAGCAAACGCTACGCCGATGTGATCATTCCCGAAGGCGGACACAATCTCATCGCGATTGAGATGGTCGTCGCGCGGATCAGTGCGATGGTGGGAAAGTAAGATTCGCCGTGCAGGTAACGTATGCGATTAACGCGCGTCTCGCCGGTGGCGGCATTGGCAATACCGCGTACAACGCAGTGCGCGCGTTGGCGCGGCGCGGTTGGTTGCACCGTCTGATCATCAGTTCAGCCAAGACGAATGAATTTCGCGATGCGGATGTGCGCGACCTGGGTTTGCTCGGACGCGCGCTCAAGCGCGTCGCGAATTATGATGCGAGTCAGCGGCTCAACGTGTGGGGCGACGCGTGGTTTGATGTTTGGGCGGCGCGACAAATTCCCGATTGCGAAATTTTTCATGGCTGGAACAATCACGCGCGCGCGTCATTGCGCGTCGCGCAAGCGCGCGGCGCAAAAACGATTGTCGAACGCGGCGGCTCACATATTTTACAGGGCGACGAACTCTTGCGCGACGAATTGGCGCGCTGGGGTTGGCGCGCGCAAGGCGTTCGCCCGGAAGTGATCGCGCGTTCACTCGATGAGTTTGCCGTCGCCGATTACATTATGGTCCCGTCGCAGTACAACGCGGATTCGTTCGTCGCGCGTGGGATCGCCCGTGAGCGCATTTTGCTTTTGCCGCTCGGCGTGGACACCGCGCGTTTTCGCCCCGCCGCGCCGAGCGAATCATCGCGCGCGAATTTTCGCGCGTTGTTCGTCGGTCAAGTTTCGCTTCGCAAAGGAATTCAGTACGTGCTTCAAGCGTGGCGCGCGGCGCGACTGGATCGCGCGGAACTGATCATCGCCGGCGAAATCAAGCCGGATGCCGCGCCGGTGATCGCGTCGTACCAAAATGACGCGACGATTCGCTGGCTTGGTCACGTCGGCGATCCGGTCGCGTTGTATCAATCGGCGGATGTGTTTGTGTTTCCTTCGATTGAAGAGGGGAGCGCGCTCGTAACGTACGAAGCGATGGCGTGCGGTTTGCCGAGCATCGTTACGCCGAACGCCGGTTCACTCGTGCGCGATCAACGCGATGGTTTCGTCGTGCCGTTGCGCGATGTGAACGTCATCGCCGAAAAAATGACGTGGCTTGCCGAACATCGCGACGCGCGCACACAAATGGGACGCGCCGCGCGCGCGTTCATCGAACCGATGACCTGGGAAAATTACGGTGCGCGTTTGTTGAAATTCTATGAACAAATCCTGGGAACCTGATCGTGCCGGATCAAATTGTTTCGATTGCAGAATGTATGGCTGGAGTGTAAACGAATATGCCTGCCCAAACAACCGAGACGCACTATAATTCGTATTGGACGCCGGATCCAACTAGTTGGTCGCCGCATCCGACACTGACCCCGCGCAAACTTGCTTTGTTTGAACAGTTGATTTCCAAAACAAGTGTGGTGCTGGATGTTGGTTGCGGCGATGGTATGCACTATGGGGCGCGCTTTGCCCACGTCGCGCAAGCATATCATGGATTGGACGTATCTTCGGTCGCCGTTCAGTCGGCGCGCACGCATGGAATTTTGGCGCAACAACATAATTTGGAGAATGTGCTACCATTTCCCGATTCAATGTTTGATGTCGTAATCTGCATCGAGGTCGTTGAGCATTTGTTTGAGCCGGCTTTTGTGCTGGGAGAAATCAAGCGCGTGCTCAAGCCCGCTGGAAAATTGTTGTTGGCAGTTCCGAATATCGCGCATTTTGGAAATCGGCTTCGTCTCGCGTTTGGAGGATTTGCGCCCGGCGGAACCCCGGAGACTTCAGCGCGGCGTCCCTGGGCGGATCCACATATTCGGTTTTTTACGGTTCGTTCGTTTCGCGCGTTTGTGGCTGAACAGCAAATGGAAATTACGCGTCTGTACGGCGAAGGATTCGCATTCTTTAGCGCGTTGCCGGTGGTTAGTCCGTTGCTGGCAAAGTGGGTGGGCTGGGAACGTTTGGATCGTTGGTCCCAGCCAATCGAGTTTATGGCGCGCATCATGCCTTCGATCTGCGCGGGTCATTTAATTGCAGTCGTTCAGCCGCCCCGGTGATCTCTGCGCGATGATTGGGATCACAAGCGTGATCTTGAATTTGAGTGATCAATATGCAAATGCGCTCACGCGGCTATCGGCTTCGTAAAATGCTGGCGCGCACCTTTGCGCCGGTGTACAATCCGTTTCATACAATTCAGTGGTTCCGCGCGTTGCCGCGCTATCTGCGTAATTACGCGCGGTATCGGCGGCTTTCCTCCGAACGCATCGAACTGCTCGACCTGTACCCGTGTTTGACTGATTTTGGTGATGCCAACCCGGTCGCGCCCTATATGCTCGAGAGCGTTTGGGCGGCGCAAGGAATTTTGGCGCACCCGCCGCGCGTCCATGTGGATGTCGGCTCGCAAGTTTTTTTCGCGCTGATGTTGGCAACGCAGGTGAAAACAATTTTTCTCGATGTGCGACCGTGTGCCAGTCCGTTGGAGAATTTGCAATTTACGCAGGCGACGATCACGGCGTTGCCCTTCGCCGCCGATTCGATTGAATCGCTCTCGTGTCTGAGCGTTGCCGAACACATCGGCTTGGGGCGCTACGAGGATGCGCTCGATCCACTCGGCACGCGCCGCGCCGCGCAACAACTCGCGCGTGTGCTCGCGCCGCGCGGCAGATTGTATTTTTCAGTGCCGCTGGGCGAATCGCGCGTGTTTTACGACGCGCATCGATTGCACACGCCGCGCCAGGTCGAAGAAATGTTCACCCCTTTGCGCTTGATCAATTTCGCGCTTGTGGATGAGCGCGGATTATTGCAAACCGGTCTCGCGCCGCAAGATGCGGCGGAGCGCGAACTTGCGACCGGAATGTTCTTATTCACCAAGTGAAAATGACACAGCCACGTTGCTTCAATCGCGCGTTGGCGCGCGCGGTTAGGCGCGCCCCGTGAATCGTCTCAACTATGTGGACGCACTGCGCGGCATCGCGATTATGCTGGTCGTGTTTGTACATTCCAGCGCGTCGTTTCCGCCGGGGCTACTCACCACGCTTTCGCATTTTGGTCAGTTCGGAGTTCAATTGTTTTTCCTGGTCTCTGCGTTTACGCTCTCAGTTGCGAGCGACCACGCGCGGTTGAATCGCCAGACCTATCTCGCGTTTATGGTGCGCCGCTTTTTTAGAATTGCTCCGCTGTATTATTTGGCGCTGGCGGGCTATTATTTTTTTTCGCAAATGTCCGAACGGATTGCCGGGCAAACGCCCTTCCTACCAACGACCGAGTACACCATCAGCAAAGTCCTCGCCAATCTTTTATTTCTCCACGGTTTTTATCCCGACGCGAATAATTCGATCGTGCCGGGGGGTTGGTCAATTGCTACCGAGTTTTCCTTCTACGCGATTTTTCCATTTATTTTTCAATTGAGCAAAAAATGGCGCGTCGGTTTTCTGTTGATCGCGGTACCCGCGTTTGCCGGTCTTTTGCTGATGCTTTTCGCCGCGCGTTTGACGGGACGGCTCGGCGAAGGTGGCAATAATTCATTTCCATTTTATAATCTTTTCAATCAAATGCCGGTTTTTCTTTTGGGAATTTTGCTGTATCACTTTCGCGCCAACTTGAATTTTCGGCGCACGCTGAAAATTGCCGCGCTCCCCGCGGCGCTGTTGCTCGTCGCCGTGTTCGATACCAAGTGGGGCTGGCTGGTTACTCCCTTGCTCGCCGGGATCACATTTTGTGGTCTGGCGGTGATCGTCGAAAATCGCGTTCACGGTAGCTGGCTTTGCCGGCTGGGTGAATTGAGTTTTTCGATCTACTTGGCGCACTTTGCCGTGGCGTGGACCGTGGTGCCGCAAATCCGCCGGTTGGATGCGATCTTTGCGCCAGACCTCGTTGCGGTCTTGTCCTACGTGGGGGTGCTCACCATGACCATTGCACTCGCGACCGTGTTGCATCATTCGATTGAACGACATTTCATCGCTCGTGGCAGGCGATTATCCGCGCGCGTAATCGCGTCAACCCAGGTTAGGTTGGTCCGGTGAATCCAATTCGATTTGCGTTCGCAAAAAAAATTGCCCAAGCCCTGCCGATGTATCGCGTTGCGAAAACCTGGATCAATCGCATCCGCAACCCGTGGTGGGAAGCGCGCGTGATCGCGCATCGCAATCACATTCGCGCGCGCGCGCGCGCCCGACAAATCAGTTACGCGCCCGCGGCGATCCGCGCGCAAATTCGCGCGCGCGTGAGCCGCAAGCGATTGCAACCGCCCGCCGCGCGCGTTTTGCGAATTTTTTCCGTGTACTGTTCGCGCGGATGGACCGGCGACAACTTGCCCGCCGTCTTGAAAAATTTCGGAACCGTGCGCCATTTTGAATTGGACGCGTTCGCCGACGGCGATCCATATTCCTGGTTTCGCCAACAACGCACGGCGCAAAATAAAGTGTTGCTGGATGATTTGCGCGCGTGGCATTCCGAAGCGCCGGTGGATGTATTTTTTTATTACGGCGGCGGATTGGAATTGCAACGCGCCACGCTCCGCGCGATCAATGCGTTGGGCATCGCGACCTTCTCGATGGGCTTGGACGATCTGTCCGGTTTGTCCAAAGGAAAAATAGACGGCGAAGAAATCGCGCTCGCCGAACTCGCGCCCGATTTCGATTTGTGCTACACTTCCACACTTGCCGCGTGCGAAGAGTACTTATTGCTCGGCGCGCGACCGTACTATTTACCGATGGGCGCGAATCCGCAGATCTATCGGCGACTCGATCTGCCGCGCGATATCCCGATCGCGTTCTTTGGACAAAAGCATGGCGTGCGCGCCGCGCTCGTTCGCGCGCTCGCGGCAAAAGGAATCGCGGTGCAAACATTTGGCGCGGGCTGGTCATCCGGGTCTGTCCCAATCGATCGGTTGGTCGAATTAATTAATCGTTCCCAAATTGTGCTTGGACACGGGCATCACTCGCCGTATGCCGAATCGTTGGATGCGCGCCTCACATGCTTAAAGGCGCGCGATTTTGAAATTCCAATGTGCGGCGCAGTGTACCTCACGACCTTCGATCCGGAACTTGCTTTCTGGTTTGCGATTGGCGCCGAGGTCATGTGTTATCGCACCGCCGATGATCTGTATGATACCATTCATTACCTGCTCAACCATCCGCAAAAGTTGGAATCCATTCGCGAAGCAACGTGGCGCCGCGCGCATCGTGAGCATACGTGGGAACAACGGTTTGCCGAATTGTTTTCCGTGCTGGGTGTTTTAGCATGAAACATGCGTCAAGCCGCGCGTTCAAATTTGTTTTCGATCATCCCCGCGGTTGGGCAACCCGCCCGCGCTGAAACGAGGAGCATCAATGAGTTTAGCTGCGCGTTCTTTGCGTGGCGCATTTTTTCTCGGCGTCGGCACATTCCTGAATATCTTGATTGGGTTTGGCGGCGGCATTGTGTTGGCGCGTTTGCTCCAGCCGAACGATTTTGGCACGATGGCGTTAGCGACCACGATCTTTGTCTTCGCCGATGTGCGCGTTAAACTTCAACTCGAACAAAAATTTTTGCGCGACCAGGACGCGCGCGCGATCCATTGCGACACCTTTTTCACGGCTAGTTTTGGCTTGGCAGTGATTTCGTTCGTCGCCGTGCTAATTGCCGCCGCGATTATTTTTGGATTGGGGCGCGCCGATTTAGCGATCTATCTCAGCGCGCTCGGCGCGCTTGGCTTGTTCGATCCATTGACTACTGCCATTCGATTGTCAATCGAAAAAAATGTTGCGTTCCGCGCGATCTCAATCATTCAAACGCTTGCGGCGGTAACGCAATTCGGCGTAACGCTCTTTGGCGCGATCCTGGGTTTGGGCTTGTGGAGTCTGTTGCTCGGGACGACGTTGGGTGGACTCGTGAATCTGGGAATGTTGCTCCGCGTTGCGCCGCGCCGCCCACGTCTCGCGTATGATCGCGTATTGGCGCGTGAGTTTCTCACGTATGGCATTCGCTACGGCGTTGTTTACGCGGGGTCTTCAATTTTCTTAACCCAATTCGACAACTTTATTATCGGTTTATTGGCGGGCACCGCCATGCTCGGATTTTATGACCGTGCCTATCGCACTGCGTCTTGGTCTACCGTATTGATCTCGGCATCGGTCGGGCGCATCACGTTGCCGGCTTTTTCAAAACTGCAAGATGATCTCATCGCGCTTTCAAAAGCATTTGCGCTGGCGTTGTGGATGCTCACCACGTTTACCACGCCACTTGCGCTGGTGGTGTTGGTTACGGCGGCAGATCTGGTGCCATTTTTGTACGGGGAAAAATGGTCGCCGAGCATCCCGATTTTACAAACGCTTGCGGCGTTTGCAGTGTTCCTCCCGTTGCGCGATGTGCTGGTGTCCGCGCTCATCGCGACCGGCAGACCAGGACAATTGGCGCGTTTGACCTTTTATCAAGCGCTCGCCCTCATCGTTTTAGCGCCGCCCTTGACCTGGTTTTTTGGCGCGACGGGAACCGCGGTGAGCGTCGGCATCGCGTTTTTGATCTCGGCGATTTTTCTCGCGCACTTTGGGCGCGCGCATCTGAGAATCCATCTTGGGGAAACGATCGGACTACCGGTGTTGAATAACGCGATCGCGTTACTCGTTTTTCTTGGACTGCGCGAATTTCTCGCGCTCGATCCGTTCCCGGCATGGATGCGGCTGGGCGTTAGCGGCGGATTGTTCATCGCGCTGTACGCGCTGATCAGTTGGCTCACGAGTCGGCAAACGATTGTGGCGCGCGCGCGCTACCTCGCGCAATTGGCGCGCGGATGAATGTGATGCGTTTTTCGGTGGTCATCCCCACCTTCAATCGCGCGGCGACCTTGCGGCAAACGTTGACCGCGCTCGCCGCGCAAGATTATCGCGAGTACGAGATCATCGTGGTTGACGATGGTTCGACCGACGGCACACGCGCGCTGATTATGCGCGAATTTCCCAGCGTGCGTTATCTCGCGCAAACAAATCACGGACCCGCGGTCGCGCGCAATTATGGCATTCGCGAATCGTCCGGCGAAATCATTGCGTTCACGGATGACGATTGTATTCCGCCGCGCGATTGGCTCGCGCGTTTGGCGGATGGGTACGCGCGCTATCCCGACGCGATGGGCGTCGGCGGCGGATTGATCGCGCCCGCCGATGTGCTCGCGACAAATCTCTTCGCGCAGTACGAACGCTACATCGGGCGCGTGGTGTATGCGGTCGGCGATCATGACTACCTGGGCGGGTTTGAATGTCCGGCGGGCGGCACGGCGAATATGTCGTATCGGCGCGCGATCTTGGATCAGGTGAACGGCTTTGACGAAAAATTTCCGGTGCCTGCCGGTGAAGATGCCGATTTGAAATTACGCATTTGCCAACGCGGTCACCAATTGCTCTACGTGCCGACGTGGATGATGCACGCGCAGGAATATGCGTGGCGACGATTTTATCGGCAGTGTTATGTGCGCGGCGTCGGACGAAATTATTTTGAAAGCAAACACGGGGCGGGTTATCCTAGTCGTTTCAAGATCGCTCTGCGAATCGCGCGGCGCGTCCTCACCTTGCCGCTCGACCTGGTCGCAATGTCCGACAAGCGACTCGTGTTTGTTAAACTCGCGGATGGATTGATCACTTGTCTGGGACAATGGAACGGCAAATGAAACGGTACGCGGCGACGATTGATCTGAACAATGCCAATTCAGCGTGGACGATCCTGGCGCGCTGGGTTGGACGCAATCGCCGCGTACTCGATGTGGGATGCGGACGCGGGCAACTCGGCAATGTGTTGCGCGCGCAATTCGATTGCGCGATCACCGGCATCGAAATCAATTCCGAATATGCGCGCGAGTGCGCGGGATACGATCGTGTCATCATCGGGAGTGCGGAAGATGACGCGTTGCTCGCGCGCATCGGCGAATCGTTTGATGTGATCGTCTGCGGCGATGTGTTGGAACATTTGCGCGAACCGGAAATTCCACTCCGCGCGTTTCACGATTTGCTCGCGCCGAATGGACGTTTGCTCATTTCGGTTCCGAACGTCGCGCACTTTCGCATCCGTTGGATGTTGTTGCGCGGGCACTGGGATTACACGCCCGAAGGGATTATGGACGCGACGCATCTGCGCTGGTTTACGCGCGCGAGTTTGCGCGCGCTCGTCGCGCGTTGCTGTTGGCGCGCGGACGCTTGCGATTTCACCGTCAGCCCGAACCTGGGACGCTGGTTACACCGCGCGCCCGCGTTGAAAAAGTGGTTGCCGCCGACCTGGTTTGCGGCGCAATTTTTGTTGAACCTTTCACCGGAAAAATAATGACAACCTTGATCCGCAAAACGATATTTGCGTTGCGCGATAAATTTCAAAACTGGCTCGATGGCGACGGCACTTGGTTACGCGCGCGCTATCCGCGTTATGCAATCGGACGCGGCACGTACGGCTGGCTCCGCGTGATTGACGCGGGTGAAGGCGCGACCTTGAAAATCGGCGCGTTCTGCTCGATTGCCAAGCAGGTTACGATTTTGCTCGGCGGCGAACATCATACCGAATGGATTTCCACGTATCCGTTTCCCGCGTTGTGGCGCGCCGCGCGCAACATTCCTGGTCACCCCAAAACCAAAGGCGATGTGATCATCGGCAACGATGTGTGGATCGGGCAAGCCGCGACGATTCTTTCCGGCGTAACGATTGGCGATGGCGCGGTCATCGCCGCCGGCGCGCTCGTCGCGAAAAATGTCGCGCCGTACACGATTGTCGGCGGCAATCCCGCGCGCGTGATTCGTCAGCGTTTTCCCGATGCGGTGATCGCACAACTCGTGAAAATCAAATGGTGGGAATGGAGCGACGCCGAGATCGAAAAAGATTTGCCGATTCTGATGTCGCCGAATGTAGACGCGTTGATCCAACTTGCCGCGCGGAAAAAACAATGAGCGCGCCGATCTCAATCGTCATCCTGAATTACAACACGCGCGATTTGCTTGCCGCGTGTTTGCATTCGATTGAACGATTCGCGCCGGACGCGGAAACGATTGTCGTGGACAATGCTTCGCCGGATGATTCCGCCGCGCGCGTGCGCGCGCAATTTCCCGGCGCGCGTTTGATCGCGAACCCGGACAATCGCGGTTTTGCGCGCGGGATGAATCAGGGCTTGCGCGCCACAACCGCGCGATTTATTTTCGCGCTGAACGCGGACACGGAATTGACGCCGACGACGCTCGCGCCGTTGCGCGACGCGTGCGCGCAATATCCGCGCGCCGGGATCATCGCGCCCGCGCAAGTCACGCCGACTGGCGCGCATCTGGCTTCCGCGTTTTCCGATCCGACGCTCGCGCGCGAAGCGGCGCGCCTACTTTTATTTAGTGACGCGCTCGCCGCGCGCTTCAAGCGTGGCGTGTGGCGCGCGCCAATCGGCGCGCCGCGTCGCGTGGATTGGTTGATGGGTGCCGCGCTCTTTTTCCGGCGCGAATGCTTGGACGCGGTCGCCGGTTTTGCTGAGGCGGAATTTATGTACGGCGAAGATTGGGACGTGTGTTATCGCGCGCGCCAATTGGGTTGGCAAATTTTTCTTGTTCCCGAAGCGAAAATCATTCATCACGAAAACGCCGCGGGCAAGCAAATGTTTCAAGCTCACCGACTCGCGCGCGTGTTGGAAGCAAATTTATATTTTCACGAAAAACATTTCGGGCGCGCGAGCCGGCGCGCGCGCGCGTTTATTCATTTGCTCGGCGTGGGTTTGCGTTTGATCGTCGCACCACGCGCGCGCCGCGCCCAGATCGAACTCGCGCGCGTCGCTTGGCAAGGTTTGCGATGACGCGCGTGCTTTTTGTCGGGCAATCGTACATCGCCGGAGACAGCCGCCAAAAACTCGCGCGGCTAGCCCAGCATCCTGGTTATTCGATTGGGCTAGTTGTGCCAAGCGTATGGGAACACGAATCGTTTGGACGCTATGTTTTTCAACCGACGCCGGAACATCGCGCGGTAACGTTTTTTCCGATTCCGATTCGCAACAATGGTCGCGTGTTTGCGTTTTCGTATCATCTGCGCGCGTTGTGGCGCGCAATCCAAACTTTTCAGCCGGAGATTTTGCACGTCGAGCAAGAGCCGGGCAGTCTCGTGTTATTGCAATTTGTCGCGCTCAAATTTTTGCTTCGTCGCGTCAAGTTGATCGCGTTTACATGGGAAAATTTATTTTATTGCCCGCCCGCGCTCCGCGATTTTTTAGAACGCATCGAATTGCCGCATCTCGATTATTTGCTCGTCGGCAGCGCGGATGCCGCGCAGGTGGCTCGTCAAAAAAATTATCGCGGTCCGCTCGCCGTGCTTCCGAACGTCGGTGTGGATGCGGAACAATTCGCACCGCGCACTGGCGCGGCACTGCGTGCCACATTGAACATTCACGCGCGCTATGTGATCGGTTTCGTCGGACGACTCGCGCCGGAAAAAGGATGCCTGGATTTGTTGCGCGCGTTCGCGCAAATGCCGGACGATTGCCATTTGCTTTTTGTCGGCAGTGGCGCGTTGCGCGATGATCTCGCGCGCCGCGCAGATGAACTTGGCGTCGCGATGCGCGTAACGTTTCAACCGGCGGTGCCGCATGCGCGCGTCGCCGATTTTTTGAACGCGCTCGATGTCCTGGTTTTGCCGTCGCGTACAACGCCGCAATGGCGCGAGCAATTTGGGCTTGTGCTCGCGCAAGCGATGAGTTGCGGCGTGCCGGTGATCGGCGCAAATTCCGGCGCGATCCCGGAAGTGATCGGCGACGCGGGTTTGATTTTTCCCGAAGGCGCCATCAACGCATTGCGCGATCACCTCGCGCGCGTGCGCGACGATCCGGGCGCGCGCGCCGAGTTGAGCGCGCGCGGGCGCGCGCGCGTGTTGGCGCTGTTCACGCACGAACGGATCGCGGAACAAACGCTGGCGATCTATCGGCAGTTGGGAGTCGACTAGGTGCTGGGAAAATTTGTGGATTGGCTCACGCGCGTGGTCGCGTGGTCGCGGCGCAACCAAGTGCATCACCCGCGCGGCGCGATGGTGAAACTCAATCTGGGCAGTGGCTTGAGCGTCGCGCCCGGCTGGATCAATCTCGATGGCAGTTTGAGCGCGCTCGTCGCGTCGTTGCCCGCGCCGTTGATCAAACTTGTTTACCGGCTCACGTCGCTCAAGGTGAGTTATCGCGAAACCGAGTACGTCGAAATTCTCGCGCGCCACAAATTTATTTTTCACAATCTCGCGTACGGAATTCCATTCCCGGATGATTCGATAGATTTTATTTACTCGGCGCATCTGCTCGAACATCTCACGCGCGCGGACGCGCGACAATTGACGCGCGCAATGTGGCGCGTGCTCAAACCCGGCGGATGCGTTCGCATCACCGTGCCCGATCTCGCGCGCGCGTTCGAATTGTATCAACACGGCAAGACGGAACAAGCATTGGGATTTTTCTTTTTGGACGCGGCGAGCGACCTGGGACGCCATCAATATATGTACGATTTCGAATCGCTTGCCGCGCTACTCACCAATGCCGGTTTCCGCGCGATTGAACGTCGCGCGTTTCAAAGCGGCGACACGCCCGACCTGGTTTTGCTCGATAATCGTCCCGAGCAAACCTTGTACGTCGAGGCGCGCAAATGAACGTGTTGCTGATCGATCACGCGCCATTTTTCGGTGGCGCGGAATCGTTTTTGCTCGACCTGGTTGCCGCGCTGAATCGCGCCGAGTTTACGCCGACGATTGTTACCGACGCGCGCAGTCCCGTGCTTGCAAAATTTCGCGCGAGCAACGCGCGCGTCGCGACGATGGCTCTGCCGCAGATCAATCGTTCGCCATTTTTTTTCGCGCGCTTGTGGCGCGCGGGCAGTGATCTCGCGCGCATCGCGCGCGCGACGCGCGCGGATGTGCTACACACTTTCACTGTGCGAACGCATCTCGTTGGCGCGGTCGCATCGAAATTATCCGGCGTTCCGTTGTTGTGGCGCGTGTGCGATGACACTCTACCGCGTTGGGCGGGTTCAATTTTTGGACGCGTGCCGCGTTGCATCGTCGCCGTGTCGCGCTATATCGCGGCGTACTATCCGAATTTACATTTCGCCGGTTTTGCGCCGGACGGCGCGCGTCCGCCGCTTGAAATTTTGCGCGCAAGCGCACGCGCCGAACTCGGATTGCGCGAGGATGATTTGATCGTCGCGCATGTCGGTCGCTTGGTGCGCTGGAAAGGGCAGGATGTTTTTATTCGCGCGCTCGCGCGTGTCGCGCAAACGATACCGCGCGCGCGCGGGTTGATCGTTGGCGCATGGCACGCGGAGGACGACAAACCCGGACCGCTCGGCGGCGGCAAGCGGTACGCGGACGAACTGCGCGCGCTGGCGAATCAACTTGGCGCGCCGATCACATTCACCGGATTTTTGAACGAGCCGGGCAAAGCGTATCGCGCCGCGGATCTGTTCGCGCACACGAGCACTGCGCCCGAACCGTTCGGGCGCACTGTGATCGAAGCGATGATCGCGGGTGTGCCGGTCGTCGCCACGAATGCCGGCGCGTTGCCGGAAATCGTTACGCCCTCTGCCGGAATTCTCACACCGCCCGGCGACGCGCTCGCGCTCGCGGACGCGCTCGCGCATTTGCTTGCCGATGCAACCGTGCGCGCGCAAATGGGGCACGCCGCGCGTGCGCGCGCCGCATCCGAATACTCGCTCGAGCAAATGGCGCGCCGAATGGAATCCTGGTATCGCTTGACCGCGCAAGCATAAATCGAAAATCAGAGTAACTGCTCAGCCAGCATCCTGAGCGGAGCAAAGCGGAGTCGAAGGATGCGGCTCGCGGACGATACCGCATCCTTCGACTGCACTCCGCTTTGCTCCGTTCCCCTGAGCATAGCCGAAGGGTCAGGATACTGGTGTGGCTGAGTAGTTACTATCAAATTGCAAATTGGGCATCGAAAAATCTGAAATCTGAAATTTGAAATTTGAAATGGACAAAACCTTTACCGAACAAGAACTGAAAAAGTACGACGGCTCGCGCAAGATGCCGGTGTACATCGCGTACAACGGTTTGGTGTACGATGTAACGTCGAGCCCACATTGGCGCGGCGGCATGCACCGCAATCTGCATTTTCCCGGACAAGATTTGACGCACGAACTCGCAAATTCTCCGCACGGGGATCGTGTGTTTCGCAAATTTCCAGTAGTGGGCAGATTGGCAAAATAATTTTGGATCAGGAATCACAATGACCGGAACATTTCTCAACATTCTCACCGTCGTCATCGGCGGCACGCTCGGCGCGTGGCTCGGCGCGCGTCTGCCTGAAAAATTACGCGGCACGGTGATGCACGGACTCGGCTTGCTCACGCTCGTCATCGGCTTGCAAATGGCGTTGACGACGCGCAATCTGTTGATCGTCCTCGCGAGTATTTTGTGCGGCGGAATTTTGGGCGAGTGGTGGCGCATCGAAGATCGGCTTAACACGCTGGGGAAAAAACTCGAAGAAAAATTTGCGCGCGGCGGACAGCAAGGTAAATTCACGCGCGGCTTTGTTACCGCGAGTCTTGTCTTTTGCGTTGGACCGATGACGATTCTCGGTTCGATCCAGGACGGTTTGCTCGGCGATTATCAATTGCTCGCGATCAAATCTACGCTCGACGGATTTGCCGGACTCGCGTTCGCTTCGACGTTGGGCATCGGCGTCGCGTTTTCCGCGCTGACGATTTTGATTTACCAGGGCGGCGTGAGTCTCGCGGCGATGTTCCTGGGCGGCGCGCTTGGCGCGGTCACACGCGAAACGCCGTGGGTGATCGAAATGACTGCGACCGGCGGCGTGCTGATTATGGGCATCAGTTTGATCTTGCTCGAGCTCAAACCGGTGCGCGTCGCGAATCTTTTGCCGGCGGTGGTTCTCGCACCGTTGATCGTGATCGCGCTCGCCGCGTTCGGAATTCGTCTGCCGTAAAAAATTATCGGGATTGAGTGATGCTCAATCCCGGTGTTCATTTTAAAAGCGCAAGCGTTTGACCAGTTCCGATTTTGTGATTTCACCAATCGCGTTAAAGTAGCGCACGCGCTTGTCTTCGTCAACAACCCAGACTTCGGTCGCGCCTTTGGCAAGATACAATTCGCTTTTGTATTGCAATTCCTCTTCCGAATTGGAGGGCGAGACGACTTCGACGCACAATTCCGGCGCGCGCGGGTATGGCGTGTCGTAACCATATTTCGCGATGAAGGCATCATTCGCCCACGCGACATCCGCGACCTTGACGCCGTCCGAAGTTTGAATCGAACACTCCATGATGATCTTGCCGCCCTTGCGCCCGCGTTCGATGGCGCGACCGATTTCATATTCGGCGTTGCCATGTTTGTTGGACGCCGGACGCATCAAGAGCTGACCAAATTTATTCAGTTCGATTTTGAATGGAAGATCGCGCAGGAGCGGATTGCTCACCACTTGCGCCCAGCGAGCGTTCGATTCTTGTGCGGGCATACATTCTTCCTTTTTATTTGATCAACCGGTCATAGTCGCCGTGATTGCCAATCCAAAACCAGGTTACATTATCACCTTTGAGCAACCCGACCGCGCGGTGTCCCAGCCCGATACGAACCGAGTAAATCGGCCGGCTCTGTTTCACGCGCTTGAAATGCAAACCTGGATGCGCCGGATTATCGCGCCATAATTTGTATGCCTGACGCGCGCGACGACGAATGTCCGGCGACAAATCCCAATAAAGTTTCCAGAATGTAAGCGTGGTGTGTGAGGTCATTTGCGTTCGACGAACTCGCCGCGTTCGTTAAACATCGGTAGAGTTTTGCCGCCATTAATTTCCTGTTCAACCGATGCAACAAGTTCAGCCAGTTTGGCATCATCCGTCGCGGCAAATTGCGCGTCCCACACCGCTTCATCTTGCGCGATTTGAGCCAGCGTCTCATCAAATGGCAAAGGATGTTCTTTCAAAAAAAGCGCAAATTCGTAAAGTTGGACTAGCCGCGCGGGCGACATCATCGCGACAATTTCATCAAGCGCTTTGAGGTAATCGGTTCTTGTTTGTGCCGTCATACTATTTTCTGCCTCCTCAGCACAGTATAAAGCCAAGCGTCAATCGCGTCAATAAACAAACAGCGGGGTTGAGAAAAATTCTCAACCCCGCTGGGTTAGCGTAAAGCAAATTTATAAATTTGCTCTACGTTAGTCTTTCACTTCGCGAAACTCACCGTCCACCGTGTCGCTGTGACCGGGCGGTGGTGTGCCACCTTCGGCTTCCCCGCCGGGCGGTGGCGTTGCGCCGCCGGTTTGCTGGTACATCTTCTCGCCGATCTTTTGCAAGGTCTGTCCCAGGTCTTCCGTTTTCGTTTTAATGTCCGCGACATCCTTGCCACCCATCGCGGTTCGGAGCGTCGCGATCTTTGCTTCGACTTCGGTCTTGATATCGCCGGGAACTTTATCGCCCAAGTCCTTCAACATTTTTTCCGATTGATACACCGCGCTGTCCGCGTTGTTGCGAACCTCGACTTCTTCTTTGCGTTTGCGATCCTCGTCCGCGAACTTTTGCGATTCCTTCACCATCTTGTCAATCTCGTCCTTGTTCAAACCGGACGACGCGGTGATCGTAATGTGTTGCGCGCGATTCGTCGCCTTGTCGGTCGCGGTTACGTTGACGATGCCATTCGCATCAATGTCGAACGTCACTTCGATTTGCGGCACACCGCGCGGCGATGGCGGAATCCCATCGAGAACAAATCGTCCTAATGATTTATTATCCGCCGCCATCGGACGCTCACCCTGCAAAACGTGCACTTCGACCTGGGTTTGCATATCCGCCGCGGTCGAAAAGACCTGGGATTTTTTCACCGGGATCGTCGTGTTGCGTTCGATCAACGGCGTCGCGACACCGCCGAGCGTTTCAATGCCGAGCGTGAGCGGCGTCACGTCGAGCAGTAAAATATCTTTGACTTCGCCGCCCAACACGCCGGCTTGAATCGCCGCGCCGACCGCGACCACTTCATCCGGGTTGATGCCCTTGTGCGGCTCTTTGGTAAAGAATTTTTGCACCGCTTGTTGCATCATCGGCATGCGCGTTTGCCCGCCGACCAAAACGACTTCATTGATTTGCGCCGGATTCATCTTCGCGTCTTCGAGCGCGCGCTTGACCGGGTTGAGCGAATTTTCGACCAGGTCGCCGACGAGTTGTTCGAGCTTCGCGCGCGTCAACGTCATCGTCAAGTGTTTCGGTCCCGATGCGTCCGCGGTGATGAACGGCAAATTGATTTCCGATTGCATCACGGTCGAAAGTTCGATCTTGGCTTTTTCCGCGGCTTCCTTCAACCGTTGCAGAGCCATTCGATCATTGCGGAGATCAATGCCGGACTCTTTGCGAAATTCCTCTCCGATCCATTGAATCACGCGTTGATCGAAATCATCGCCGCCGAGGAACGTGTCGCCATTCGTGGATTTTACTTCGAACACGCCTTCGCCGAGCGACAAAACCGAAATGTCGAATGTGCCGCCGCCGAAATCGTACACCGCGATAATTTCGTCATGCTTTTTGTCGAGCCCGTACGCGAGCGATGATGCGGTCGGCTCGTTGATGATGCGAAGCACTTCAAGACCCGCGATGCGTCCCGCGTCTTTGGTCGCTTGGCGTTGCGAATCGTTAAAGTACGCCGGAACGGTGATGACCGCTTGCGTGACGGTTTCGCCGAGATATGCTTCCGCGTCCTGTTTCAATTTTGCGAGAATCATTCCGGAAATTTCCGGCGGCGAGTACTGCTTGCCCGCGAGTTCAACCCACGCGTCGCCGTTCTTCGCCTCGACGATTTTGTACGGCAAAATTTTGCGCGCCTTTTGCACTTCGGGTTCGCTAAACTTGCGCCCCATCAAACGCTTGATCGAAAAGATCGTATTTTCGGGATTCGTGATCGCTTGCCGTTTCGCGACCTGCCCAACGAGGCGTTCGCCGGTTTTAGTGATCGCGACGACCGAGGGCGTGAGGCGCGCGCCTTCCTGGTTCGTAATGACAACCGGCTCGCCGCCTTCCATCACCGCGACGACCGAGTTGGTCGTGCCGAGATCAATTCCAATAATTTTAGATCGAGTTGCCATTGTGAGGTCTCCTTATTTTTCCACACGGTTTCCCTCATTTCCCTCCATTTCCTTGAAAAAGGAAATAGTGGAAATGATGGAAATTAGTTTTTCTTTTTCGCGACTTTGACCATCGTCGGGCGCAGAACACGCTCGCCCAACTTGTATCCTTTTTGCAATTCCGCCGTAACGATGCCTTCTTCGTACTGATCGGTTTCTTCGTGAATCACGGCTTCGTGAAAATTCGGATCGAATTCCTTGTTCGCCGCGTCAATCGGTTTCAGCCCTTCGGCTTCGAGCACCGCGCTCATTTTGCGCGCGATCAACATCACGCCATTGATCCAGGTCAAGCCGGATAAATTATCCGGGATCGTTTGAAACGCGCGATCAAAATCGTCCAGCACCGGTAACAAGCGCGCGATCAACATGCTGTTTGAAAATTTGGCGAGTTCCGCGTTCTCCTTCTCGATCCGTTTTTTGTAATTCGAGAAATCCGCCGCGGCGCGTCGCCAATTGTCGAGATACTCTGCCGCGTGCGCGCGTTCCTGTTCCAATAATTGTTTCAACGCGTTCGCATCCTCCGGCATTGTCTCCGGCATTTCCGCCGGCTCTTTGATTTGTTCTTCACCCATTCCTATCTCCTTTGTTTGGCAAATTTCCAAATTTGCCCTACCGCCCGTGCATCCGCGCCATCAAATCACCCAACAACCCGGCGACATACCGCACCGCGCCAATCGAACGCGCGTATTGCATTCGCACCGGACCGAGCACGCCGACGACGCCGGTCGCTTCGCCCGGCAAACCATACCGCGCGAGCACGATACTAAAATCGTTCATCTCATCGCGCTGACTCTCGCTCCCGATGACGACGTGCACCCCGCGCGCCGGCGCGAACTCGCTCAACATCGCTTCGAGCAAACTGCGTTGTTCCAACATTTCGAGCAACGCTTGAATGCGTTCACTCGCGGAAAATTCCGGCTGGCGCAAAATATCCATCATCCCATCGCGATAAACATCCTGGGACGAGCGCGCATCCACCTGCCGCATCACCTCCGCGACAATCCGCACGACATCGCTTTCAAACGCGGAAAGCGCAATCGCGAGCGCGCGAATTTGCTCCCCGTTACGTCCGCCCAGATAATCGTTCAGCCGATTCGAAACGCGCATCAAATCTTCTTGCTCTATCGGTTGCGCCAACGCGAGCATCTGTTGCTTGACCGTGCCTTCGTACAAAACGATCACGAGCAACGCGACCTGGTCGCTAATCGCGATCAATTGCAAATGTTTAAAGCGGCAATGCTCCGATTGCGGCGCGGTAACGAGCGCGGCGCCATGCGATGAATGAGCCAACACCGCCGCCGCGAGGCGCATCCATTGATCAATGTCGAGCGTAACTTGATGAAACTGATGGCGAATCATTCTCTGCTCGACGAGTGGCAGTTCAAATTCGTCCATCAACGATTCGACGAAATAGCGATAGCCCTTTTCGGTTGGCACACGCCCCGCCGAGGTGTGCGGTTGCATCAAAAAGCCCAACTCTTCGAGCGCGGCAAGTTCGTTGCGAATCGTCGCCGAGCTCACGCCGAGCCCACGCCGCCGGAGCGTTTCCGATCCGACCGGCTGGGCATTCTCGACGTATTCCTGCACGACAAAAGCAAGGACTTGGTCCTGTCTTTCGGTCAAACCTACCATAAAATTAACGCTCTCTGTGTTTAGCACTCTCAATACAAGAGTGCCAAGATTTTATCACATTGACAAGCGATTGTCAAGGTGAAACGCGAATCTGATTTCCAATCTCGATTTGGAGTGATTTCGCCGCGTTCGCCTCGCGCCTCGCGATTTCCAAATGCCCGCTGGAACTGATCAGCGCGATCGGCTCACCCGGCGCGCCATCGGCGTACGTCGCGCGAATTCCGCGCATCACGCGCCCCGCGATTTCGATCTCGGCACGATCCAATCCCGCGAGCATTTCCGCCGCGATGTTCGTGATCGCGTTGCCGAACCGATCAATGTGGATCACCTTGCCGATCAGCGCGCCGTTCGCATCGCGCGTGGGCAGTGCGATTTCGATCCGCGCCCAATCGTCAATCGGATCGCCGAGCGCGTCAAGCGACACGCCGCGCGACAAGTGCGCGGCGACCGGCGCGAAAATATCGCGACCGTGAAAAGTATTGGAAATATGAGCCAGCCAGTACTCGGCGCGATTCAAATGCACGGCGCGAATTGCCGATGATGCGTGATCCGCGCGAAGCGTGCGTGAAAGAACTCCATTATCCGGCGCGACGAAAAATGTTTCGCCGGTTTGGAGTGCGATCGGTCGCCGCGCAGTTCCGACACCAGGATCAACGACGACGACGTGAATCGCGTGCGCCGGAAAAAACCGGGACGCGTTCGCAAATAAAAACGCGCCCTCCTCGATGTTTTGCGGCGCGATGTCGTGCGTAATGTCAACGATGGTTGCATCGGGATTGATGTTGAGAATCACACCCTTCATCATTCCGACAAATCCATCGCTCAAACCAAAATCAGTTGTGAGCGTGATGAGACGGTTCATCCAATCTCCAATCTCGAATCTCCAATCTCTTGCCGATACATGCCCCACATTTTTTCCGGCAACAATCGCCCAATCGCGATCATCACTCGACGCACCGCGTCGCGATCACGCTGATCGCGCGATAGATCGCGCGGCACGCACAGTTGGAACGGCGCGCCAAAATTCGCGATCAACGCGTCGTCTTCGTACAATCCCACCGGCAAAATCGGAAGCGTGTCGTGCGTGAGCAAAAGTAAAAACAAACCCGCGCCGCTCGGCGGTTCGCACAGCGCGAGGTTCGCGCCGGTGCCGCCCTCCGGTGCGAGTCCGATCAGTTCGGGTATCGCGCCGCGTGTGTGCGCGAGAATTCTGCGAATGTCCGGCGCGGCGTGTCCGCGATATTCCGCGACGACCGGCGGCAACGTGAGAATGCCGTACGCGCGCGCGATTTGTCCAAAGAAAAAACGCGTCAATGGCTGTTTAATCCACCGCCCCAACCCGCGCGGATACCACCACTCGCGCGCCATCACAAATCGCATTTCGCGCGGTTCGCGCGCGCGCTGTTTTGCAATCGCGATCGCCATCAACGCGACGCCCCACCACGCGCCGAGACCAGGGCGATCATAGTGATTCACCGCAAGCACGAACGGCGTATCGCGCGGAATGTTTTCGACATTGTGTGCGCGCGCAGGCGGATGCGCGCCTTGCAAAAGCAACGCGCCATCGCGGGTGATCGAAGATCGCATCCCCAGAATGGCGCGCGTGAATGGAATGAACAATCGCGGAATCGAGTGTGTGTAACGCGGAATCATTTCGTCGCCTGATACACGAGCCACATTCGTTGCACGGCGGTTGCGTTTGCAAAAATCGCGAGCAATGCTAAAACGATCCAAAGCGGCGCGTCGCCAAAAAACGCGGTCAAGATCAAACCGATGATGAGCAGTGCGATCCGTTCAAAGCGCGTCAGCAAACCTTCTTTTATTTGCACGCCGAGTCCTTCGGCGCGCGCGCGCGCGTAACTCACCATCAACGATCCCAGGAGCGCGAAATAAACCAAATACGCGACGAACGTTACGCCGTTTTGCACATACCAAAACATTATGCCAAAAAATAACGCGCCTTCCGCAAAACGATCCGTCGTCGAATCGAGGAACGCGCCGAACTGGGTCGCGCGATTCGTCAGCCGCGCGAGCGTGCCATCGAGCGCGTCGAGAATGCCGGACGCGATGATGAGCAATCCGCCGAGCGCGAACCAACCCAGTGCCAACACAACGCCGATGCCGCACATTGCGAAAAATCCGATCAATGTCAACGCGTTCGGCGTGATGCCCAATTTGTCCAGCCCGCGCGCGATCGCGTCGAGATACGCTTGAACTTTTTGTCGTAAAAACATACTTAGCACAACATTCCTCGCGTTTTACGGAATTACTTTCCAACTGATATTACTTTCGCTAATTTTTGCGCGAGCAAATTTTCCCACGGATAAAAGAGAACACGGATATGGTTTATTCTTCTTCCTTCATCCGTGTTCCTCTGAATCAGTGGGAAAAATTTGGCGAAGGGCTCGAACGAACCAACGAACCAACTATTCAACTACCAAACTCAACGCACTCACGTCCACCGTGCTCGCCGCGCCATCGCTGACCATTTCCGCGACGCACGCGCCGACCGCCGGCGCAATCGCGAAACCGTTCGCGCCAAACCCCGCGGCGACGATCAACCCGGCAATGCCCGGCACGCGACTAATGATCGGACGCGCGTGCGGCGTGAGATCGTACACGCCGGTGTGCCTGCGCGCAAAGCGCGCATGCGCCATCGCCGGGATGCGTGTCGCGATGCGCGCGCGTAAATCCGCGACAAAATCCTGGGACACGGTTTCATCGAAATGATCCGGGTTGACCAGGTTGATTTCTTCGTTCAGCAATCCGGCATAAGTCAACCCAAATGTGTGCGGACGAAAATACGCGCCGGTCGTCAAATCCACAAACGCGCAATGTCCTTTTTTCAATTCCGCCGGGCGATCAAAAAACGCGACTTGGACGCGCGCCGTTTGAATTCCGATATCGATCCCGCGCGGTTTGAGCAGGCGTTCCGACCACGCGCCGGTCATCACGACGACGTTCATCGTTTCGATCATCCCGGTTGTCGTCTCGACGCCGGTGACGCGATGGTGTTCGACGCGAATACTTTTGACGAGCGTGCCGGTGCGAAATTCCGCGCCCCACTCTTTTGCGCGCGCGGCAAACGCTTGCGTCGTCGCGAGCGGATCCGCATAGCCCGCGTCCGGTTCGTACAGCGCGCGCACGACATCATCTACGCGCGCGTGCGGTTGCAGTTCGCGCAACGCGTCCGCGTCAAGCGTTTGCGCGGGCGCGCCGATGTGGGCGCGCGCTTCGTCCACAATCACCACCACGCCGGTTTTCACAAACGCGCAATCGCCGCCGACGATATTTTTCCAATCGCGAAAATAATTTAGACTTGTCCACGCGAGTTGCGTTTCGGTTTCGTTCGGAAATGTGCCGCGCACCAGCCCGCCGCTTCGTTTGGTCATCCCCGATCCAATCGAGCCCTTTTCGACGACGACGACACGCGCGCCGAGCGGTCGCGCGCGTTCGCTCATCCGCGCGCCGCGCGCGAGATGAAACGCCGCGCTCGCGCCCATCACACCCGCGCCAATGATCACAATGTCCGCGAAACGATTCATTCCGTCGCCCCCTCCGCGTGCTTGGGACGCCACGTCCACCATCGGCGCACGCGCGCCATTTGGCGTTTCGTCGCCGCCGATTTTATTTTGAGCGCACTCGGTTGCGCGGCGATGACCTGGTCGTAATAGTCCAACACACGTTGCGCGATGATGCTCCAATCGTACTGCGCCGCCGTCGCTTTGCCGCGCGCGCTCATTCGCGCGCGGCGCGCCGGATCGCGCAAGAGTTCGATCAGCGCGTTCGCAATCGCGCGTTCATCGCCGGGTGGCGTGAGCAATCCTTCGACGCCATCGTTCAACACGGCGCGATACCCGATAATATCGCTCGCGACAATCGGCACGCCCGCCGCCATCGCTTCGAGCAAAACGATGCCGAAACTTTCAAAGCCGGTCGAGGGCGCGCAAAAAATCGTGCCCGTCCGAAAATAGCGCGGCAATTCTTCCGGCGACACATAGCCGATAAAATGGACGCCGTGTAATTTGTGCGAACGCGCGTAACGCACGAACGGCGCTTTGTCTTTTTCTTCGAACGCACCGGCGACGATCAAGCGTGCGTTCGGAATCGTTTGCTTGATGATCGGAAACGCGCGCAAGAGATGGCGGAACCCTTTGCGCTTGTCCAAGCGTCCGACAAACAAAATATTGGGACGCCCATCGTTAAAACGTTCAATCGGTTGAATGTGCGATGCAGAAAATCGCGCGCAATCCACGCCGTTCGGGATGAGCGTGTACTCGCCGGGAAAATATTGGGTGATGTAATCGCGCACGGCTTCGGAAACGAAAATGCGTCCGTGCAAACGATTGAACCCGCGTTTGATCAAACGTTTGGCGACGCCGTACACCGGGTTCGTTTCGCGATACGCGTGAAACGTGCCGATGTTGATCGAATTGGATTGGAGGAGAACGAACGGCGAGAGGAGCGGCGCGCCGGGTTCGTGAACGTGGACGACATCGAATTTTTCCGCGTCGAGAATTTCTTTGACGCGACGGTACACGCGCGGCGAGTACGTGATGCGAACGTTCGAGCCGCTGAATGGAAACGCCGCGACCGCGCCGCTCACTTTGATCACATGATCGCCGAGTTCGTCCTGGTCTTCGGTGGACGCGGCAAGAATGCGCGTGTCGTGACCGAGCGCGCGAAAATGCCGGTCGAGGTGCGTGATGTGTTCGTTCACGCCGCCGGGATACGGATAGTCGTAGGGAGAGACAAGAGCGATTTTCATTTTTCCATCCGCGCGAAGCCCAGATGAGATCACTGCCAAGCGTTTGCGGCGACGGTGCGATCTTGAGTGGGTTGAGGCAGTATGTAATCCATTTCGCCGGATCACGCACGACGACCATTGGAATCGCCGCGCGAATTCGCGCGACGAGGCGCGCGCGATAATTTTGGGGCACTTGTTCCGCCTCAGCAAGGATGATCGCGTACTCGAGATCGCTCCCACCGCCACCGCCTAACGTTTCGATATTTTCGATGGATGCAACAGTCGCTTGGGTCAACCCATCAAGCCAATCGCGCGGCACGGCATCGGAAAAATGCCACAACGCCGCGAGAACCAGCCCGCGCGGGATGATCTGAAATTCGTCGAACGTCCGCGCGAGTCCACCATTCTCGTCGTGCCACCACGGCGCGTGCGGATAATCGTTCGCATCGAGCGGGACGACGCGCCAAACCTGGGTCTGTGAATTGAACGTCGCGCGCAAATACGTAATCGCTTGGCGAACGATTGGATGGTTTGTATCACATCCCAGTTCCACAAGCGAATGTAATGCAATGCCAGTCGCCAGTGGTGATGAACTTGGTGTGCGCGAGTCGGGTTCGAGCGCGTGTCCGAATCCGCCATCCGCGTTTTGAAAATACGCCAGCTCGGCGATAACATTTTGCGCCGCGCCATGTTCAAAGCGATACTCGAATAACGTTCGCTCAAACGGTCGCGCCTGCATCTTGAGAAATTCGCGCGCGCGGGTAAATGCTTCACGAGAAAGTTGATTCATTGCGCCTTTCCGCTCATTTGACGAACGATTCCGGCATCTGCACTGCGACAACCTGCCCTCGCGCACACACGATTCCATTCGCGCTCACCGTCGCTTCGACGATCACTTTGCGCCCTTTGATCTCCTTCATGGTCGCGCGCAGTTCGAGCAGAGTGTTAATCGGCGTTGGTTTCAAGTAATCAACGTGCAATGATGCGGTCACAAATCGAAACGCCGGCTCGGTGGCCATCGCGCGATGTTCCGCGCGATACATCGCGGCGGCGGCAGTGCCGGTGCCATGGCAATCAATCAGCGACGCGATCATTCCGCCGTACACGTAACCTGGGATCGCGGTGTGGTACTCGCGCGGTTGAAAATGACATACGCTCTCATCGCCGTCCCAATAACTTTTGATCTGATACCCTTGCTCGTTCAACCGCCCGCATCCGTAACAGTGCGCGAGATTGTCCGGGTAAAAATCTTGAAATGCTTTTTGTGTCATTGCCAATCTCTTAAATCGTCCCTTGCTGTCATTGCGAGCGGTTTTTGCGAAGCAATCCCCGCGCGCAAGTTGGGGATTGCTTCGTCGCGAAAAGCGCTCCTCGCAATGACACCAATTGGTTACCCCAATATTGCCTTCACCGCGCGCCGAATATGCTTCGCCGGTAATTTCACCAAACTCTGCACCATTTGTGCGGGACCCACGCGCGCGAGATATTGCATTTCCGCGCGCGTCCAATAATGTCCATCCACTGTCGTCGTTTTTTCTTTGAGCGCGCGGAGTAAATCATCCGCCGTCGAACCGGGAAAAATTGTC
>JACRPR010000049.1 GCA_016223105.1 Chloroflexota bacterium | reverse complement strand
GTTTCGTACACCGGCGAACAGGGCGAGGATTTGTCCGGCAAAGAATATCGGCACGGCGAAATGGTTCAACGCGGCAAGCGCGGTGTGTGGAGCGAAGCGTTGATGCCGGGCAAGTACGCGTTCAACACGTACGCCGGTAAAGTGATTATGGTGCCGACGACGAACATCATTTTAAAATGGATTCGGAGCGAAGTCGGCTCGCATCGGCTCGATGAAAACTTGTCCGAAGTTTCGCTCATCACCAAAGACGCGTTCGAACCGTCTCTGCCGTTGTCGGTCGTGATTCACATTGATTATCAAAAAGCGCCGCTCGTGATTCAACGCTTTGGCGACATCAAACGGCTCGTCGAGCAAACGCTCGATCCGATGGTCTCGGCGTACTTTAAGAATATCGGACAGACGCGGACGCTGATTCAACTCATCCAAGAACGCAGTGTGATTCAGCAAATCGCGAGCCAGGAGATGCAAGAAAAATTTACGCATTACAATCTCCAACTCGAAGAAGTGCTGATCGGCACACCCGCGCCGCCGCCGGGCGATCAACAGATCGAAACGATTTTGATGCAGTTGCGCTCGCGCCAGGTCGCGACGGAACAAGTCGAGACGTACGGGCGTCAGGAAACGGCGGCGGTGAAGGAACGCGAATTGCGCGAGGCGCAAGCGCGCGCGGAAATGCAAAAGCACATTACCGAGTCCGAGTTGAGCATCACGGTTCAATCGAACCAGGGTAAAGCCGAGTATCAACGCGCGGTGCAACAAGCCGCGCAGATTCGCACACTCGCCGAAGCGGAATCGGAAAAAGTCGCGCGCATCGGTATCGCGCAAGCGTTGGCGACCGAAGAGCAAGTGCGCGCGTACGGCGGTCCGCAATTCCAGGTTACGCAAACTGTGCTCAATCGTTTCGCGGAAGCGATTCAACAATCGCGCGTGGACGTGGTGCCGCGCGTGTTGATCGGCGGTAGCGAAAAAGGCGGCACGGGCAACGTGATGGAAGGATTGATGGCGCTGTTGTTGTCCGAGCGAATGGGCGTCTCGGCGACCCAGGATTCGCAACGTTCGCCGGAAGCGGAAGCGTTGCGCGAGCAGATTCGGCAGAGTATGAAAACGGAAAAGAAGGACGAGACGAAATAATGCCGCAGGGGAGCGGGGGAGCAGAGGAGCAGGGGAGAAAACGCAAAACGTCCCTTGCACTTCTGCCCCCTTGCTCCCTTGCGTGATTCGGAAACTATGTCGAAGCAAACACCCATCCGCACGCGCGCGACGAGCGCGATTATCACGCACGCGATTTTTCGATTCGAAAGCGCGGCGACGATTGCGATCACAATTTTGCTCGCGTACTTTGTGCCGCGTCCGTTCGAGTGGTGGCAGTGGTGGTACTGGCTCGTGATCGGCGCGGTCGCGGAAATCGCGATCATCGTCACGAGCATTCAAGACATTGACACCGGCGCGCACGTCGTGTCGGAAATGTTGCGCGAAGAATTTAATCCTGGGACGATCAAAACGCCAGCACTCCGCGCCGCGGTCGAACGCGCGCTCGATTATCGCAAGCGCATCGAAGCAACGATCCGCAAGAGCGAAGCCGGAATTTTGCGCGATCATTTGCAAAGTTCGACGGCGGGCATCGCGGATTGGATCGCGCAAATTTTCCGGCTCGCGCAACGGCTAGATGATTTCGAGAGTGATGCGATCATCAAGCGCGATGCCGCGTCCGCGCCGCGAGAATTACGCGAACTGCGCGAACGCGTCGCGCGTGAAGATGATGACGCGGTGCGCGAGCAAGCCAAGCAAACGCTCGAATCGAAACGCGCGCAAGCGGACAATCTTATCAAGTTGACGAACACGATGGAGCAAGCGGAACTGCAACTCGACGCGACGCTGACCGCGCTCGGCACGGTGTACTCGCAATTGATGTTGATTCGCTCGAAAGACGACATCGAAGATGCGCGCGCGCAGAGGTTACGCGGCGATATTGCGGAGCAGGTTGCAAAATTGAGTGAGTTGCAGGGGGCGATGGATGAGGTGTATCGGGGAAAGTGAGGCGAGGTGAAGGAACACGCTACGGCAGATGTTGTAAATCGTCCAGGTCTTTGTGTCTGCCACTCGCCTTTTTATTGATCTTCAAGTGGCGGAGGTTGATCAGATTGACGCGAACACCGTCGAGTGTAGCGCTAATTCGTTCAGAGTAACATTCGGCAAAATTGACGCCCGAAATCGTGGTGGTGATTTCGAGACGCATCGGCACGATGCCCATCCGAACAATGCGCTTGTCTTGCAAAAACATTTCGGGGGCGAGATCGGGCATATCGAATCCAAACTCGCGCAGGGTGGCGACCATGCGGTTGGCGTTCTTTGGATTCATTGCGATCCAAATGTCCATGTCGTGCGTCGTGCGCGGATAACCATGGTAGCCCACCGCCCAGCCGCCGATGAGCAGATATTCAACGCGATGCGCGTTCAATAACTTTAAGAACTCTTTGAAGTCGGGCGGAAGCTCGATGTCCATAATTGATCCGTCGGAGAATTTGAATGTGCCGCAAACGCTCGCGCGGTGTTCGCGCCAGCCAATACTCCTTGATGTCGGAATCGTCAAAGAGCGGCGCGGTTGAAAGAGCCGTTCGATCTAACTTGAGTGTGGACTTGGCTTTGGTTTTCTTCATACGACCACTTTTCTTCTTTGCGGCGAGAATTATAATGCGAACGAATGAAAGATGCAACTGAGTTACGTGACGACATCGCCGACCAGGTCGCGAAACTGAACGAACTGCAGAGCGCGATGAGTGAGGTGGATCGGGGGAAGTAAAAAGTAAAAAGTGAAAAGGTAAAAGATAAAATAGAGAAGGAGTTGAAAAGAACATGCCATATCGGATTTTTCTTAGCCACGTTCATGAAGAACGCGAACTGGCATTCCAAATCAAAGAAGTAATCGAGCACAGTTTTCTTCGTGCAGTATCGGTTTTTGTCTCCTCACATCAAGATAATGTTCGTACGGGAGATGATTGGTTCAAGGAAATTGAAACACAGTTAAAAAGATCCGACACGGTTTTGCTTTTGCTTACCTCTCTATCCACCGTACGCCCTTGGGTCAATTTCGAGGCAGGCGCAGCTTGGTTCCTAAAAAAACACTTGGTTCCACTTTGTGCCGGTAATCTAACCATTGACAACCTACCTCCCCCATTCAATCAAAAGCAGGCAACTGACTTGAGCAATGGAGAATCAATAACCAGACTGATCCAAGAAATCGCACGAAGAGAAGAATTAAAAGCACCTACATGCGATGTGAATGCTTTGATTGAAGCAAGCACAAATTTGGCTAAAAAAGGCCCGGTGATTTTGCCGGTAATAGCACAACAATCTACGCCCGAACAACCTGAAGTGGAGTATTTGCCTAGTTATGGTGATAGTGCAGAGCTTTTCTCGGAGCGGTTGGCTGATGCATTTCCGGGGCTCAGCGGGATTGAAGAATTTGTTGGTGAAAGCGCCGTAAACCGTCTTGAGGTTTTATTACGCGAACCCTTGTGTAGACGACCGCAAGATCTCCGATTCCCTGAGCTTCGCGACTGCCCTTTTTGGTGGGTGCGCGGAATGTCTAATATGTTCATTCGGTTCTTTCGTCGTTTAGGTGCAGAGCAAATTCAAATCGATCGGGATGAGTTGAGAATCAGCCGAATAGTAGCAGTTCGTAAATTCTGGCTCCCTTATATGGATTTCGTTTACGTCGAAATCCTTCCTGAAAAACCGATTGGAATTTACAATTACCATAATGAGAAGTGGATTCAA
Source organism: Chloroflexota bacterium (assembly GCA_016223105.1). Taxonomy (GTDB): domain Bacteria; phylum Chloroflexota; class Anaerolineae; order UBA4142; family UBA4142; genus JACRPR01. The sequence goes on along the minus strand of JACRPR010000049.1, from coordinate 17,667 downwards.
GAGAATCTACAAGAATCCCTTAGACGTGGGTGGGGGTACTACGTCTCGGAAGAATATGCACTGTGGAAAAATAAGGTAATCTCACGTGGCGAGTTTGACGATGGCAGCGCAATAGTCGAAGGTAAACCTATCCGCATAGATGGTGCTGAACCGAGAAGAAGATATTTAACTCCCTACAATTTTATTTTATGCGGCAGATTTCATATTCTGAATAATCCACAGTTTGATTCAGAAACGACCGGCTTATTTGATCATATACTTCAGAAAAGAGCAACCGTAACTGAACTCATAGAATGTGTTGAAAAATTACGCGACACTGAAGAGTTTCAGAAAACCTTGGTTCGACGGGAGTTGGAGTTATGAAACATTTGTGGGTGTTTCTAATAATTAAGATCACGTTATTCGTCACTGCATGCACCGCCACCCCGCGCGGCGAAGTCATCGTCTACGCGGTCGCGCCGTTATCGGGTTGGCAAGCGAACGGTGGGCAAACTGTTGTCGGCGGCGCGCGCACGATGGCGGATCAACTTAATCGGCAAGGCGGTCTGCTCGGCTACACCGTCAAGGTGATCGCGATTGACGATCAAGCCGATTCGGATGTCGCGGCGGAGAAGGCAAAAGAAATCGCGGACGCGATCAAGCAGGGCAAAAAAGTGATCGGCGTCATTGGACATTTGAATAGCGGGCAAACGCTTGCGGCGATGCAAGTCTACAAAGATTTGCCGCTCATCGTCATCACGCCGACCGCGTCCGAAGTGTCGCTGACGAAACAGGGCTATCGCAACTTTTTCCGCGTCAATGCGACCGACGCCGCGCAAGGTCCCGCGCTCGCGAAATTCATCGTCGAGCAGATCGGCGGCAAGCGCGTCGTCGTCGTGCATGCGGATAACGAGTACGGCAACGGTCTGCGCGATCAAATCGCGAACGCGTTCAAATCGCTCAACGTTACGCCGGTCGCGATTGTGCAAATTCCCGAGGCGCAAATGACGTACGCGAAATTTATCGCGCAGATCAAAAACGCAAATCCCGATGTTGTTTTTCTCGCGGGCTATGAAACCGAAGGAATGGTGTTACTGCCGGAATTGCGCGACGCCGGGATCACTGCAAAATTTATTTGCTCCGATGGTTGCTTCAACTCGACCTACGTTGACGAAGCCGCGCCCGCGAGCGAAGCAACGTACGTCGGCGCGATCACACCCGATCCAAAAATCGTCGGCGACAAACAGTGGTGGAGCGATTATCAGCGTGTCGAGTCGCGCAACCCGGAAACGTACAGCGTTCCTGGCTACGCGGCGATGGCGGTGTTGGCGGAAGGCATCAAGAAAGCGAACACGCTCGACGCCGCGCGCGTCGCGGACGCGATCCGCGCGCTCGATTTCGCGACGCTCGTCGGCAAGATCACGTACGATCCGAGCGGCGATCTCAAAGAGCAACGCGTGTACATTTTCCAGGTGAAAGAAGGCGCGTTCGTGCAAGTGTTTCCGAAACCGTGAACCTCAGATGACAGCAAAGCAAGAATCGTGTAAAATGCGCGCAAGGATGAGGTGATGAAATGAAAGAACGAATTACAGTCAATCCCAACATTCACTTTGGAAAACCTTGCGTGGCGGGCACGCGGATTCCGGTGCAAAATGTTTTGGAACTCGTTAAAGAGGGCATCCCCTTTTCGGAGATCATCCGCGACTATTATCCCGATCTCAAGATTGATGATATTCGCGCGTGCATCGAATATGCGATCCAGGTTATGACTGTTGAAGAAATTCACTTCGCGCCGGTTCCCGCATGAAATTCCTTTTGGATCACGATGTCTATGCAATCACCGCGCGTTTTCTTGGCGACCTGGGACACGATGTTGTTCCGGTTGCCAAAATTGGTCTTGCAGAAGCAGATGATGCTACCTTGCTCGCGACCGCCCACGCGCAAAGTAGAATCTTTGTAACGCGCGACCGAGATTTCGGCGGACTTGTCTTTGTTCAGGATTCAGGCGCAGGCGTTATCTATCTGCGCGTCTTGCCCACAACGATAAATGGCGTGCATCAAGAATTCGCGCGAGTGTTGCAATCTCATACCGAAAGCGAATTGATGCATGCCTTTGTCGTTGTTGAACCAGGCAAACATAGATTCAGAAAACTGGTTTGATCGCCCCTTGCCAAATCCCCGCGCTCGCGCTATCATCTCGCCCACACGAGAGGAGACCGCGAAATGAATTTCACTCACATCATCCGCCGCTCGATCGGCGGAATTATATTTTTACTGCTCACCGCTTGCGCGAGCCGACCCACACTCGCACCAATTTCAGCACCCACACCAATACGCGTCGCGCCAACTCCAACTATCGCACTATCGAACCATCCAACTATTGCACTCTTCGACGGACACATTCACTACAGCCAAGACGCGTGGAACGATTACCCGGTCAACTCGATCATCGCGATTTTGGATCGCGCCGGGATCAAACGCGCGCTTGTCTCGTCCACGCCGAACGAGGGAACGATTCGGTTGCATCAAACCGATCCCGCACGATTCATCCCGGAACTGCGCCCGTATCGTACGCGCGACGATATGGAAAAATGGTTCGCCGATCCGGAGATCGTCGCATTCATCGAAACCGAATTGCAACGCGGCATTTTTCGCGGCATCGGCGAATTTCATTTGGACGGCGACGAAGCGAAAACGCCGGTGATCAAACGCGTGGTTGATCTCGCGGTCGCGCGCGCTTTGCCCTTGCACGCGCACTCGGACGCGCAAGCGGTCGAGTTGCTCTTTGCCGCGAATCCGCGCGTGAAAGTTTTGTGGGCGCATACCGGCATGTCCACGCCGACCGCGCAGGTCGCGCAGATGCTCGAACGGTATCCGAATTTGTGGGCAGAGACCGCGTTGCGGTACGACATCACGGAAAATGGAAAACTCTCTGCCGAGTGGCGCGCGCTGTTCACGCGCTTTCCAAATCGGTTTATTTACGGAACCGATACCTGGGTCGAAAGTCGCTGGCAAGTTTTCCCCGAAGTGATCGCGACTGCGCGCGGCTGGCTCGCGGAATTGCCGCGCGATCTCGCGAGCAACATCGCATCGCGCAATCTTGAATCGTTGTACGGAAAATAATCGGCAGACCTTCCAGGTTTCCAAAACCTGGAAGGTCTTACTCATCAAAGTTCGAGCCGCAACTCGATTGGGAATTTCTCGACACGCTGACGCGCCACGCGTTACATCGCGCGCCGATGCTCGTGAACGCGCGGGTGATGCGCGGCTGGGCGGGCTTGCGCGCGCTCACGCCGGACGATTATCCGATCCTGGGTTACGCGCCGAATGTTGAAGGATTCATCAACGCGTGCGGCTGGGGCGGACACGGCGTAATGCACGCGCCAATCGCGGGGCAACTCATCGCGGAATTGATCGCGGACGGCAAAACGACGACGCTCGACATTGCGCCGTTTGATCTATCCCGGTTGAGCAAATGATTATTCATCGCGTCAACGAATTGCTAACGAATAAACGAATCAAACGCGGCTGATTCGCAAGATTCGTTTATTCGTTTAAAATTCGTTGACGCGAAATTTCAATTAGATTGATCGCGCGTTTGACAAATCGAATCGCGTATGTTATAAACGCCTCTAACAATTTCATACGAGTAAGAAATACTCTTATCCAGAGAGGCGGAGGGTCCGGCCCGATGAAGCCTCGGCAACCTGATAAAATTAAGGTGCCAATTCCGGCAGAGACATTCTGGAAGATGAGAGGACAGCGTAGTCACTCACCTCTTCATTCAGCAGAAGAGGTTTTTGTTTACCGCACCTCCTCTGGATAAAGATTTTTTTCCACAGGAGGTTTTTTATTTGGAAATTGGAAATTGGAGATTAGAGATTGGAGTCGAGCGTTCACGCGGTTGATCGCCCGGGCAAGCAAACCCGCTAAAGCGTCGAATCCAATCTAATTCCCAACATCCAACTTCCAACGTCCAACATCCAACATCCAACATCCAATTTCAAATATCCAAATCCCAAATTCACAAAAGGAGATTGATCTGATGACGGCTCAATCAGATGCACGTAAATTCGGATTCACCACGCGCCAATTGCACGCGGGACAAAATCCCGATCCAACGACCGGCTCGCGCGCGGTGCCGATTTATCAAACAACTTCATACGTTTTCAAAGATACCGAGCACGCGGCGCGCTTGTTCGCGCTCCAAGAGTTCGGCAACATTTACACGCGGATTATGAATCCGACGACCGACGTGTTCGAGCAACGCATCGCGAATCTCGAAGGCGGCGTCGGCGCGCTCGCGGCGAGTTCGGGACACGCCGCGCAAACGATGGCGATTCTCGCGCTGTGCGGCGCGGGCGATCATATCGTTTCCGCGTCTACATTGTACGGCGGTACGTTCAATCAATTCAATTACACCTTTCCGCGCATCGGGATCGAGGTTACGTTTGTCAATCCCAGCGACCCGGAAAATTTTCGCAAAGCGATTCGCGATAACACCAAAATTATTTACGGCGAAACGCTCGGCAATCCGCGCATCAATGTTTTTCCGTTTGAGCAAGTCGCGAAGATCGCGCGCGAATATAAAATTCCGCTGATGATTGACGCGACGTTCGCAACGCCGTACTTGAATCGTCCGTTCGAGTGGGGCGCGAACATTGTTACACACTCGACGACGAAATTCATCGGCGGGCACGGCACTTCGATTGGCGGCGTCATCGTGGACGGCGGCAATTTTGAATGGAAGAACAATCCGCGCTTTGCGAATTTCAACACGCCCGATCCAAGTTATCATGGTTTGGTGTACGCGGATTTGGCGGGCGCAGGACTGCCGCCGTTCATTATCAAATCGCGCGTGCAAATTTTGCGCGACATTGGCGCGTGCCAAACGCCGATCAATGCGTGGCTGTTCGTGCAAGGTCTCGAAACGCTCAGTCTGCGAATGGAACGCCACACGAAAAACGCGCAAGCGGTCGCGGAATTTCTCGAATCACATTCAAAAGTGTCCTGGGTTACGTATCCTGGGTTGAAGAGTCATCGCGATTACGCGCTCGCGCAAAAGTATTTGCCGAAAGGCGCGGGCGCGATCCTGGGATTCGGGATCAAGGGCGGACTGGACGCGGGGCGCAATTTCATCAACAATTTGAAATTGTTCAGCCATCTCGCGAATGTCGGCGACGCGAAAAGTTTGGCGATTCATCCGGCAAGCACGACGCACAGCCAACTCAACGCGGACGAACAAGAGATCGCGGGCGTTACGCCGGATTTTGTTCGGCTGAGCATCGGGCTTGAAGACATCGAAGATATTTTGTGGGATCTGGATCAGGCGCTCGCGAAGGGTTGAGCGCGCGAAGGGTGAAGAAGGGATAAGAGGGCGGAGAGGGCGAGAAGACAGAGGGCACGCGACCATTATGCCTTCTTTTCCATCTTTGCCCTCTGATGCCCTCTCCGCCCTCTCTCCCTTCTTTTCAAAAACTATGAACACGAATAATTCTGTCGGCATCGTCGCGACTCAGTCGTTCACCTTCGCCGATGACGCGCCGATGCAACTCGATAGCGGCGAAACGCTGGGACCGATCACGCTGGCGTACGAAACATACGGAACGTTGAACCCGGATCGCACAAACGCGATTCTGATTTTGCACGCGCTTTCCGGTCACGCGCACTGCGCGGGTTATCATTCGTCCGATGAAAAAACGCTCGGCTGGTGGGACGATTGCATCGGACCGGGCAAAGCGTTCGACACAAATAAATTTTTCGTGATCTGCTCGAACGTACTCGGCGGATGCCAGGGCTCGACGGGACCGGGATCGATCAATCCAAAAACCGGGAAAGAGTACGGCTTGAATTTTCCGGTGATCACGGTCGGCGATATGGTGCGCGCGCAGGCGCGCTTGCTCGATCATCTCGGCATCGCCAAATTGCTCGCGATCGCGGGCGGCAGTATGGGCGGGATGCAAGTGCTCGAATGGTGCGCGCGTTATCCCGAACGTGTGTGCGCCGCGTTGCCGCTCGCGACCACCGCGCGCCACTCGCCGATGTTGATCGCGTTCAGCGAAGTCGGTCGTCAGGCGATCTATGCGGATCCGAATTGGAATCGCGGCGATTACTACGACGGCACGCGCCCGAACGCGGGACTCGCGCTCGCGCGCATGATCGGACACATTACGTACTTGAGCGAGACATCAATGCACGACAAGTTCGGTCGCCGACTCGAAGAACGCGAACGTTTTGGTTTTGATTTTGAAACCGAGTTCGCGATTGAAAGTTATCTGCGCTACAAAGGCGAACGCTTTACCGAACGGTTCGACGCGAACAGTTATCTCTACATCACCAAAGCGATGGACTATTTCGATCTGTGCAACGGTCATCGCAATCTCGCCGCCGCGTTTGCGAACAGCGCGAAAATTGTGTACCTCGTCGTGTCGTTCACGTCGGACTGGCTCTATCCGACGTATCATTCGAAAGAGTTGGTCAGCGCGCTCACCGCGGTGGGCGCGGACGTGAGTTATCTCAACATTAAATCCAGTTGGGGACACGATGCGTTTCTACTCGAAGTTGAAACGATGACCGGACTCGTATCGAATTTTCTCGATCGCATCGTGAATGAATTCGGGGTAAAATAATCCGCGAATAACGTGAATGAACGCGAATAAAAATTCGCGGAGATTCGCGTTATTCGCGGATAAGTTATACTATGAATGACAAAACAAATTTGCGCGCGGATTTGCGCGCCGTCGCGGAACTGATCCAGCCCGGCGAAAAAGTTTTGGATCTCGGTTGCGGCGATGGCACGTTGTTGCGCTATCTGCTCGATGCGAAACAAATCACCGGGCGCGGCGTTGAATTATCCGAAGAGGGCGTGCTGACCTGTGTCCGCAAAGGGGTGAGTGTGCGGCAAGGCGATCTGCACGAGGGCTTGGGCGATTATCCGGATGATTCGTTCGACACGGTGATCCTGAGTTACACGATTCCGTACCTCAACGATCCCGCGTTCATTATGAAAGAAATGTTGCGCGTCGGTCGCCGCGCGATTGTGAGTTTTCCAAACTGGGGACATTGGCGATGCCGGTTGAGTTTTTTGTTGACTGGGCGAATCCCGGTAACACCCGGCTTGCCGCAACCCTGGGACACGAGTCCGCGTGCGCGCCCGCTGACGATTCGCGATTTCGGCGAATTTTGCGAACGGCATCACGTTCGCATCACGCAAGAAATTTATTTGCAAGGCGCGCATCGCGTCCCGGTTCGCCGCGATAAAAATCTGCGCGCGACGACCGCGATTTTTGAGTTGGTGTAGTTTGGAAGTTGGATGTTGGAAGTGAGAGATTGGATTCGACGCTTTAGCGGGTTGCCGGTCAGACAAGCAACCGCGTAAACGCTCGACTCCATCATTTGCCATCAAGCCACTAACAAAGTCGGAATATGATCCAACTTCTAACATCCAATCTCCAACTTCCAATCTCAAATTACAAAATCATCAACGTGCCAACCGTTTTGATCGTGCTCGAACGGAATCGCCGAAGACGCGTGTCCCGTCACGATTTGTTCGAGCGCGTCCATGCGCGACATTAACGAAATCACCGACGCGCCGATCATATCTGGCATCGAACCGTGATTGAGATCGGGCGTGTGCGGATCGCGCGACTTGGTGCGAATGACCGGTTGACCTGGCACGCCGACGACAACCGAATTTTCCGGCACCGATTTCACGACGACCGCGTTCGCGCCGACGCGCGAATTTGCGCCAATCGTGATCGCGCCGAGAATTTATAAAAAAGCGATCCCCGATCTGCGCGCCCGGATGAATTTCGATCCCGGTGAGTCCGCGCATTTGTTGCGAAATAAAACGCGCGAGAAATTTGAGATTGTGCGACCACAACCAATGCGCGACGCGATGTCCCCAGACCGCGTGCAAACCAGGATAGCATAACAAAACTTCAAAGATACTGCGCGCGGCTGGGTCGCGTTCAAAAATAGATTGAATATCGGTGCGGATGGTTTTGAACATAGCAACCTCGCAGACCCGAAGGGTTTTCGAAACCCTTCGGGTCTTGCAATCTAATCAGCCAGATGCGCGAACAACGCGGTGCTCAAGTACCGCTCGCCGAACGACGGAATGATCACGACGATCAGTTTGCCGGCGTTCTCCGCGCGGCGCGCGACCTGGATCGCCGCCCACATCGCCGCGCCGGACGAAATGCCGACGAGCAATCCTTCCTCTTTCGCCATTCGCCGCGCGAGATCAAACGCATCGTCGTTCTTCACGCGAATAATTTCATCGTAAATTTTTGTGTTGAGAATATCCGGCACAAAGCCCGCGCCGATGCCCTGGATCGGATGCGGTCCTTTTGCTCCGCCCGATAAAACCGGCGATGCGTCCGGCTCGACCGCGATCACTCGGAACGCCGGCTTGCGCGATTTGATCACTTCGCCGACGCCGGTGATCGTGCCGCCGGTGCCGATGCCGGAAACCAGGATGTCGGCTTTGCCATCGGTGTCGCGCCAAATTTCTTCGGCGGTCGTCGTGCGATGAATTTCCGGGTTTGCCGGATTTTTGAATTGTTGCGGAATAAAATAGCGCGCGTCGGACGCGGCAAGGTCTTCCGCGCGTTTGATCGCGCCCGCCATTCCTTCAGGACCAGGTGTCAAGATCACCTCCGCGCCGTACGCGCGCAAAATCATGCGGCGCTCCTTGCTCACTGTTTCCGGCATCGTCATCACGCATTTATAGCCGCGCGCGGCGCACACCATCGCCAAACCGATCCCGGTGTTACCGCTCGTCGGTTCGAGAATGAGCGTGTCCGCTTTGATCAAGCCGGCTTTTTCCGCCGCGTCAATCATCGAAACGCCGATGCGATCCTTGACGCTGTGCGCGGGATTGAAAAATTCCAACTTGGCAACAACCTCCGCGACCGCGCCATCGGTGAGTCGTTGAATTCGCACGAGCGGTGTGTTGCCGATCAGTTCCGTTACGTTATTTGCGATTTTCATTTTTCCTCCTGGTATGTTGGGCAATTTTCCAAATTGCCCCGTGTTCCGATCACGACGGGCAAATTGGAAATTTGCCATACGATAAAAATAAAAACCCAGGCGCGTACCTGGGTTAAAGTTCACGGCGCGCCCCCAACATCAAAAATTTTCGCGGGGGCAAGCAACCGAATCGTCAGTTGATCTCAAACTAAAATCAGCCGATGCGGTGTAACTTCCCCCGCTTCGGACAGATGCAGTGCAAGATAACGATCAGAATTTTTTGGGACGCGCACGATGGTGATTTCATTTCGATCAATCCGCAAGTGTGGCAATTATATTCAGCGCGCGCTAATTGTCAACTGCGTTTTTCAAAATTCTAGTGCGCCCTATCTTGACATTCTATTCGACTTGTGCCAATATAACGCCGCGAAAATTTTTGTGCGGCGTGCTGATCCTATGAGTTCAATTGATGAGATCAAACAAAAAATAGATATCGTTGATTTCATCAATCAGTACGTTCCACTAAAAAAAGCCGGGCGCATTTTCAAAGCGCCTTGTCCTTTTCACAACGAAAAAACCCCGTCGTTCATCGTCAATCCTGACCGCGGCACCTGGCATTGCTTCGGCGCGTGCAGTACGGGCGGCGATGTGTTTTCTTTCTTGATGAAGAAAGAGAACCTGGATTTTGGCGAAGCGCTCCGGCGATTGGCGCAACGCGCCGGCGTCGAGCTCGTGCGCGAAGGTCCGGGCGAAGACGATAATCGCAAACGCTTGCGCGAAATTCTCGCGGCGGCGGCGGCACATTACCATTACCTGCTCAAAAATAATCCGGCGGCGCAGAACGCGCGCGCGTACATCGCCAAACGCTTTCTCACGCCTGAAACCATCGCGACCTTTCAACTCGGTTACGCGCTCAACGAATGGGACGCGCTGAAATCGTTTCTGATCGGCAAGGGCTATGCGATTCACGACATCGAAGCCGCAGGTCTCGCGATTCAAGGTGAACGCGGCTCGCACTATGATCGTTTTCGCGGACGCTTGATGTTTCCGATTCGCAATCGCAACGGCGAAGTGATCGGCTTTGGCGCGCGGACGTTGACCGGGGAAGAACCCAAGTATCTAAACTCGCCGCAGACCACTCTATTTGATAAGAGCGCGACGCTGTACGGACTCGATCTTGCGAAAGATGAAATTCGCGCGCAGAATCTCGCGGTGATCGTCGAAGGGTATATGGACGTGATCGGCGCGCACCAGGGCGGATTCAAAAACGTGGTCGCGTCGCTCGGCACTGCGCTAACGCAAAAGCAACTCGAACTTTTAAAACGCTTGACGAAACGCTACGCGCTCGCGCTCGATCCCGACGCCGCCGGCGAAGAAGCGACCAAGCGCGGTCTCGCGGTCGCGCGCGAAGCGTTGGATCGCAAAACCGTGCCGGTGCCGATGGGCGCGGGGATGATCGCGTTTGAAGATCGGCTCGAAGCGGAATTGCTCGTCATTTCACTGCCCGAAGGCAAAGACCCGGACGAATTGATCCACGACGATCCCGCGCAATGGCAATCGCTCACCGCAAACCCGGAACCGCTCGTTGATTTTTACTTTCGCGCGTTGACGCGCGATCTCGATTTGAAATTGCCGCGCGATAAATCGCTCGCGGTCAAACGGCTTGCGCCGATCATTCGCGAAGTCGGCGACACAGTGCAACGCGCACATTACATTCAAAAACTCGCGCGCCTCGTCCAGGTCTCCGAACAAACGATTGCCGGCGAAGTCGGTCAACAAAAACGCGCCGCGCCTAAAACGGAACCGGTCGAATCGCCCGCACCGACGATTTCAAAACTCGAAGAGTATTTGTTGACGCTCGTCCTGCACACGCCGGAACATTTGACGCACATCGCGTTTTTGGACGAAGAAGATTTTGACGACGCGTCGACGCGCGCGTTGTACACCGCGCTGATCGAGCACGCCGCGCAGAATGATTTTTTTGAACGCGACGCGTTTAGCGCGACGTTGGATGTTTCTCTTCGTTCACTGTGCGAACAATTTTGGGCGCGCGCGCAAACCCTGCCCGACTTGAACGAACCGGATCGCGCGCGTGAACTCGAACGCACCGCGTATCGGTTGCGGCTGAATCACGACAAGCAGGAACTCGCGCAGATCGAAGTAATGATGCGTGACCAGGATCAAGATCGCGGCGCGGACGATGAACAACCGTTGCGCGCGCGCGTCGAGATTTTGCTGAAACGCATTATGGATGGACAAAAAGCATTGGGCGCGCGCACGTTGCTCAAACCCAACGCGGTTCACTTGGCGAGAATCGGATAAGCGATGACGGCGAAAAAGAAAATTCCAGCCCCAATTAAAAAACACGGATCCAAGCCGACAAAAAAAGCATCGCGCGTGTTGGAGCTTGCCGCGGCATTGAGCGGTCGCGCCGACGCGTGGGCGCGCGCCGCCGATTTACCGGATCAAGATGCCGCGCTCGATGCGCTCGTCAAAAAAGCCGGCGCGCGCAAACGTTTGACGCTCGAGCAAATTCGCCAGGTCTTTCCCGAAATCGAAGATGACCCGGAACAAATCGCGGATCTCAAACATTTGCTCGGCGACCGCCGGATCAAAATTGTCAACAATGGCAAAATTCCCGTGCCTGCCGAAACCGACGAACCGGAGTTGAGCGAGAAAGATGTGATTGGCGAAGTAACGCTCGATTTGCCGGAAGTTGTCGGCGATCCGGTGCGAATGTACCTGCGCGAGATCGGGCGCGTGTTCTTGCTCAACTCGGAAGAGGAGACGCGCTTGGCGACCGCGATGCATCGCGGCGAAGAAGCGCAAAAAACTTTGGCGAAGCGCACCGTCAGCGCAAAAGCGCGCGAACGTTTGCAAGCCGCGATTGTGTCCGCCGAAAGCGCGCGCCAAAAATTAGCGGAAGCAAATTTACGGCTCGTCGTTAGCGTTGCCAAACGTTACATCGGTCGCGGAATGTCCTTGCTCGATTTGATCCAGGAAGGCAACATCGGTTTACTGCGCGCGGTCGAACGGTTCGATTATTCAAAGGGTTTCAAATTTTCGACATACGCGACCTGGTGGATTCGTCAAGCGATCACGCGCGCGATCGCGGATCAAGCGCGCACGATTCGCATTCCCGTGCATATGGTCGAAACGATCAATCGCTTACTGCGCGTCTCGCGTCGTTTGACCCAGGAATTGGGCCGCGAACCAAAATCGGAAGAGATCGCGCTTGAAATGGAAATTTTACCGCCCGAAGATCGCCGCGCGATTCTTGAAGCGCAAGCCGAAGGCGAATCGCTCGAGCCGATGCTCGAACGACGCTTGAAACGCGCGGCACTCAAAGTCCGGCGAATTATGAAGATCGCGCAAGAGCCAATGTCGCTCGAAACGCCGGTCGGCACGGAAGATAATTCATCGCTCGCGGATTTTATCGAAGACGAATCAGTGCTCGGTCCCGCGGATCAGGCATCGAAACAATTGCTCAAAGAACAAATGCAAGACGTGCTCGATGGCTTGGGCGAGCGCGAACGCAAAGTGTTGGAATTACGCTTCGGTTTGCGCGACGGTCAATCGCGTACGCTCGAAGAAGTCGGGCAAGAGTTTGGCGTTACGCGCGAACGCATCCGGCAAATCGAAGCGAAAGCGTTACGCAAATTGCGGCATCCACTGCGAAGCCGAAAGTTGAAAGATTATTTGGGATAGAGCGGACGTCTCGTCCGCCCTACAAATTTGACCGGAATAAAATCTTGCATATAATACGCCCGCAAATAAATATTCCTCGGTAGCTCAATTGGCAGAGCGCGCGGCTGTAAAAAAATTGCAGCCCTACTCAGAAATGCGTAGCGGAAAAATCGGGTGAAATCAGGGAAGCCTGGACGCGCAATCGCGCGATGGTAATCCTGAGCCAAGTCTGACGAATGGCACAACGTAGTCAGAAAGGTGCAGAGACTAGGGGATGCGGAGCCAAACCAATACGCCCCGTCAGCGCCCGACATCCTGAAAACCAGGATGATGAGATAGTCCGTTCCTTGTGGAAACACAGGGGGAGACGTAACCGCGATGTTCTAGGTTCGAGTCCTAGCCGAGGAGCCACGCAAGACCCGCAGGGTTTCAAAAACCCTGCGGGTCTTTTTTTCGTTGACACATCGCATTGCGCGTGGTATAGTTGCGCGCGTGTTGGACAAATTTCCAATTTGTCCCACGGAGAAAAATAAATGCACGCACTCGTCTTTGATGGACAACTCAAACTCGCGCGCGATTATCCCGCGCCGCGCGCGCCGGCGGGCGAAGCGCGCGTGCGTGTTTTACGCGCCGGCATTTGCAACACCGACATCGAAATCATCCGGGGCTATTTGGGATTTCGCGGCGTCCTGGGTCACGAATTCGTCGGCGCGCTCGACGATGGCACGCGCGTCGTCGGCGAGATCAACGCGTCTGATGCAACTTGCCCCACCTGTTTGCGCGGCGATGAAACGCATTGCCCGAATCGCACAACGCTCGGCATCGTCAATCGCGATGGCGCGCTCGCGGAATTCCTGGTTTTGCCGACGCGCAACTTGCAGCGCGTTCCCGATGCGGTGAGCGACGCGCACGCGGTTTTCGTCGAGCCGCTCGCCGCCGCGTGCGAAATCACCGAGCGCGTGCACATTCGCCCGACGGATCGGGTCGCGGTGATCGGCGATGGTAAACTGGGTTTGCTCTGCGCGCAAGTTTTGCATCTCACCGGTTGCGATCTGATCGCGATTGGGCGGCACGCGAACAAACTCGCGATCCTCGCGCGGCGCGGCATCGCGACGACAACCGATCCCGATTCGATCCGCGGCGCGTTCGATGTCGTCGTGGATTGCGCGGGGCACGCGAGCGGATTTGAACTCGCGCGCAAATTACTGCGCCCGCGCGGCACGCTCGTTTTGAAATCCACCTTTCACGGCGCGCAAGCAATGCCGTTCGCGCCGATTGTGATTGACGAAATCGCGATTGTCGGATCGCGCTGTGGTCCCTTCGCACCGGCATTGCGCTTGCTCGAAAAAAAATTGGTGGATGTTGACGCGTTGATGGATTCGGAATTTCCGATCACGCGCGGGATCGAAGCGTTTGAACGCGCGGTTCAGCCGGGTGTGCTCAAAGTGCAAATCGTTATGGAGGAAACCGGGAAATGAGGGAAATAAAGGAAATGATAAAGTGTTCCCGCATTTCTCTGATTTCCTTGTTGCCCAATTTCCTTTCCCCCAGAGGTTCCCTTGCCCAAAAATTACTACATCGCCATCGAAGGCGTGATCGGCGTCGGCAAAACGACGCTCGCGCGAATGAGCCAACCCGAATTTGAAGCCGATATTTTGCTCGAAGTGTTTGAAGAAAATCCGTTTCTCGCGCGATTTTATCAAGATCGCAAACGGTACGCGTTTCAAACGCAAATTTTTTTCTTGTTGAGCCGGTTTCATCAACAGCACGAAGCGATTCCCGCCGCGCTCGCGCACCGCAACTTGATCAGCGATTACACCTTCGACAAAAATAAAATTTTCGCGCGGCTCAACATCGAGCCGGACGAACTCGCGATGTACGAACGCGTGCAAGACATTATGGCGACAAAAATTCCTCTGCCCGACCTGGTCGTGTACTTGCGCGCCGATCCCAACGTGTTGCTGGAACGCATCGCCGCGCGCGACCGCGCGTACGAACGCGCGATGGATCGCGATTACATCGCCGCGCTCGTGAACGCATACGATCACTATTTCGCGCATTACACGCAATCGCCCGCGTTGACGATTGACACGAACGATCTCGATTTTGTGCGGCGCGCGGACGATTTGCGTTTGGTGCAAGAACGCATCCGCGCGAAATTGCAAATGGGCGCGTATCAGCAAACGTTGTTTGAGGAAGAGAAGGGAGAGAGGGGATAAGAAGGCAGGAGAAGGCATCAGAGGGCGAAGATGGTTGAGAGGGCGCGCCCCTCTCCGTCTTCTTCGCCTTCCCCGCCCTCTCTCCCCTCTATCTGGAGTCCGATGAAAAAATTTATCGCAGTCGCGGGCAACATCGGCGTTGGCAAATCTACGTTGGTGAATATGCTGTGCGCGCGTTTGGGCTGGGAACCGTTTTTCGAAGGCGTGGGCGACAATCCGTACCTGAAGGATTTTTACGCGGATATGCGCGCGTGGGCGTTTCAATCGCAAATTTTTTTTCTCGCGCGGCGTCTGCGCGATTTGCGCGGCTTGATGGATGATCCGCGCTCGGTCGTGCAAGATCGGAGCGTGTACGAGGACGCGGAAATTTTCGCCAAGAATTTGTATCGGCAAGGTTTCATCGCGGTGCGCGATTGGAAAACGTACCACGAATTGTACGAAGCATTGATCGCGCTTTTGCCGCCGCCCGATTTGATCGTGTACCTGCGCGCGTCGGTGCCGACTCTGCTCGCGCGCATCGCGCAACGCGGACGCGAGTACGAAAAATCAATCGCCCCCGATTATCTCGCGCAACTCAACTCGCTGTACGAAGAATGGATCGCCGAGTTTCGCTTGTGTCCGATCTTGATCGTGCCGGCGGACAAATTGGATTTCGTCGCGAATGGTGATCACTTTGACCTGGTCGCGCAAAAAATTCAAGCCAAACTGCGCGGTGAGCAAATTGTGTTGTTTGACTAGTATGCTTTGTATGCCGCATGCACGTCGCCGTAAAGAATGACGTAGACATCGCGCGAGCCGCGCGGCACGAGCGCGCACAATGTTACCGTTTGGGTCGTGGATGGACCCAATGCGAACGGCGGTCTTTTACAACCGAGCGGCTCGTCGAAAGCCGGAAACCCCATAATGCAATTATCGCCGACCGCGGTCGCATACACGGTAACTTTGGTGTCCCCGCTATCAACCCGACTTTTCAAATGAACCGTGATCATGACGCGATCGTAAATTGGCGTGTCCATCTGATGCGGATTGTTCGCCGTATTCGTTACGATATTCGATACGGTCAACACTGCTTTGCCGGCGATTTCTACCGGCGTGTCCTTCGGGATCACATAGCGGTTGGGCGGGCTGGTCACCGCGGTCATCGGTAGCGTCGCGGTCAGTGAAATCTGATTCGGGTACTCGGGAATCATCAGCGTAAACGGAAATGCCGCTTGGGGCATTTGTGCCTGAAAAAAATATTTTGAAACCGCGCCATTGCGATAGATGCCGTGCAGGTGAAAGCCCGGCGGAACCAGCCCATGCTCAGGGTAGTCAATCATTGTAACTTTGGTTGGACTAACCCCGGTCGTTTCAAACAGGTCGGCAGAATAGGGACCCTGGCTGGTAAAAATTTTGCTATCCGCGACATTGATCTTGCTCGGATAAATAAATTGAAAGGTCTGGTTCTCAACCGCGATGGGAATCCGAACATATTTATATCCATTCGCAGGGTTCGCACCATTAACCGTATCCACCGAGAGCGCCAGTATAGTCCAGCGCCCCGGTGGTGGATTTGGGGGCGCCGACAGAATGCTAAGCGAGGACGGGGGAGTGATCTGCGAACATGCCGCCAAGAGGTCGAGCAGAATCAGCGCGCCTAACCAACCCAGGATGTGGCGTCGCTGGGATTCAGTCAGACGGAATTGAACCGGCGGTGAAAAAAACGAACCCGGCAACAAACGCGCGCGTTTGTCGCCAGGTCGCACAAGCCGGAAGATTGAGCGGAGAAATCCAATAACGTCCCACGGGCACACCATCGTCACGACCTCGTGAGTGAATTTAGAAGAACTCCCCGGGACAAAGCCAAACTTGCAATTCAAGTATATCCTGTTTGACTGACAAGTCAAGCAAGCGCCAAGCGCGCGATCACTTTTGAACATTCGTGCTACTTGTGATAGAATGGCGCGCACGAATTCCAATTGTGAATTACCAATTACCATTTACCTTTTTCTCAATCTCTCAATCTTTTTTTCTCCCGGAGGTCTCTATGCGTGAAGTCTTTATCGCGATCGCGCAATTTCATCCGCGTCTCGCCGAGCCGAGTAAAAATCTTACGCGCATCGGCGAAATCATTGACCACGTTTGCGCGACGCAAAAAATCGATCTGATCGTGTTTCCCGAACTCGCGACGACCGGCTACGAGTGCGGCGTCAAATTCACCGAACTCGCGGAGCAAGTACCGGGCTTTACGATTGAAGCGCTCGGCGAACGCGCGCAGAGATACGCGACGAACATCGCCATCGGGATGGTGATCAAGCACAAGGTCGAGAGCGTGGTGTACGACGGCGCGGTGATCATCAATCCCGACGGCGAAGTGACCGGGCAGTACGTCAAAGTGCATTTGAAACCGGAAGAGCGACCGATTTTTCGCGGCGGTTATAAATTGCCGGTGTTTGAAACGAATTTCGGCAAAGTCGGGATGTTAATTGGCTGGGACTTGGCGTTCCCGGAAGCCGCGCGTTCGCTCGCGCTCGACGGCGCGGAATTGATCGTCGCGCCGGCGAACTGGGAAACGCAGACGATTGAAGAATGGAAAACGTATCTGCGCGCGCGCGCGCTGGAAAATTCGGTTTTCGTCGCGGGCGCGAATCGCATCGGCGACGAGTACACGTACCAATTCGGCGGCGAAAGCGCGATCATCGGTCCGCGCGGCGAAATCCTGGGTTCGGTCGGACGCGATGAGAATGATCATCCGAAAGAAGCGTACTCGATCGCGAAACTCGATCTCGACCTGGTGAAAAAATATCGCGAGGAATTGCAAACGATGCAG
>JACRPR010000028.1 GCA_016223105.1 Chloroflexota bacterium | reverse complement strand
CAAGCAACCCGCTAAAGCGTCGAATCCATCATTCGCGATTTAGCCGTCGTCAAATCACGAATCGCGAATGAATCGTTTATTTACTCTTCCTACTTTAGCGCGCGGGCTGGTGTACTTGCGCTGGGTGATCCCAGGTTTGCTTGCCGCGCTCGGCATCGGTTACGTGATTGCCGAAGGCGTTCTGCTTGATCAATACAGCATCACGTCGCCGCCGGTGTTGATCGGCATTGGCTTGCTCGGCATCCTCGCGCCGATTTTGACGTTCGCGATTTTGACCGGCGCGATTCATGCGGAACGCGAACGCGAACGTCAACGCGAACGTTTGCTCGCGCTCAACACGATTGGCGAAGCGGTCAATCAATCGCTCGAACTCGACGCGGTGTTGGAACGCGCACTCGAACGCGTGCTGGAAGTGATGCGACTCAAAGCTGGCGAAGTGCGTTTGATCGAAAACGGGCAACTCGTTCTGCGCGCGTCGCGCGGCGTGTCCGCGGATTTTCTCGCGGCGGAGCAAACGATTCCGCTCGGCAAATGTATGTGCGGCAAATCCGCGCAGAGCGGGCAGTTGATCGCGATTGAAGACATTGGCAAGGTGCCGAACTTTGCGACGACGCCGTGCGCGTGCGAACGCTTTCATTCGGTGCTCACCGTCCCGGTGCGAACGGCGGATCGCGTCGTCGGCGCGATTCACGTTGGCAGTCCGACGCCGCGGCGTTTCGATGACGGCGAACGCGCCCTGCTCACCGCGATTGGTCAACAGGTTGGCACGGCGATTGAAAAGGCGCGCCTGCACGCGCAACTCAAAACGCTGAATCGCGAATTGGAAAAACGCGTTGCCGCGCGCACGGTCGAACTCGTCGCGGCGAAAGAAGAATTGGCGCGCAAAGCCGACGCGCTCCAGCAAATTCTCGCGGAGGAACGGCGCGTCGAAGAACGCACGCGCGCGCGCATCGCCGGTGATTTGCATGACGGCGTGCAACAATTGATCATTGGCGCATTGTTCCAAACGCAAGCCGCGCGCGATTTGCTCGCGCCGAATGAAAATGGCGCGGGCGCGCGCTTGATCGCCGCACAAGAATTACTGCGCCGCATCGAAGCCGAAATGCGCGGCGCGATTTACAACTTGCGCCCGGTCGCGTTGGACGCGCACGGTCTCGTCCCGGCATTGCGCGAGTGCGCGCACGATTTTGAACACGCCGCGCAAATCAAATGTCATTTGCGCGTCGAGGGCGCGTCGCGCCGGTTCGATCCCGAATCCCAGGTTGCGGTGTTTCGGATCATCCAGGAAGCGTTGAACAACATCGAACAACACGCGCGCGCGCAACGCGCCGACCTCGCGCTCAACTTTGGCGCGCGCGATTTGCGCGTCGTCATCGCGGATGATGGCGTTGGCTTTGATGTGCCAACCGCGCAAGATCAACCGCGCCGTCAACTCGGTTTGCTGAGTATGCGCGAACGCGCGGAAAGCATCGGCGGCGCGCTCGACGTGTGGTCGGAACCGGGCAAGGGCACGCGCGTAACCTTGAGTGTGCCAATCGCGAATGAGCCAATGCCAAATGGCAAATGATGAATGACAATTCACGAATGACGAAAAATGGATCCCATTAAAGTTCTAATCGTTGACGATCATCACATCGTTCGCCAAGGCGTTCGCAGTGTGTTGGCGAACCACGCGGATATTCAAGTGATCGGCGAAGCGGACGGCGCGCCGAGTTTGTTTTCGCATTTAGAACCTCTGCGTCCCGATGTCATTCTGCTCGATATTCGAATGCCCGGACAAAATGGCATCGAGATTACGCAACGGCTCAAGCGCGATTACCCGGACGGCAAGGTGATCATCCTCACGACGTACGAAGACGACGAATTTTTATTCGGCGCGTTGCGCGCCGGCGCGGACGGGTATCTGCTCAAGAGCGCGTCGCCCCAGGTGCTTGCGGACGCGATTCGCCAGGTCGTGCGCGGTGAACGGTTGCTCTCGCCCGCGCTTGTCGGCAAAGTGATGCGCGAATTTCAAGAACTCGCGCAAGATAAAACGCGCGTCGAGTCCGGCTTGACCGATCAAGAGTTGACGGTTTTGCGAATGATCGCCGCGGGCGCGACGAATAAGGATATCGCGGAAAAAGTTTTTTGGAGCGAGGTTACGGTCAAGCGCAAAGTGCAGGACATTCTCGAAAAGCTGGGCGTCGCGAATCGCGCACAGGCGGTGGCGGAAGCGGCGAAACGCGGGTTGTTGTGAGATTGGAGATTAGAGATTGCAAGTTGGAGGTTGAAATGCCCTCACCTTTTCCTGGGATGGATCCGTATCTCGAACATCCCGAAGACTGGATTGATGTGCATAACCGTTTGATCGTTGCGATCGCTGATGCGATCGCGCCGCGCGTGCGCCCCAAGTATCGCGTCGTGATCGAAAAACGCACCTATCGCGCCGATCCCCGCGAAACTGAATTTGCCGGTCGCCCGGATGTCGCGGTTTTGCGCGAGCGCACCGTCGAGTACGTTGCCGTCGAATCGCGCGCGCCGATCCCGGTAACCTTGCCCATCGCGGATGAAATCGAACAGGGTTATCTTCAAGTTCGCAACGTCGCGACTGGCAAAGTGATCACCGTGATCGAAATTCTCTCACCGACGAACAAGCGCCCCGGCAAAGGTCGTCGCGAATATACACGCAAGCGCGCGGGCGTATTGGATAGCGACACGCATTTCGTTGAAATTGATCTGTTGCGCGATGGCGATCCACTGTCCGTTTCGGATCAAGCGCGCGCGGATTATCGTATCCTGGTGAGCCGCGCCGAGTTGCGCCCGCGCGCGGATTTGTATGCGTTCAGCGTGCGCGAACCGATCCCGGTGTTTCCACTGCCATTGGAATTTGGCGATGAAGAACCACGCGTCAATTTGCAAACACTGTTACACGATTTGTATGATCGCGCCGGCTACGATCTCGCGATCAATTATCGCGCGGACGCGATGCCGCCGTTATCGGTGGATGATGCGGTGTGGGCGGACGCGTTACTGCGCGCAAAAAATTTGCGTTAAAGGGAGATCATCAAGCAATGTTCAATCGAATTATCGGCGCATTGAGTTTCAATGCCGCAACTTATCGCGAGGTCGCGAACGATCTAGCCGCGAATCGTCAAGCCGCGCTGATCGTATCGGTGGTTTCATTCTTGGCAGGATTCGTCAGCGCGTTCACTTTTACCACGCCGGACGGACAAGGATTCGGCGCGACTGAAGTAATTATTTTTTCAATTGCCAGTGCGATTGTCGCGTTGATCGCGTGGGGCATTAGCGCGTTTATCGCGGTATTCATCGCGACCGCGTTGCTCGGCGGCAAAACTAGTATGGGCGAAATGCTGCGCATCGGCGGGTATGCGTCGGTGTTCAACATTCTGGGCATCGTACCGATTCTGGGAATTGCCGGTTGGATTCTTTTGATTATCGCGACCATCATCGGCATCAACCAGGTCATTGCGTTCGGCGCGCGCCGCGCGATTGCCACCGCGGTGATCGCGGGTGCATTGCGTTTCATCGCGATGTATCTGTTGCTCGGAATCGTTCTCGTTGGTTTGATTTGGAGTTTGGCGTTGACAGCGCGCTAAATGTGGCGCGGGCGAGTGCTCGCGCGACAAAATCAAACCGGCTTGTTTTTCTCCAAACGCTTGTATATAATGCGGTGCGATATTAGAGGGAAGGGAGAGCGATGCGTAACGAAACCATCCTTGTGGTCGAAGATGACCAACCAATCCTCGATCTCATCACCAAGTATCTCGGCGCGGAAGGATACACCGTTCACGGCGCGCTCGATGGTGCGACCGCGCTCAAACACGCGCGCGCGCTCAAGCCCGATCTCATCGTGCTGGATGTGATGTTGCCCGGCATTGATGGCTTGGAAGTGTGCCGCCGCCTGCAACAAGAATCCGATGTGTATATTTTGATGCTGACCGCGCGCGCGGAAGAAGTGGACAAGGTCGTCGGGCTTTCCGTCGGCGCGGACGATTACCTCACCAAACCGTTCAGCCCGCGCGAGTTGGTCGCGCGCGTCAAAGCGATCTTGCGGCGCAGTCGCAAACGCGGCGCGCGCGAAGAATTGTTCACCCCCGAACGGCAAGCCCTCGCGTTCGATGATCTCAACATTAATCCCGAAACGCGCGAAGTGAGTTGTCGCGCGAAACCCGTCGAACTTACGCAACGCGAATTTGAATTGCTCTACGCGCTCGCGGAACAACCGGGTCGCGTGTTCAGTCGCGATCAATTGCTCGAACGCGTGTGGGGTCACGATTTTGCCGGGATTGATCGCGTGGTGGATGTGCATATCGGCATCCTACGAAAAAAGTTGGAAGACGATCCCGCGAATCCCGCGCTGATTCAAACCGTGCGCGGCGTCGGTTATAAATTCGTCGCGCATCGCGCGCGCTGATCAAGACCCGAAGGGTTCGCTTCGCGAAAACCCTTCGGGTCTGGGCTTGGAACATGCTCTGGCTTCGCCAACTCCGCTGGAAATTATTTGTCTCGCATCTGCTCATCATCGCGATTGGCATCGCAATTTTACTGCCGACCGCGCATTTCCTCGCGGGCAATCCGCTCAGCGCGATGCGCGATTCGCCGTTTTCATTCGCGAGTGCGCCCGCGTCCGAATCCGAAATCGCGCCATCGCAACAAGAAGCGTTTCAATTGGTCGTGGATCAGGCATTGCTCATTTCCGCGTTCGCCGCGCTGTCCGCGGTTGTGATCGTGAGTTTGTTCGTGTCGCGCCGCATCGTCGAGCCACTGCAAGAACTCGCGCTCGTGAGTGGACGCCTCGCGCAAGGATATTTTCGCGAACGCACGACGATTCAATCGGACGACGAACTCGCGCATCTCAGCGGCAGTATCAATCGGCTTGCCGAAACGTTGGAGCAAACCGAGCAACGTCGGCTCGGTCTGATCACCGATGTCAGTCACGAATTGCGAACGCCGCTCACGATCATCGCCGGATATATGGAAGGATTGATTGATGGCGTGATCGCGCCCGAGCCGGAAATTTTTTCGCTCGTGCATCACGAGGCGGTGCGTTTGAAATGGATGACCGAAGAACTCGCGTTGTTATCGCGCGCCGAAGCCGGACAATTGCGCGTCGAACCGCGTCCGACCGATTTAACCGAAATCATCGAGCGCGTCGCCGCGCAATTTCAATCGCAACTCGCGTCGCAAGGATTGACGTTTGACCGACGCGTGTCGTCAATGTTGCCGCGCGCGCTTGCCGACCCGGATCGTGTCGAACAGATTTTGATCAACCTGATGGCGAACGCGGTGCAGTACACACCGGCGGGCGGCGCGATCGCGATCTTTGCGCGTCCGCGCGATTTGTTCGTCGAGATCGGTGTGGCGGACACGGGTGTCGGAATTCCGGTCGAGCATCTGCCGCACATCTTTGAGCGATTTTATCGCGTGGACAAATCGCGCGCGCGGCAGAGCGGCGGCGCGGGGATCGGCTTGACGATTGCGCGGCATCTCGTTTACGCGCACGGCGGCGAAATTTGGGCGGAGAGCGAAGGCGCGGGGCGCGGTTCAACTTTTCGCTTTACGTTGCCGGTGTACGAGACGGTGTTTCGATAAATAGAGAAACCATGTTCAAAAATCGAAAAACGCTGTTCGGTTGCTTCGCCGCTATGGTCGGGGGATTGTGTTTGTGTAGCGTCTTGTTCCTGTTCATCCTCCTGTCGTCTTGTCATCTCAACAAACCCTATGTCGCATCGGGGTTGCCTGATCCTGACAAGGCGTTTCAAACTGGGACAGCCCATGGCTACCAGGTGTACATCTGGGAGTGTTATCGGGATCAAAGGATCGCAATCTACACCTTAGTAGGATTTTATGCCGGAGCATACGCAAGAGAAGAAGTTGCGTGTGGCGAGTTGACTAAAATCGAAAAGACCTTGGTGAATGAACGTCGCTGGGAATTGGATCCGAAACGGTTCTGGGGTACACCGTCCAAATCCAAGTGATAAAAATTCGCCTTTTCATTGACGGGGCTTTGGCGGTAGAATGAGTTGAATGATTTACAAGGCGGCGCAGTTTGATGAACCGATTGATTCGATTCATCCTTGTGCTCATCGCCGCGTTCGCACTCGTCTCGTTTCTGCCCGCGTACATCGAACGGACAATGCTGTGGTCGTGGCAAGTGAATCAGACGCCCGACATTATCAACTCGGGCTGGAAGCTCGGCACGCTGACAAGTGTTCGATTCTATGAATAATTTTTGGTTTGGATTCTTCGGACTGATTGGACTGTGGCTTTTGGCAGTCTTTGTTTCGGTGCGTCTGCTGAGTTGGCTGTTTCCACGCATCCAGCGCGGCGAAGCCGACCCCGCGAGCGCGCCAAGCGATCTCTTGCCCTGGTATCCGATTGCGCCGCGCGTGCGTCAACTCCTCGACGCGCGCGAATTGCCGCGCGCGCTCGCGGTGTTCGATCCGGCATACTGGCGCGCGAATGTGCGCGTGATCCTGGTTTTGCTCGCGATTTGGATCGGCATCGTGATCGCGCCTGCCGCGCTATCGCCATTCCTCAATCAATTTCACATCCTCACCGGCGCGATTGTCGTGTTCCTGGTTTTGATCGCGGGCTATGCCTGGTTCGCCGCGCGGCTCGATCAAAAACATCGCGCGGAGAACGCGGAGCAAGCGCCGACGGATGCGCGCCGCACCGCGTTGCTCGGTTTGATCTTTCTTGGTTTCACGCTCGGCTTTGTAATGTTCGTCGTTACGATTAGCACGTTCGAAAAACAAATGGGGCTCACATCGAGTTCGATTGGCTGGGCGTTGTTGATCGTAACGATTGCATTGTACGCAGTGATTGGGATTTTTACGCGCACCCATTCGCTCGACGAGTACTTTGTCGCGGGGCGCAACATTCCCGCGTTCTTCAACGGCATGGCAGTCGCCGGCGATTGGATGAGCGCGGCATCGTTCATCTCGATGGCGGGCACACTGTGGTTGCTCGGTTACGAAGGGCTCGCGTACATCGTCGGTTGGACGGGCGGCTATGTTGTACTCGTGATGTTGCTCGCGCCCTACCTTCGCAAGTTCGGTCAATTCACGATTCCCGATTTTATCGCGGCGCGCTACGATGGCACGGTCGCGCGGATCGTGTCCGCGTTTATCGGCGTGATCATTTCATTCACGTACGTGACCGCGCAAGTGACCGGCATCGGAATTATTATGAGCCGGTTTCTCGGCGTCAATTATCTCGTCGGCATCGTCGTCGGTTTGGGCGCGGTATTGTTTTGTTCGTTCCTCGGCGGAATGCGCGCGATCACTTGGACCCAAGTCGCGCAGTGCATCGTCCTGGTGATCGCGTATCTCGTGCCGGTGTCGCTCTTGTCTCTGCGCGCGACCGGCAATTTTTTTCCGCAATTGATGTACGGGCAAGCGTTGGAACAAATCGTGCGGCTCGAAGAATTGCAAGGCATTGCGAATTCGTACGTCGCGCCGTTCAACGATTGGACACCCTGGAATTTTTTCGCGCTGATGTTTTGTTTGATGTGCGGCACAGCGGGAATGCCGCACATTCTCGTGCGCTTTTACACCGTGCCGGACGCGGGCGCGGCGCGGCGCAGTGTTGGCTGGGCGATGCTGTTTATTGCCCTGTTGTACATCACCGCTCCGGCGTATGCCGCGTTCTCGCGTTGGGAAATTTTGCAAAACGTGATCGGCAGATCAATCGGTTCATTGCCCGAGTGGACGGTGAACTGGGCGAACGCGGGCTTGATCACGATCAACGATCTGAACGCGGACGGCATTTTGCAATTTAGCGAATTGCGAATTGATCCGGATGTCGTCGTGCTGGCGACGCCGGAAATCGCGGGCTTGTCGCAAACGATTGCCGCGCTCGTCGCCGCGGGCGGGCTTGCCGCCGCGCTCTCCACCGCCGACGGCTTGCTGATGGTTATCGCGTCCGCGATGGCGCACGATTTTTACGCGCGCACGCTGAACCCGGGCGCGTCGCCGCGGATGCGTTTGCTGATCAGCCGCATCGCGATTTTTCTCGCCGCGCTCGCCGCCGCGTTCGTCGCGATTCGCCGGCTCGGTATCATCGTGCAGTTGGTCGCGTGGGCGTTCTCGTTCGCGGCGGCAACATTTTTTCCGATTCTCGTCCTGGGAATTTTTTGGAAACGCGCGAACGGCAAAGGCGCGGTCGCCGGGATGATCGCGGGACTTGTCGCGACGCTCGCGTATATGTTGATCAACGTCGTCGATCCCGAATGGAACGTGCTGGGCATCACGAACGTCGCCGCCGGAATTTTTGGCATCCCGGTCAATTTCCTCGTTACGATCCTCGTCAGCAAATTCACCGCGCCACCCTCCCCCGAAACGCAGGCGTTAGTCGAATCGCTTCGCCAGCCGTAACTAGCAGTCTGTCGGAGAGGTAGTTTAGCCCCTCGTGGGCGTCCGAAAAACTACGCCGGAACGCACCGAAAACGCCCACAAGGGGCTAAACTACCTCTCCGACAGACTGCTAGTGCAATAGTGCGATAGTGCGCTAGTGGGTTAGTTGACCGGCAAACTATCGCACTACCTCACCATCGCACTATTGCACTATCCCACACGACTTTACACAAACTTTACACAACCCTCACGCAACTGTGTACGCAACGTTATTCTCTCTTTACGATTGTGTGGTACTCTTTTCCCAATTCAACTGAACATTTGATCGTAGACATTTTGGCAACGTTGCCATGCCCAATGGAGGGCTGTCCCGAATCGCCCACCTTCCATTTGGCAGGTGGGTTGCTTTTTGATCCGGATAAATTTCTAGCCACTCCATTTTTAGATTGGACACTGATCGCCACAGATTGTTTTGAAAAATAGTCGTGGCTGAATTGCAAATGGAGTCGAGCGTTTACGCGGTTGTTCGCGCGGACAATCAACCCGCTAAAGCGTTGAATCCGGTTGCATCAAGTCAGCAACGAAAAAATAATCTGTGTGTATCTGTGTCCAATTAAAGGGTAGCAATGCAGAACCAACCGGCAATTCTGCAAGACCTGACCGTAGATTTTTTGCGGCAACATTATCCGTTCGATCTTCTCGCTACGCCTGAACTCCAGACGCTGGCGCAATCTTGCTCGCTCGAATTTTTCCCCAAAGATACGCCCATCCTCGCGCAAGGCGGCAACCCCGCGCAATCGTTGTTCGTGATCCAAAAGGGCAGTGTGCGAATGTCCGTCCTCTCCGAAAATGATGAAGAGATCATTATTGATATGCGGAGCGAGGGCGAACATTTCGGTTTGACCTCGATGATGCGCGGGACGGTAACGCAAATGAACGTTGCCGCCGTCGAAGATACGATTTGTTATTTATTCCCCAAACCACTCGTCGCGCAAATGATGCGCGGCAACGTCGAGTTTGCCGAAGCGATTTTGCAAGCGAGCGCGCAACGTTATCTCGAAAAAGCATTGACCGAAATTCGGCAGGGCGATGTGCGCCCGAGCGGCGAGCGGATGTTGTTCACGCTCCCGGTGCGCGCGCTCCTCAATCGCGAACTGGTCAGTTGCGCGGGCGATTGCACGATTCAGCAAGTCGCGATCAAAATGCGCGATCTCCGGATCAGCAGTATGGTCATCGTGGACGCGCACGGCGTCGGCATCGGCATCGTAACCGATCGCGATTTGCGAAGCCGCGTGATTGCCGAAGGAATGGACGCGCTCACACCGGTCGCGGCGATTATGGTTTCGCCGGTCATTTCGATTGACCAGGACGATCTCGCGTTTGAAGCGCTGTTGAAAATGCTCAATATGGGCATTCATCATTTGCTCGTCGTCGAGCAAGGCAAAGCGGTCGGCGTGATCACCAGCACCGATTTGATGTTACTGCAAGGTCAATCGCCTCTGCTCGTCGCGAAAGGCGTCAATCAACAAAACTCGGTTGAAGATTTGTCGGTCTCGTTGCAACGCGCGAATCAAATCATTCCGTTGATGTTCAAAGAAGGCGCGCATCCCAGTAGCATCGGGCGCGTGATCGCCGAGATCAATGATCGCGTAACGCAAAAATTGTTGACGCTCGCGGAACGCGAATTCGGCGCGCCGCCTCTGCCGTACTGTTGGATCGTTTTGGGAAGCGAAGGACGCAAAGAGCAAACGTTCAAAACTGATCAGGACAATGCGTTGATTTACGCGGATCCCGCGGACGACGCACAAGCGCAAGCCGCGCGCGAATACTTTGCGCGCTTTGCGGAATGGATGGGCGATGCGCTCGAAAAGTGCGGCTATCCGCGTTGTCCCGGCGATTATATGGCGCGCAATCCGAAATGGTGTCAGCCCGCGCGCGTGTGGCACAATTATTTTATAAGGTGGATCAGCGAACCCGAACCGCAACAAGCGTTATACACGACGATCTTTTTCGATCTGCGCGCGGTCGGTCCGGCGACTGAGCTCGCGATCGCACTGCAAGACGATGTTTTCCGTCGCGCCAAAGGGCAAAACATTTTCCTCGCGCATCTCGCACGCGTCGCGATTGGGCACACTCCACCGCTCGGTTTCTTCCGCAATTTCGTGATCGAAAAAAGCGGTCCCCACAAACACACCTTCAACTTGAAAGAACGTGGCTCGGGTCCGATTGTTGACCTGGTGCGCGTCACCGCGCTCGAACACGGCATTCGCGAAACGAACACGATTGAACGTTTGCACGCGCTCGCGGACACCGGCGCAATGCCGCGCGAGCAAGCCGAAGAGTTGGAACACACGTACGAATTTTTGATGCTGATGCGCTTGCGCCATCAAATGGATCTGGTGAGTCGCAACGACAAGCCGGACAATTTTCTCAACCCCGATAAAATTACGGCGATGGATCGCACGACTCTGCGCGAAGCGTTTCAAACGGTCGCGCGTTTGCAAGCCGACATTTCCGAACGCTTTATGTTGTCGCGGTTGGCATAGCATTTTTTGTGGCGCGGGCTTTCTAGCCCGCTGAACCTGGCGACCTAGAAAGGTCGCGCCACAGATCGAGATAAAAAATTGTGGCATCTGTGTTGGAGGGTTTGCAACGGCGTCTGGAATTGTGGAACGGCAAATATCACTACCCGATTACGGACGCGCGCTTTTGCGTAATTGACACCGAACTGACCGGCTTGGATCGTAACCAGGACGCGATCATCGCGTTGAGCGCGATTCGAATGAGCGGCGCGCGCATTTTGATCGGCGAGACCTTTTACAGTCTAGTGAATCCCGAACGCGCACTCGCGCGCGACAATGTGCTCGTGCATCGCTTGCGTGGAGACGATCTCGCGGATCAGCCGACGATCCAGAACGCGCTCGAAAAATTTGCCGAGTTCATCGGCGATGATGTGATCGTCGGGCATTTCGTTCAAATTGATCTGGGATTTCTCAAACGCGATTTTCAACGCCATCTCGGTCGCGCGTTGAACAATCGTTGGGTGGACACGCAACGCGCGCATCAGTGGGCGTTTTTGCAAGAGCAACAATTTCTGGGCGGATACGGAATGCAGAGCATCGAAAACACGGAAGCGAATTTGTTCGAGTTGGCGCGGCGCTACAACATTCGCGTTCACGGCGCGCACCACGCGTTGTACGATGCGTTTCTCGCGGCGCAAGTGTGGCAACGCGTGATCGTTACTCTGCGCGACTTGGGCGTGCGACGCTTGCGCGATGCGCTCCGCGTCGCCGGAGGGTAGTAGTTCACCACAAAAGTTATGCGGGGTAGCATAGCCCCTCGTGGGCGTTGAACGCGCACAAGGCGCTATGCTACGACCCCTCAAAACTTCTGTGGCGGACTAGTAGGGGAAACGATCAGCGCGCGCGACGCGGTCTGTAGTAACCGCTTTAGCAGTGCGCTCAAGCGCACACTACAAACGCGGCGCACCCCGCAAGCGCGTCGCGCGCAATGATCCAAATTTAGGAAGGAGGTGGAGATTAGAGATTGAAGATTAGAGATTGGAAGTTGGAGATTGGAGGTTAAAGTTTCCAACATCTAGCATCCAACATCCAAAACCCAATATCCAAAACGGAGCGATAGTAACACGCACAATTTTTCAGGGAAGGAGAAATTCCAAATGGGTGACCAAAAAGGAAGCGGCAATCGGCTCGAAGCGTACTGGAAAGCGAACCTCCGGCTGATCTGGATTCTGTTGGCAATCTGGTTCGCGGTCGCGTACGTCCCGCCGCTCTTCGTCAATCAGTTGAACGCGATCGTCATCGCCGGTTTTCCGCTCGGCTATTATATGGGAAGCCAGGGCTCGCTCATCGTGTTCGTCGTCTTGATCTTTTACTACGCATGGCGAATGAACAAGATGGATCAGGAATACGGTTTGCGCGACAAGGACAAGTAGTCTAGCCCCTCGTGGGCGTTCGGGTTCAAGAACGCGCACGGCGTTCGCTAACTCGAACGCGCACAAGGCGCTATACTACACAATCGTAGGGAGGAGATCACACATGTTTCAGAATATGACGCTTCCAAAAGCGTACGGATTGTTCACGATCGGCTTTCTTCTGTTCAGCATCACCTTGTTGCTGTTGGAACTTTTTGCCGGTCTGCCCACCGGGATCATCGGT
Source organism: Chloroflexota bacterium (assembly GCA_016223105.1). Classification (GTDB taxonomy): domain Bacteria; phylum Chloroflexota; class Anaerolineae; order UBA4142; family UBA4142; genus JACRPR01. The sequence continues at coordinate 4,701 of JACRPR010000028.1, read as the reverse complement.
TGGGCGTTCATCTTGTTGACAATGGGCTTGTACGCGACCATCGGAATTATGAGCCGCACCAAAGTCCTCGATGAGTACTATGTCGCGGGTCGCCGCGTCCCGGCGTTCGCGAATGGGATGGCGACCGGCGCGGACTGGATGAGCGCGGCGTCGTTCATCTCGATGGCGGGCTCGTTGTGGGTGCTTGGTTACGACGGTCTTGCGTACATTATGGGCTGGACGGGCGGTTATGTTTTGCTCGCGCTGTTGTTCGCGCCGTACCTCCGCAAGTTCGGTCAATTCACGATCCCCGATTTTGTCGGCGCGCGGTTTGGCGGCAACAAAGCGCGCGGCGTCGCGGCAGTCGCCGCGATCATTGTGAGTTTCACGTACGTGACCGCGCAAGTAACCGGCGTCGGTTTGATTATGAGCCGCTTTATCGGCGTGCCGTACGAGCTGGGCGTGGTCATCGGTTTGTCCGGCGTGTTGGTCTGCTCGTTCCTCGGTGGAATGAAAGCAGTGACGTGGACGCAGGTCGCGCAGTACATCATTCTTATCACCGCGTACTTGATCCCGGTGACGTTCCTCGCGGTCAAACTGACCGGTTTCCCGATTTCTGAACTCGCGTACGGTCAGGCATTGCAGAACATTCAAAAACTCGAAGCCGATCAAAAAATCACGAAAGGGTACGTAACGCCGTACAATGAGCCATTGACGAACGCGTCGTCGCGCGGCGCGATTACGCAAATCAATCAGATGGCTGGCACAACGATGCCGGTCGCAGAGCCAAAGAGTGTTCCCGATTGGCTCAACACGCCCTGGGACTTTATAGCATTGACGTTCGTGTTGATGATCGGCACGGCGGGTCTGCCGCACATTCTGATCCGATTCTACACCGTGCCATCCATTCGTGAATCGCGCGTGAGTGTGGGTTGGGCGTTGTTCTTTATCTTCCTCCTCTACTTTACCGCGCCCGCGTATGCGGCGTTCTCAAGGTGGGAGATTCTGCAAAACGTTGTCGGCTTGAAGATCGGTTCGGTCGAAGACAGCGGCAAAACCTGGACGACCGTGTTGGGCAAAGACGGCAAGCCCTTGCCCTGGGTTTTGGGCTTTGCCAAAACCGGTTTGCTGACGATCACGGACGCGAACAAGGACGGCGTTTTGCAATTCACCGATCTGAGCATCAACGCGGACTTGATCGTGTTGTCCACGCCGGAAATCGCCGGTTTGCCGTACACGATCTTTGCGCTCGTCGCCGCAGGAGGTCTCGCCGCCGCGCTCTCGACGGCGGATGGTCTGCTCGTCGTGATTGCCTCCGCCGTCGCACACGATTTTTACTTTAGGATTCTCAATCCCAAAGCATCCGCGCAATCCCGGATGAATCTTGGTAAAGCGATGGTCGTCGTCGCCGCCGCCGCCGCCGCGCTCGCCGCGATGCCACGTCTGGCTCTAATCGTGCAGATGGTGTCGTGGGCGTTCTCGCTCGCCGCGGGTTCGTTCTTCCCGATTGTGCTTCTCGGCATTTTCTGGAAACGCGCGAATGGTCCGGGCGCGATCGCCGGTATCATCGGCGGTCTCGCGGTCACCATCTTTTACATGGTCAACAACTATCTCGATCCGAGTTTCAACATCCTCGGCATCTCGCACTTGAGCTCGGGTCTGTTCGGCGCCGCCGCGAACTTTGCGCTCACTATCGGCGTGTCGCTCGTTACCGCGCCGCCGCCAAAAGAAATCCAGGACTTTGTGGATCACGTCCGCCATCCGCGCGATGAGGATGTGGCAGAATCCGCACCTGCCGCCGCGCCAGCCGCGGAGTAGAAACTAGAAATTGGAAGTTGGAAGTTGGAAGTTGGAAGTTGGAATCAAGCGTTTACGCGGTGGATTGACCGGTAAAGCAACCCGCTAAAACCAATTGCCCTGAGCGTAGTCGAAGGGGTCAAGCCCAGCATCCAACATCCAACTTCCAACATCGAACGTTTAACATCCAACTTCCAACTTCCAAACCGGAGTGACAATGAACCCAATCAACCCGACGGTTCGCAAATGGGTCGAGGACGCGCGGAACAATCCCGATGAATTTTGGGGGCGCGCGGCAGAGCAATTGAATTGGTTTCGCAAATGGGATCGCGTGTTCGAATGGACGCCGCCGACGTTCAAATGGTTCATCGGCGGACAAACGAATCTCGCGTACAACGCGTTGGACTATCACGTCAAACGCGGCTGGGGCGGACACACCGCGTTGATCTACGTCAACGAACGCGGCGAACGCCAACTCTTTACGTACGCGCAAATGTTGCGCCAGGTCGAAATCATTGCCGCCGCGTTGCGCGGACTCGGAATCAAAAAAGGCGATCGCGTTACGGTGTATATGCCGGTGATGCCGGAAGCAATTATGCTGATGCTCGCGATTGTTCGCATCGGCGCGATGCACTCGGTTGTGTTCGCCGGCTTTGGCGCAAAAGCGTTGGGTGATCGCGTGCAAGCGAGCGGATCGAAACTCGTCTTCACCGCCGACGTCACGTATCGCAAAGGCAAAAACGTTCCGCTCAAAGGCATCGTGGATGACGCGCTCGCGAGTGTTGAAAATAATGTCGAGCATGTGATCGTGCTTCAACGGTTCGGCGAAGCGCAGATGAAACCGGATCGCGATTTAACCTGGACGGAATTTATCGCGAAAGCCGAGGGCAACAGTCGCGCGCACGAGCCGATGGAATCGAACGAACCCGCGTTCATTCTCGCGACCTCCGGCACGACCGCGAAACCAAAACTCGCAATTCACACGCACGGCGGATACCAGGTTCACATCGCGAGTATGGCGAAATGGGTTTTCGATTTGAAGCCGACCGACGTGTGGTGGTCAACCTCGGACATCGGTTGGATCGTTGGACACAGTTACATTGTGTACGCGCCGCTCATCATCGGCGCGACGACGGTCGCGTTTGAAGGCGCGCTCGATTATCCAAAACCGGAAACAAACTGGGCGACGCTGATCGAAGAATTTCGCGTGACCGGCATTTTCACTTCGCCGACGGCAGTGCGTTTGTTGATGCGCTACGGCGATGAACCGCTCCAGAAAATTGATCACGATTATCTCGAACGCGTGTTTTGCGCGGGCGAAGTGCTCAATCCGCCGGCGTGGGAGTGGTTGCAAAAAACGATTCTTAAGGATAAAATCCCGGTGATTGATCATATGTGGCAAACCGAAACCGGCGGACCGATCTTTGGAAATCCGTACGGCTTGGGAATGTTGCCGATCAAACCTGGTTCCGCGACGATTCCACTTCCTGGGATCGAAGCCCAAGTCGTGTCGCCCGAAGGCGATCCAGTGCCGCGCGGCGAAAAAGGCATTATGGTCATCACGCGACCATTCCCAGGATTGACGCCCGCGCTGTGGGGCGAACCGGCTCGTTATGGCACCGATTACTGGGAGAAAATTCCCGGCAAAAATCTGTACTATTCCGGCGATTCCGCGATGATGTACGAAGATGGGTACGTGTGGTTTGCCGGGCGCGCGGACGAAATTATCAAAATTGCCGGACATCGCATCGGCACGATTGAAGTCGAAAGCGCGTTTCTCGCGCACCCCTCCGTCGCCGAAGCCGGCGTCATCGGTCGCCCGGATGAATTGCGCGGTGAAGTGATCTCGGCGTTCGTCGTGTTGAAACAAGGTTTCAGCGTGTCGGACGAACTCAAAAAGATTTTGCTCGACACGGTGCGCAGCGAGTTGGGTCCCGTCGCGGTGATCGGCGAATTGAACTTTGTGCATATGTTGCCCAAGACGCGCAGTGGCAAAATTATGCGCCGCGTGTTGAAAGCCGTTACGCTCGAGAAAGAGCCGGGCGACATTACGACAATTGAAGACGAGGGGTCGGTCGAGGATGCGCGCAATGCGTGGTCGGAGATGAAGAAAGAGTTGAAGGGATGAGATTGGAGATTGGAAGTTAGAAGTTGGATTCGACGCTTTAGCGGGTTGCTTGTCCGTAACGAGCAACCGCGTAAACGCTCAATTCCAACATCTAACATCTAACATCCAACCTCCAATTCACGAGGAGGCACGGTGAGTCTCTTTGGAAAAAAATCAACACTCGCGCCGCTCCTGCAAGCCGCCAAAGACGGCAAAGCGCAGGATGTGCGCGCGCAAGTTCAGCAAGGCGCAGATGTGAATCAAGTGGACGCGGACAAGGGATTGACCGCGTTGATGTTCGCGGCGGAGTACGGCAAGGTTGAAGCCGCCAAAGTTTTGCTTGAGGCAAAAGCCAACGTCAATCTCGCGACTAAAAAGGGGACGACTGCGTTGATGTACGCCGCGCTTGCCGGGAATATGGAATTGACGCAAGCGTTGTTAAACGCGGGGGCGGATCACAAAGTAAAAGATGTCAACGGACAAACCGCGTTTGTGTTAGCGCGCGAAAAAGCCAAGGCGCAAGGAATGTACGCGGACGAGCAATTGTGCAAGGTGCGCGATTTTCTCGCGACGTTGCCGGCGTAGGGCAAATTTCCAATTTGCCGATCCCAGGACAAACGCTGGGCGTAAATTTGTCGGATGCGCGCAACTCGGCATCGGCGTAGGGCAAATTTCCAATTTGCCGATCCCGGGACAAACGCTGGGCGTCAATTTGTCGGACGCGCGCAACTCGGCATCGGCGTAGGGCAAATTTCCAATTTGCCGATCCCGGGACAAACGCTGGGCGTCAATTTGTCGGACGCGCGCAACTCGGCATC
>JACRPR010000027.1 GCA_016223105.1 Chloroflexota bacterium | reverse complement strand
GTTCGCGCGCGCGTGAAGCGTGATCGGCAACGTAACACACGCGCCAAGCGTTGCTGATTCCGGGACGAATCCGCCGGTGCATTGCATCAACGGATGCGCGAGCGTCAAACTGCGTTTCCAATTCGGCGCGAGTTCAATCCACATTGTCGCGCGCTCCCGCTTGCGTCGCCACGATCTGCGCGCCGAACAACATAATCGCGGCGGTCACATAACCCCAAATCATCAGCGCGATCATCGCGCCGAGCGAACCGTACACGAGATTGAGCAACGCGAAATTTGTGACGTACCATGCAAAACCCAGTTTCGCGATTTCCCACAACCCCGCCGCGACGAACGCGCCGAGCCACACATCGCGCCAACGCACCAGGATGCCGTAGGGCAGAAAACGATAGAGCGCGGCGAAAACAAAAAACGCGATCGCGGTCGCGAACAAAACCGGGACGATATCAATCGCGAGATCGCGGCGCGGCAGAACGCGATAATGAATCCCGACACGGATCGCGGTCGTGCTGAGAAAACTCAACGCGAACAGCGCGCCCGCGATCACGATCATCGCGAATGAGACCACGCGTTGCCGCACCAACGAGCGATGGCGTTCGACACAAAACGCGCGATTGATGCCGAGCTGGATCAAATCAAAAACGCCGGACGCCGACCAGATGAAACCAAGCGCGGCAATCAGCGAGACCGCGCCGCGCGCCTTGACCACCTCTTGCAACGCCGTGCGTATCATCGCCGCGCCGGTCGGAACATACGCGACGACAAATCCGGCGACCGCGCGAATCGCCGCGTCCGATTCGAGGAACGGACTCGCGAGCGCGAGAATGAAAAGCATAAACGGAAAAAGCGCGAGGAGCGCATAGTACGCGAGCGACGCGGCGAGTGTGCCGCACCGATCGTGCGAATACGCGCGCGCGGCGCGCGCGAGAATACCCAACACCGGGATCGCTTCGACGCGCGTTTGCGTCGCGCTGACCGCGCCAACAATACGTTGCGCGGATTGTTCAAACGGATTATTCATAGCGCGAACTCCAATTGCGTCAAATCAAACAGCGGACCGTCCACGCACGGGCGGCGAATCCCGCGCACCGTGTCGAGCGCGCACGCGTAACACGCGCCCGTGCCACACGGCATCGCGACCTCAATCAGCACGCGCGCAAAACCAGGTTCGCTCCGATAACGCGTCGCGCGCACCGCGTCCGCGAGCGCGCGATAATAATCGTGCGAGCCGCTCGCGACGATCGCGTCCGCCCAGGTCAACAATTCCGCATCGGTCGCGTCCGCGCGCAATTCGATTTCCGGCGCGAGCAAATGCGCCGGAAACATTTCATCGCGCGTGGAATGTGCCAGCACCACTTCGCGCCCCTGCGCGCTCGCGTGATGCGCGAGCGCGATCAAGCGCGCGACGCGCGCGCCTTCACCGAGCAATACGATGCGGCGCGCGTTCGGATCGAGTTCAATCGCGCGACCGAACGGCGCAAGCAGATCAAGCTCGTCGCCAACGCGCGTGCGCGCGACGAGTGGATCGCGCGCCGAAAGCGTGAACAAAACACGCGCGCCGTCTAGCGCGTACAGCCACGCGACGCGGCGCAAGTACGGATCGAACGACGCCGGATCGCGCACAAGCGCGAATTGACCGGGGCGCATCGCGCGCGCGAGATCGGGTGCATCGAAAGAAATTTGTTGCGCGTCCGCCCACAATAATTTATTTTCGCTCACGCGACCCAGATATTGTTTCATCGCAACCAACCGAGGCGAATCCCCAACCACGCGCCGAGAAACATACAGACGATAAACGTGAGACTCGCAATCGCGAGTGTGGGGATTCCGCTCAAGCCGTGCAAAACATTGTCGCCCGCGGCAATCGCCGCGCCAATGCCCATCAGCAATCCGCCCGCAATTGCTTGCGGCAGGCGCGCGATCAAAAAATCGCGGCGCGCGGGAATGCCATGCACACGCGCCGCGATGAATGAGCCGAGCGGAATGCCCGCGACGACAAACGCGTTCCAATTCAACGCGTTCCAATCGGCTTGCAGAAAAAATGTCGCGATGCTATCCACGCCTTGCACCGTGCCGAGTCCATACGGTCGCCCGGTCAACGCGGACGTAATCCACGCGCTCGCGCCGACGAGTCCGAGAAAAAATCCAGTGCGCGTCCATGTCCAACCGTGATGCGGGATTTCGCGCTTACCGCGAATCAACCACAAGAGCGCCGCGACGATGATCGTCGCGATCACGACCCAGCGATCCAGGTCGAGCGCGCGATACAAACTCAACAGCAAACTTTCGCCGACGAGCGCGCGCAGTGGCGCGACCAACCAATCGTTGCTCACCCACGCGCCGAGCGCGAACGCGAGCGCGGCAAAAATATAATCGAGTTTGCCTTCACCCGCGCGCATAAACACCGCGCCGATGCACCCGACCGCGAGCGTCATCCCCAATCCAAAAATTAATCCGCCGAGCGCGGTGAGGATTCCGAAAAACGGAAGCACTGACGCGTGAATAAAGCCCAGTTCCGCGAGCGAGTTGACCGCGATGAGTTGAACCAGGACGGCAAGCAAATACGCGCGCAACATTTTTGGCTCACGGCCAGTAACGACTTGATAGCAAGCCGCTAACATTCAAAAGTTGCCGCACTGGGAAACGTAACCGAACGCGATGCCGACCGATAAACCGAGAATTAAAATTTCTATTTTCACATCATTCGTTATTTGTTATTGGTTATTCGATTCGTCGCGCGCCGAGCAAAATCGTTCGCCCGCGCGACGTGAAATATGGCGCGCGCGCAAACACGCGATACGCGATCACACCAAACGCACGCAAGAACCGCGCGCGCGTTAGAAGACGGAAAATCCCGCGCGCGCAAACGCGTCGCGCAATTCTTCGGGAGCAAACACGCGCGCGTGGTCCGCGTCGGCGAAATGCGCGGGATCGGGATAGCGCGCGTTCGGCGTCGCGAGCGCGAGGCGTCCGCCGGGTTTCAACACGCGTTGCCATTCGCGCAACGCGGCATCGAGATCGTCAATGTGTTCGACGACGTGTTGCGCGATGAGCGCGTCGAACATGTGATCGCGGAATGGGAGTGCGCCGTCGCCGGTCATTGCGAGGAGCGGTTTTCGCGACGAAGCAATCTCCGCCTGACTCGTTGGGGATTGCTTCGCAAACTGCGCTCGCAATGACAACCGTTCGCGCGCGAGATGCAACGCGACATCGAGCGTGTCAATGCCGATCGCAAACGCGCCGCGCGCGCGAAGCATTTGCAACAAGCCGCCACCGCCGCAACCGATCTCAAGCACGCGCGCGTCGCGCGTAGCGCGCGCCAGGTCGATCAGCGCGCGCGCTTCGATCCGCCAATCGCGCCAGGATTCGCGGGTGATGAAATACGGTTCGTCGTATGCCATTTCAAATTTCAGATTTCAGATTTCGGATTTCGGATAAACAATCTGCCATACGCATCGCGCGAGTAATAGTACGGCGCGACCTCGCGTTCGAGCGTCGCGTAAAACGATTCGGCGTCCGCGGCGTCTTGCGCGTCGGCATTGTCCCACGCGCGATCTTCGCCAATTGCCCAACCATTCGAGATCGCGATAAATCCTTCGCGCCACCAACCGTCGAGCACGCTGAAATTCGGCGCGCCGTTCACGGATGCTTTTTCGCCGCTCGTGCCGCTCGCTTCCAGCGGTCGGCGCGGATTGTTGATCCACACATCCACGCCTTGCACAAGATGGCGCGCGACTTTGATATCATAATCCTCGATGAACGCGATGCGCCCTTGCAAACCCGGCATGCGCGAGGATTGCACCAGCGCGCGAATAAATTCTTTGCCGGGATTGTCCGCCGGATGCGCCTTGCCGGAAAATAAAATTTGCACCGGGCGATCCGGGTGATTGAGGATTCGCTTCAAGCGTTCGACATCGCGAAACATCAGCACGGCGCGTTTGTACGTCGCGAAGCGGCGCGCGAATCCGAGCGTGAGCGCGTCGGAGCGCAACCCCGCAACCGTCTCGCCGGCGCGTTCGCGCACAAGCTCAAACAAGCGCGCTTTGAGCGCGCAGTGCGTTGCCCACAACGCGTCGTCGGGAATTTTTTCGATGGCATCCCACACTGTCGGATCATCAAGACGATCCTGCCAGCCGCGCGGAAAATAATTTTCAAAGAGCGCGTGATATTCCGGCGCGAGCCAGGTCAAGGTATGCACGCCGTTCGTTACGTGTCCAATCGGCACATCGTTCTCCGCGCGATGCGGAAACAGCCATTGCCACATTTTGCGCGAGACCTGTCCGTGCAATTCGCTCACGCCGTTCGCCGCGCCCGCAAAGCGTAACGCAAGCACGGTCATACTGAACGCGCCATTGTGATTCGCGAGATCAAAAAATTGTTCGCGCGATAGATTGAGTTGGCGCGCGAAATTTCCAAAATACTTGTCCATTAATTCGGGACTGAACGCGTCGTGTCCCGCGGCGACCGGGGTGTGCGTGGTGAACACAGTTGACGCGCGAATTTTTTCGCGCGCCTCGTCGAATTTTGCGCCCGCGTGAATGTGTTCGCGCAAACGTTCGATGAGCGAAAATGACGAGTGCCCTTCGTTGAGATGCCACGCGCGCGGATGGATGCCGAGCGCGCGCAGAACACGCACGCCGCCAATGCCCAGCACAAATTCCTGAATCAAGCGCGTCTCGTTGTTGCCGCCGTACAAACGCGCGGCGAGCTCGCGATCCGCGGGCGCGTTCGCGTCAATGTCCGTGTCCATCAAAAACAATGGCGCGCGTCCGACCTGGATGCGCCACACTTTGGCGTACACCGAACGTCCCGGCAATTCGACCTCGACGATCACATCGCGCCCGTCGCGATTTTTCGCGGCGACCGCGGGCGCGAGCGCGAGATTCAGTTTTTCGTACTCGGCTTCTTGCCAACCGTCCGCGTTAAGCCGTTGCGTAAAATATCCTTGCGGATACAAAAAGCCGACGCCGATAAACGGCAAGCCCAGGTCGCTCGCTTCCTTGATGTGATCGCCGGACAAAATGCCCAAGCCGCCGGAATAAATCGGCAAGCATTGATGCAAACCAAACTCGGCGGAAAAATATGCGATGGGATGATCCTTGAGATACGGATACGTCGCGTCGAACCAGGTCGTTTTCGGATTGATGTACGCGTCGAACTGTTCGAGCGCGGCATCGAATTTTTTCACGTACGTTTCATCCGCGCTCGCGGCGCGCAATTTTTCCGCGCCGAGTTCGCGCATCAACTTGACCGGGTTGCGATACACTTGCTCCCACAACACCGGGTCAAGGTCTTGAAAGACCACGCGCCCGGCGGGATGCCAGCCCCACCACAAATTGTACGCAAGTTCACCGAGCCGACCAAGTCGCGCCGGCAACGCGGCAATCGTTTGCGCGGTGCGATCCATATCTGCCGCGAGCGCGCGCGCGGCTTGGGTCGCGCGTTGTTTCAACTCGATGGCTTGTTGATACACCAGGTCGTACTCTTGCGCCGCGCGCGACCAGGACGAATCGCGCGTCATTGCGCGCAGTTGAAGCGCGCGCCAAACGTCCGGCAATTGGTACAGTGTTACCGCGCGAATAATCGCGACAAACATTTCCCACCGATTGTAACCGCGAAACACAAACCCAGTGCCGGTCGCGCCGTGCGCGTCCAGGTCTTGCACCGTGTCCGCAAGTCCGCCGGTCGCGCGCACAATCGGAATGCAACCGTACCGCATCGCGATCATTTGATCCGTGCCGCACGGCTCACTGCGCGAGGGCATCAACAGCAAATCCGCGCCCGCGTAAATTTTGCGCGCGAGCGCGGGATTGTACGTGAGCGAGATCGAAACACGATTCGCGTACTTGTCGCGGAGCCGATTGAAAAAATCGTGATAGTGTTGATCGCCAGTACCCATCAACACGAATTGCACCGGGAGCGTATCGAGCACATGGTCAATCGCATCGGCGACCAGGTCAATGCCCTTTTGATCGGACAGCCGGCTCACCATCGCGAGAATCGGCGCGTCGCTCACCGGCAAATGACATTCGTTTTGCAACGCGATTTTATTCGCGGTGCGCGCGGCGATTGAATCGCGCGAAAATGTTTGCGCGAGGTTTGCATCGCGCGCGGGATCGTACTCGTCGGTGTCGAGTCCGTTCGCGATGCCGGTCAAACGATCCTGGCGTTCGCGCACGAGCGGATCGAGCCGTTCGCCAAATTCTGGCGTTTGAATTTCGCGCGCGTACGTTGCGCTAACCGTCGTGATTTTATCTGCGAACGAAATGCCGCGCGCCATAAAATCAAACACCTGATTGATTTCCGGCGCGACGCTGGGATGCGCGACAAATCCGTACGGCGCGAGTCCGGCAATTTCGAGAACGCGGTGCCCAAAAATGCCTTGATACGCAATGTTGTGAATCGTGTACACCGTCGCGGTGCGCGCGAGAAACGCGTCGGACGCGTAAATCGTGTGCAACCAATTCGGCACGAGCGCGGTGTGCCAATCGTGGCAATGAATAATGTCGGGCGACCAATTGAGTCGGCGCAACATTTCGAGTGCGGCGCGCGAGAAAAAAATAAATCGCTCCGCGTCGTCGGGGTACATATAAATTCCGTCGCGCTCGAACAAGCGTTTGTTGTCCACAAAATAAACCGGAATATCCGGATCGAGTTTGCCTTCGTAAATCGTCGCGTTGTCATTCGTCCCGTCGAGCGGGACCGGGAATGGATCGAGCGTCTTTTGTAAATGAAATTGCGCGGGATCAATCCGTCCATAGCGCGGCATCGCGACGCGCACATCGTGTCCGCGCGCGCGCATCGCTTTGGGCAACGCGCCCGCGACATCGGCAAGCCCGCCGACTTTGGCGAACGGAACCATTTCAGCAGAGAGCATCAAGATTTTTAGTCGGTTAGTCATGTTGTCATCTAGTCCTGTAGCGCGGGCGGCTCGCCCGCAACGGCAATGGCAGACGAGCCGTCCGCCCCACATTCTCGCAATGATATTTGGCGCGAGTTATTCTATCGGAAATTTTGGGGTCGTCGCATCAATCGCGTTCATCACGCGCCGTGTTTCGTGCAACGCGACCACAATTTTTTGATAATGTGTGATGTCATCGTACGCGAGCGTGCGCCCTTTGCGATCCTTGAGCCACTTGTCCAACACTTGATAGCCGCCAATGTGAAAATTCCATACATCTGGGACGACGCCTTCAAAGTACTGCGGTTGTGTCATTGCGAGGCGCGGTTTTTGCACCGAAGCAATCTCCGTGTTGAGAGTTGGGGATTGCTTCGCTTCGCTCGCAATGACAGGGGGATTGTTGATGAACACGCAACCCGCGTGCGTTTTGCCGCTTGGGTCTTTCCATTCTTCCGCGTACACGATTTTTTCGACCTGGTTCGATCCCGCAACGGGAAAACGCGTGATGAATTTTTCGAGCGCGGGCGATTCGAGCAAATGCAACGCGACGAGTTCCGCGCCGAACGCGGCGAGCACGCGAAAAAGTTTTACATCGCGCGTGAGCGGCACGCGCGGAAAATCAATTTTCAAAAATTCCGCGTAACGTTCGCGATACGTCGGCGCGTGCAAAATTGCATAGATGTAGTGGAAAATGTCTTCGGGCGTCAAGACCTTCGAGGTCTCGGAGACCTCGAAGGTCTGCGTGAATTTCAATCCCAGCCGCGTTTCCATTTCCGCGATGAACGCGGACGCAAAGTTGGCGCGCCGCGCGCCGAGGTTCATCGCGATTTGGTTCGCGTCGGGTGCGTCGTAGAGGTAGAGGGGGGAAACGGTACCAATATCGAACAAAGAGACAGCATCTTTGTTGATCAGATTTCTTCCGACGTAAAAAGTGCCTGTCTCGCCTTTTCGCGTCTGCCGAAGGCAGATCAATGCCAGATTGTCTTTTGCCAACAAGTGGCGCATAACATCCCACGCAGGACGGCTAGTCAGCCCCACTGAATAATACAACCAGCGCCAATCAAACGGGCGATAGAGACACTTTTGGATATTGCTTGTGGCAAATGTTGTTCTTTCTCTTCGCGAAAGCAACGCGTAACTTGAAGAATCTTTAACCTGGTATTCTTCGCAAAATGACTCACTTAAATCACGTTCCGAATAGAAAGTTTTCATTCGTTCTTCGAGAGTTGCTTTATCAAAATCAAAGAAGAGTGCATCGCGATCTGTTTTCAAGCCATTGTGCCACACGGAAAAAATATCTTTCACGCTCCATCCTGTCGTGTATTCGGACGCGTTGCTAAAATCTTTCGGCACAAAGAAAAACTGTCCTGGCTTCGGCGCGATGTCTGTCCATCGCGTCGTCGCGATGTCGCTTTCGGCAAGCGCGGCGTATTTGGCTTCGCGCAAGCCCCAGAGTTCCGCGTGATGGACGCGGGCAAACCCGAAGGGTCTTGGAGACCCTTCGGGTTTTGGCGTCCGCACAAACAACGCAATCGCGACGCCTTGCTGAATGTCAAAAACGTTTTCGTCTTTGGAACCGTCGGGAGATTTTTCTTTCTTTTTTGAACTGCCGTGCAAATCCAAAATGTAAATATCGTCAAACGTTTCGAGTAAAGATTCGCGCATCCGCCGATGCGTGATGCCGTCAATGTACGTGCTGTTCGTGATGAACGCGAGAATCCCCGCGCCGCTTTTTTCGATGCGCCACTGACCAAAGCGCAGAAATTTTATAAAGTCGTCGTCGAGATTCAACTTTTTTTCGTTCAAGCCGCGTTTGTAATCGTCGAGCAAATCGCCAATCCATTCGCCCTTGTTCATCATTCCGAAATTCGAGTACGGCGGATTGCCGAGGACGACCATAATCGGTTGATCGCGTTTGATACCCGCCGCCGCGTCCGATTCGTCGCTGATAAATTTTGCGAGCAAGCGTTCCGATTTTTTCGCGGCTTGCTCCAGCGTGTTCGTCAAATAAATGCCAAGCCGCTCGTCGCTCGCAAAATCGTAACCGAGTTCTTTCAACTCGACGCCGAGTTTCAAATGCGCGACCGTGTACGGCGCCATCAAAATTTCAAACCCGAACACGCGCGGCAATAATTTTTCCGCGACGTATTGCGCCCACGCGCCGGTTTGTCCTTGCGCGTCCAGCGTGTCGTGAATCTGCTGAATGACGAAATACAAAAACGTCGCCGTGCCAACGGCGGGATCGAGCAGTAACACGCTGGGGTCAGCAAGCCCGTTCGCTTTACCAAATTCTTTGCGTAAAAGATGATCCACCGAGCGGACGATGTACGAAACAACGGGTTCAGGCGTGTAGAACACGCCGCGCGACTTGCGGAGTTTGGCGTCGTACGCGGCGAGGAACGTTTCGTAAAAATGCACAACCGGGTCTTGTTGTTTGGTGCGCTTGCCAAAATCTTTCAAAATGCTTTGCATATTTGCGTGTTCGAGCAAGCGCGCGAGATCATCCGCGATCCAAGCAATGCGCGGGTCGAGATCGGGTCCGGCGATTTCGTGAAAGAGTTTTCGCAAAAATGGATTCGTCTTGGGCAGAACGAACGCGGCTTCCATCCGCGAAAAATTTTCGGGCGTGGGATCGTTCGCGCGCGCGGCAAACAAGCCATATGCGATCGTTTGCGCGAACATATCCGCGAATTGCGCGGGCGTGAGATCGGGGATGAGCGTCTCTTGAAACGCGGCGTACCATTCGCGCAAATTGCCGCGTGCGCCTTCGCGCGCGAACGTTTGCTCGATGACGCCGCGCATTAATTGCGCGAGTGCGGCAATCCGTTCAGCCAGGTCTTTCGGCTTGGTAATCGTCGGCGCAGATTGCGCGATGAATTTTTCCAAGAGCGCGGTCACGGCATCTGCATCGCCGCTTTTTATTTTCTTGCTGCTCCATTCGCCAACGCGCGCGACCTCGCGGCGTTCGCCGTCCACGTACCAGCGGAATTCGAGATAGTCGGTGAGAATCAAATTCGGCAGTGCGGCGCGGTAACGTTTCAATTGTTCCGATTTTTCAATCTTGTCAAGATTTTCGCCGACCTCTTTCGTCTCGACATAGCCGAGCGGAATCTTACCGCGTTCGATGATGAAATCCGGCGCGCCCACGTCAACAATGTGTTGCGGCTCGTTCGTCGCGGTGATGCGCGCGTCGAACGATTCGAGCAACATTTTGAGCGCAGGGCGATGCGTGTGTTCCGTTGCATTGCCGCGCGCGAGGTTTTTGGTAATGGCTTGCAAGTACGTCGAAAGCGAATCGTTTGGCATTCTTGCCTCAAAATGTCATTTCGAGCAAAGCGAGAAATCTCTGCGTACGGCGGAGATTTCTCGTCGCTTCGCTCCTCGAAATGACAATCCCATTACATTGTTTCGACCACACCCGGAATTTCCGCGACCGCGTGAACAATCGCATCGGCTTGCCACAACGGATCGTTCGCAAATTCCTCCGGGATTTTTTGCCAGGACGCGCCATCGGCGCGATCAATCAGAATGCCGCGCATCCCGGCATTGTGCGCGCCGACGATGTCGTAGCGCGGCGCATCGCCGACCATTGCGATTTCATTCGGCGCGATGTGCCACGCGTTCGAAATCAAATGAAAGATGCGCGCGTCCGGTTTGCGCCAACGCGGTTCCGCCGCGCTACTCAACACCGGGTTGACGAACGGCGCAAAGCCGAGTCGTTCAGCCGCGCGATAAACCAGGTGTTCGTCATCTGCGTTCGAAATGACGCCGAGCCGCAAACCGCGCGCGTGCAAAACGCGCAGAGTCTCGACCGAATCGGGGTACGCGAGCCAGTTCGCTTCGTGATGCACAAAGTACGCCTCGACGATGCGCGACAAAAATCCATCGAGCGAACGATGCCCAATTTCCGCGAGCGTATCGCGAATCGCTTCGCCGACGCGCGCCTCGACGCCGGTTTCTTCGGCGGCGCGCCAATGGCGTTTGCGATGTTCGATCAAGCGCGCGTGAAAATCGTCCGGCGTTGCAAGCTGGTGCGCGTTCAAAAACGCGACCAGGTATTCGTTCGCGCGGCGATCCACGTCATCGAATTTTCCGTCAAAGCGCATCAACGTTCCGCCTAAATCGAAAATGAGTCCTTTAATCATCGAAAATGTACTCAGTATCCTTTCTCCAAATTTACGAGATTCAGCAATTCATCGCCGCGCAAATAGCGGCGCAAGTTTTCGCAGAACAACTCGACCGCGCGATCATCGTAATGCGGCGTCGCGCCGGAAACGTGCGGCGCGATTAGCGCGTTTTCGCATTGCCACAACGCGCTGTCCGACGGCAACGGTTCTTTTTCAAACACATCCAAGCCCGCGCCGGCGATCCAATTTTCTTTGAGTGCGCGGATCAATGCGGCTTCGTCAACCACGCCGCCGCGCGCGATGTTGATGATGCACGCGGGGCTTCGCGCCCGATGCTTCCGTACCCGACGATGCCGAGCGTTTTGCCGCGCAGTTCCGCGCCGAGAAACTCGCGCCATTTGTGTCGGGGCCATTCGGCGCGCGCTTGATAGCGCACCGCGCGCGGCAATTGGCGCGCGAGCGCGAGCATCATGCCAATCGCGAATTCGCCAATCGGAACCGCGTGAATTCCGGACGCAGTCGTTACCTGTATCGCACTCGCCAGGATCCGATGATCGCGCAAATGATTGATCCCCGCGCTGTGTAACTGCACCCATTTGAGATTCGGCGCGAGGGCAAGATCGCGCGGCGGCATAAAGCCGTACAAAATTTCTTCCGCGCCGGTGAACAGCGCGCCGACATCTTTTTCGTCGGACCCTTCGCGCACCGATTTTTGCGTTACGCTCAAACGCGGCGAGACGGCGCGCACGCGCGCGATCTGCTCTTCCGAAAAACGCAACGTCATCAAAACCTGAATCTGATCCATTCGCAATCCTTTCATCCCCGAACACGCGCGACTATTATAGCGAAAAAACGGTAAGACGCAAAGAAAATTTGAAAAGTAAAATTTTTTTCATTCGCACCAGCGCATTTCGGAGATAGGTTGCGAAAACTTGACCGCGCACTAACGCTTGACAATGGCGCGACGCGACAATGCCACCGAGAAACTCGGCGGCATTGTCACGTCTTGCGTGCACTGCACTGCTCCACTCTAGTCGCGCGCGTCAAACACGATTTCTCCCGCGACCATTGTCAGCGCGATCTCTCCCGATTCGCGCATCACGATCACATCCGCGTCCATTCCCGGCGCGAGCGCGCCGAGAGTTGACAGTCCGAGCGCGCGCGCCGGATTTTCGGTCGCGAGTTTGAGCGCGTCGTTCAACGCGATCTGCGCGAACGCGCGCGCGTTCATCACCGCGCGATTGAGCGTGAGAATGCTCCCGGCAATCGTGCCGTCTTCCAAACGCGCGACGCCGTCAATGATCCGCGCGGTTTGATTCAACATCGTGAACGCGCCTTCGGTCATTCCACCGCCGGGAATCGCATCGGTAACGAGAACGACGCGATCTAATCCGAGCGCGCGCAGAAGAATTTTTACAGCGGCGGGATGCGCGTGAATCCCGTCGCAGATCAACATTCCCAGCACAGCGTCCGAACTTAACACCGCGCCCAGCACACCGGGTTTGCGATGATGCAAGCCGCTCATCGCGTTGTAAACATGCGTTACCAAATCGAACGCGCCGGACGCGAGCGCGTCGCGCGCGAATTCGTACGGCGCGTTTGAATGTCCAAAACTGACGCGCACATTCTGCGCGCGCAAAAAGCGCGCGACCTCGAATGCGTTCGGCAAATTGCCCGCGAGCGTTACGACGCGCAACCAGCCGCGCGCGGCTTCGACATACTCGCGCGCTTCATCGAGCGTCGGCGCGTGCAAAACCGCGCGCGGAAACGCGCCGCGCTGTTCGGGATCGAGCCAGGGTCCTTCGAGATGAATGCCGAGCGGACGCGCGCCCGCGTGAATTTGCGGCATCGCGTCTGCAAGCGCGGACAGCGTGCGCGCGATGAACGCGCGATCAGCCATCGTCGGTGAAATCAGAAAGCGCGTAACGCCAAAGCGCGCGACGTTCTGCGCGAACTGCGCGAGTTCTTCCGCCGCGCGTTCGGGTGAGGTGATCGCCACACCGAGGCAACCGTACGTGTGCAGATCAATCAAGCCCGGCGCGATCAAATGATCGCGCGCGTCAATAACCTGGCTCGCGCGCGGAAGTTCAATCGTGGCGCGCGCGCCGAGTTGTTGAATCGCGCCGTCTGCGATCACCAGCGCACCATCCTCGATGGTCTGGGGCGGGGTCAGGATGGTTCCCCGCATCACGATTTGAATTGTCATACGTAAGTTTAACGCGTCGCCCTCTTGCGAATCTGGAAAAAAATGTTATACTAGGAATTGAAATTACCGGGAGAGCGATAAACCAGGATGATCAACCCGGTTTCAGCGCGTCCCAAACCCAGAGGAGGTTTACCATGGCAGGTCCCGTAAAACACAACCAGGAATGGACGAAACAAGACATCGCGCTGTTGCGCGAATTGTATCGCAAGAAAACCGTCCACCGCGAAGTCGCCGCGAAACTCAAACGCACGTTGAATGCGGTTGAATCCAAAGCGACCGAACTTGGCTTGACCAAGAAACGCAACTAGTTACGAGACCTGCGAGGTGATTGATCCTCGCAGGTCTTGTTTTTTGCCCCCACCCTGCCCGCCCCCGCAATGCGGGGGCGGATTGGGTGGGGGCGCAGTTTTTAAAGATGCGGCACAAAATTGGTCACGGTCGAGCCGCCGATAAATTCGCGCAAGATGGATGCTTCCGGGATCATTGACGCGTCGCACGGGTGAAACCATTGCAAAAAAGTGAGCAAGCGTCGCGCCTCGACATACTCGGGCATCCCAGGTTCAACCTGGCGCAGTAACGGTTCGGCTAACGGTTTGAGCGCGGCAAGTTCATACACGAGCGCGGAATTGAACATCACATCGGCTTGTTCTTGAAATGGAAAAATGTTGCGCCCCTCGCCACGGCGCACGCTTTCCCACCGCGCAATGGTTTCCTGCGCGGTATAGCCGCGCGTTTTCGCGTCGCGCACGATGCGGCGAATCAACCGCGTGTCCGTCGTCGGCACGCGATTCAAGCGATCCAGTTTGAGTTGCGTCAACGCGGAAATGTAAATCCGATAGATGCGTTCGGGCGGAATGCGCGGCACGAGATTCACATTCAAACCGTGAATCCCTTCGATCAACAAAACGTGATCCTTGCTCAATTGAATCGTGTGCCCGGTTTCGCGTTCGCCGGTTTCAAAATTATAACGCGGCAGATTGACAACCTGTCCGTTCATCAGCGCGAGCAAATGTTCGTTGAACAATGCGAGATCGAGCGCGTGCAAATTTTCGTAATCGTAATCGCCGTTTTCATCGCGCGGCGTTTCATCGCGCGTTACAAAATAATCGTCGAGCGAAAGCGGAAACGGGCGCAAACCGTTCGCAAGCAATTGAATCGTCAACCGCCGCGCGAACGTCGTCTTGCCCGATGATGACGGTCCCGCAATCGCGACGAGCCGAACGTGATCACGTTTCGACGCGATGTCCGAGGCAATCTCCGCGATTTTTTGCGCGTGAAGCGCTTCGGAAACCAAAACGATTTCACGCGCGCGCGATTGCGCTAACGCTTGATTCAACAAGCCCGCGTCGGTAACGCCGAGCAAACTGAGCCACTGCCGATATTCGAGAAAAACCGAAATCAGTTTCGGCGAGGGTTGCGGTGGTTCGAGCGAACTGGGGCGGTGGCGTTGTGGAAATTGCAAAACAAAACCGGGTGGATAATACCGCACCGCGAATTGTTTGAGATAACCGGTCGAAGGCACCAACATTCCGCCGAGAAAATACCGTTTGAAATCGCGCAAGATGTGGACGCGCACTTCTTCGCGTTCGTGTTGCGAAAGCAAACGCACTTGTTCTTCGTCGCCCTGCGCGTGAAAGAGGACAATCGCATCGCGCACGCGCATCGTTTCGCGCGCGATCGGCACATCATCGTTCACGAGCGCGCGCATTCGCGACGCGATCTGCACAATCTCCGCTTCGGTAAATACTTCGCGTCCCAATACGCGACAAAACACGCCGCCATACGTCAGCGAATAATCCACGGTGAGGCGCGCCTGAAATAATTCGCGCGCGACATATTGAAGCAGAAACACGAGCGAGCGTTGATAAATTCGCATGCCATCTTCGGACGCGAGCGAAATCGGCTCGACATCCACATCGGCGATGAGCGGCTCGGACAATTCCGCGAGCCGACCGTTCACCACGGCGGCGACCATCGGAATCGAATTCGGCGGCGTCGCTTTGCGAATGAATAATTCGAGGCGCGCGCCGGCGGGACCGGCGAAAACGCGTCCATCGTGAAAACGCACTTGAACATCGCGGCGATGTTCACATTCTTGAATTTGCGAGAGATCGTCGGGCATCGTGTCAATTACCAGGTTGAAAAAATCGCGCGCAGATCGTTTTCGACTTGCGCGAGCGTTGGATGATCGCGCACATCGCGCAATGCGGCGTCCCACACGCGCGCGAGCGCGGCGAGTGAATTTGGATCGAACAAAGCCGGTGCGCGCATTTGCGCGCGATCCATTTGCGCGTGCGTGAGCGCGAACCAGAGATCGAACACATCGCGCGCGCGCGGAGTGCGCGCAAAGCCGGCGACGCGCTCGGCGACAAATTCTTCCAACGCGATCGCTTGCACCATCGCCACGCAGTTATCGCTGAAACGATGAATGAGTGGCACACGCGCGGGCGGCATCTGGGTTTGTCCCGCGACAAGCGCGAGTGTGATGCGCGGTTGCGCGGCAGAGCGGCGTCCGAGCGGTCCGGTGTATTCGACCTTTACCATCCCGCGTTCGTGCGCGACGAGCGTCAATCGCAAACCACTTGCATTCGC
Source organism: Chloroflexota bacterium (assembly GCA_016223105.1). Lineage (GTDB taxonomy): Bacteria > Chloroflexota > Anaerolineae > UBA4142 > UBA4142 > JACRPR01. The sequence continues at coordinate 1,466 of JACRPR010000027.1, read as the reverse complement.
CGCCGTTTGCAACGCTTCGATCAGATCGCGCGAAAAATCGAGCGCTGAGATGATCCACAAATCGGGATTTTCGATTGTCGGATAATCCGCGCAGTACGCGTACCGCAACGCCGCGCTCGCGCGCAAAACCAACGCTCGCGCTAAACGCGCGTGCGTGAACAATCCGTACAGAATCCAATCGATCGCGTACGCGCGTTCGGCAATGGCAATGTCCACCTGCCATTGCGCGGCTAACCGGCGCAGTTCACCAAATCCAATCATCGGCGAAGCCGGATCATAGGACACAAGGGGCAGATTGTCAAACGTGAAAAGCGATTCAGCGATTGAGCGATGAGAGATTGGCGATTGTGTGATATAATCGCGGTAGATTTTTTCAAGGAGATTGCGGTGAGCGAATTTTTATTTCATCTGCCGATTGCGTTGCTCGCGTTTTTGATTTTGAATTTATTTGTAATGAATCGCGCGACGGGCGGCGATGGGCGCGTGATGGTTACGCTCCTCGCGCCAATTTTGTGGATCGCGTTATACCTGCTCGTCCACATTCCCGCGCCGAAAAAAGGATAGCCGATGTATCCCTTCGTCATCGAGTTTGTCGCGCTCGTGCTTTTCGCCGGCTTGTTGTGGCACGCGTCGCGTTATGAATCGCGCGCGTTCGCGCAACAGTGGTTTATCGGTGGACTCTTAGCCACATTCATTCGCGAAACGATCACCCAAGCCCTTTTGCAATCAAACTTGTATGCGCCAGAATTTTTGCGGATCGGCGCGGCACCGGTCGCGATCTGTTTGCTGACACCCAGCATTAGCTACTTGGCATTGCATTTGGCGCGCGGCTTTGCGCGCACCGAACAGCGCGCGCGAATGTTCGCGCTCATTTTCATCATTGCCGCGAGTATCGCGTTGCCGCTCGAAGCGACCGCCGCGCAAGCGCAGTGGTGGACGTACGCAACACGCACGCGCGCCGCGTTCGGCGCGATGCCAATCGTCGCGCCGTTCGCGTGGGGCGGCGCGGCAACAATTTTTTACACGGTCTTTTGGAAAGTGCGCGAGACGCGTTTGCCGGAACGCGGCAAATTGTACGCGCTAGTCACCCTCGCGCCGCTGATTGCCGCCGCGCAATTGTTGTGGCGGTTGATCCTACAAGTGATCGGATAAAAATCAAGACCCGAAGGGTTTTCGCGAAGCGAACCCTTCGGGTCTCTGTTTGAGCGGGAGATGGGATTTGAACCCACGACTCCCCCAACACGACTGCGCCAGCCAAAAAACGAGGCGCGTCCAAAAAGCAAACGCGTCCCGCCGACCACCGCCAAAAAAATTCCGGCATCGGCGCATCGTGCGCGGCGCGCAATCCTATTCGAATCCCATCCAGGCGCGGACATGTCCCAAACTGTGATCTGCCTTCAAGACTCACACGGACGCTCGCTTAAACCCTTGCGTCACCCGCCATCGCCCGGCATTGGCTCCGGCTC
>JACRPR010000026.1:7895-10616 GCA_016223105.1 Chloroflexota bacterium | reverse complement strand
TTGACCGTCACCGTTCAAGCCGGCATCACGCTCGGCGCACTGCAAGAACAACTCGCGACGCGCAATCAATTTCTGCCGCTCGACCCGCCGCTCGCACTCCGCGCGACGATTGGCGGAATTCTCGCGACGAACGCGAGCGGACCATTGCGCGTGCGCTTTGGCGCGGCGCGCGATTTCACACTCGGAATGTGTGTCGTCAATGCGAGTGGAACGCCGGTGAAATTCGGCGGCAAGGTCGTCAAAAATGTCGCGGGGTACGAACTAACGAAATTGCACATCGGCGCGCTCGGCACACTCGGTATCATCACGCAAGCGACGTTCAAAGTTTTGCCGCGACCGCCGGAGCAAAGCACATTCATCGCGATTTTTTCCGACGCGCGCCCTGCGTGCGACGCGATTACCGCGTTGTGGAATCTCACAACCGCGCCGCTCGCGTTGGAATTGTTCGATGCGAGCCTGGCGCGCGCGCTCGGCTTCGAAACGAACGGATTCGCGATTGCCGCGCGCTTTGGCGGCACGCGCGCGGTTGTGGACGCGGCGAACGCAAAAGCGAGTACGATCGCGCGCGAAATTCAAATCGTACCGGACGCGTTGATGTGGAATCGCATCGCCGATTTGCCGGAAACCTTGCGCGTCGCGCACACGACATTATTGCGAATCAGCGCGCCGCCCGCGTCGCTCAACAGCGCGCTCGAAAAAATCGCGGAACGCGCGCGCGCGTTGAAAATCGAGCCGCCGCAATTTTTCGCACACGCGGCGAGCGCGACCATTTATCTCGCGTTCAGCGCGAACGACGCGCAAACCATCGAGACGATCAAACATTTGCGCTGGACACTCGCGCCACTGCATGCGACGGTCATCGTCGAAAACACAACACGCGCGGTGAAAGAACAAATCCCGGTCTGGGGCGAACCGGGCGCGGAACATTTTTTGACGCAACGCATCAAGGCGCAGTTCGATCCAAAGATGCTGATGAATGTTGGACGATTCGTTGGAAACTTGTAATTTCAAATTTCAGATTGCGGATTTCAAATTGGAATCTCTAATCTGAAATTTGAAATATGAAATTTGAAATATGAAAAACGGATTCTCAATTCCCAATCCCCCAACCGACGCCGACCTCGCGCGGTGCGTGCATTGCGGCTTGTGCCTCAGTCATTGCCCGACCTATCGCTTGACCGGTCTCGAAACCGAATCGCCGCGCGGCAGATTGTTTTTGATTCGCGCGCTCGCGGATGGAACGCAAACCGTGAACGCGCAATTTGTCGAACACATCAATCTGTGTCTCGATTGCCGCAATTGCGAAACCGTGTGTCCAAGCGGCGTGCAGTACGGCGCACTACTCGAAGCCGCGCGCGGCGAAATCGTCGCGCGCGATCACGCCGGAATTTTCGAACGCGCTCTGCGCTGGATCGTGCTGAAACAAATTTGGACGCGTCCGCGATTGTTCGATGCGTTCATCGCGCTGTTCAAATTGTATCAACGCGTCGGCTTGCAAAAAGTGATGCGTGCGACCGGCGCGCTGAAATTGTTCGGGCGATTGGGCGAAATGGAAGCGATGTTGCCGGAGACGCGGACGTTGCGCGCGTTTCATTCATCACCCACACGCGGCGATGCAGGTAAACATGTCGCGCTTTTTACCGGTTGCATTATGCGCGCGGGGTTTGGAAATTTGCACGACGCGACAATCCGCGTGCTCGAAAAAAATGGTTGGCGCGTGGAGGTGATCGACGCGCAAGTGTGTTGCGGCGCGTTGCACATTCACGCAGGGGAACGCGAACTCGCAAAAGAAATGGCGCGAAAAAATATCGAAGCGTTTGCGCGCGAGAAATTTGATGCGATCGTCGTCAACGCCGCGGGATGCGGCGCGGTGTTGAAAGAGTACGGCGAGTTATTGCGCGATGATCCCGCGTTCGCGCAACGCGCGCGCGAATTTAGCGCGCGCGTCAAGGACATTACCGAACTGCTCGCGCAATCGCCCATCGCAAAACCAGGTCGCGCGCTGAATCTGCGCGTCACCTATCAAGAACCGTGCCACCTCGCGCACGCGCAACGCATCAAAAAACAACCGCGCGATCTGCTCAAGCAAATTCCCGGCGTCGAACTGATCGAAATGCAAGCGAGTGATCGCTGTTGCGGCTCGGCGGGCATTTACAACGTAACGCATCCCGAAATCGCGAATCCGTTGATTGATGAAAAAATGGCGAATGTGATCACGACGCGCGCGGACGTGGTCGTTACCGCGAACATCGGTTGCTTACTGCAACTCGAGTACGGCAAAACGAAATCACATTGGCAAGGTCGCGTCGCGCATTTGATCGAGTTGTTGGATGAGGCGTACGGATAGAACACAACCTGTCATTGCGAGCGAAGCGAAGCAATCCCCAACCAGCGCGCGGAGATTGCTTCGCTTCGCTCGCAATGACAATCGGAGAAACAGCAATGCCAGACTTGTCAAAATCGCTTGTAAAACTTGCGGTCAAGTTTTTTGAGGTGCAGGCAAAACGCGCGATCGGCGATCGCTTTATCGTCGAAGTCGAAAAAGAGTTGGCGAATTATGCCGGCGAAACCGCGCTCGAACGCTTGGATGATTTTTTCAATCAGGGTGAACGCGCAGAAAATTTTCTCGCCGCGTTCCAGGACGCGGATGAGTGCGTTGCAAAACTATCGGACGCGCACGCGCAATGGATTCGAAGCTAGCCGCTTGGCGGAATCGCATCG
>JACRPR010000026.1:0-7865 GCA_016223105.1 Chloroflexota bacterium | reverse complement strand
TTTGCCAAACACGCTTGACGACGCGGAATTGTTGACCGCGCTCTACAAATATTTCGCGAACGATTGGCGCGGCAAAATGACCGACGCGCAAATCGAAACTGCCGCGCGCGATTATCGCGATTGTCTCGACCGCGCACTCGCGCGCAAATGCGACCAACTTTTGCCGACGCTGTTTCGCGTCGCGATTGAAACGCGCGATGGGATGCGCGAAATTCGTCCGCTCGTCAAAGAGATGCACGAACGCGTGGTCGGCACATCGAGTTGGCAACGCCCCACCGCGCCGCGCGACAATCCTGGTTTTGTCGGACGCGCAAAAGAGTTGGACGCGGTTCGCAAATTGCTCGCGCCGGGCACGCGCACCGCGATTACCGCGACCGTGCAAGGCGAAGCCGGGATTGGCAAAACCTGGCTCGCGCATCATCTCGCGTGCGAATGGACGCACGCAGAATTTCCGGGCGGCGTCATCGTCCAAGAACTCGGCTCGATGCATCGCCGCGCCGACCAATGCGACGCGATTCTCGATGCGTGGGGCAGGCGCGCGGGCTATCGGCTGGCGGAGGGGCAACACCTTTCGTCCGACGATGTGCGCGGCTGGCTCGATGGACACGGCGCGCTCTTTGTTCTGCTCGACGATGTGTGGGACGCGGACGCGATTCAACCTTTGCTCGACGCGATTCCCGCGAATGGCGTCGCGCTAATCACGACGCGCAAAGCATCCGTCGCGCGCGATACGAACAGCGCGGTGTATCCGCTCGATTTGCTTTCGCCCGACGACGCGCTCGCGTTACTGCGCGACCGAATCGCGCAGGCGACCGATGCAGATGTGCCGCGATTGCGCGAACTCGCCGCGGCGGTTGAATGTCACGCGCTCGCGCTCGACATCGCCGGAAAAAATCTCGCGCGCTGGCAAAAATCGCGCTGGCAAGACCAGGTGGAAAAACTCGCGCGGCTCGTGCGCGCGGGACAAGCATTTGGCGAACTGCCGTTTCCAACCGACGAGGAACGCGAGAGCCGGGTCGAAGCCGCGTTGAAATTTTCGTACGACGAGTTGGACGAACCCGCACGCGTGCGTTTCCGCGCGCTCGGCGCGTTTGCGCCGGACGCGAGTTTCAGCACAGAATTTTTCGCGTTGCTTTTGTCATTGCGAGCGGTTTCCGCGAAGCAATCCCCGACCGGTCAAGCGGAGACACCTGCACTTGCGAACGATGCAAGTGTTGCTTCGTCGCAAAGTGCGCTCCTCGCAATGACAGACCACGACCAAGCCCTGGGTTGGCTGACCGATTTGTGGGAACGCGGCTTGTTGACCGCGCGCGATGACGAACGTTGGCAACACCATTTGATTGTGCGCGCGTACGCGCTCGCGCTGTTACGCAAAGCAAACGAAGAAGAAGCGACGCGCCGCAAACACGCGGAAATTTTTTCGCGCGCGATGGAAAAAGCGAATGACGCGCAAAAGTATTACGAGATGTTTGCCGATTACGCGCAAGTGCGCCACGCGTTCGAGTGGGCGATTGAGCACGATTTTGAAATGGCGCAGGACATTGCGGCAAACGCGGAAAACTTGCAAGCCCAATTTGCTCATTCAAGAACGCAAATTAGGTTGGTTCGCGATAACGATGATTGGTCGCGCCGACTGCTTGAATTAGCACGCAATCAAAAGGATGAACAAGTACTTGCACGCGCACTGGGAACGCGCGCGAACGCATTGAGCCGTGTCGCAGATCTACCCGGTGAAGACCGCGGGGCGCGTCTGCGCGAGTCCCTGGTTTGCTTTGCCGAAGCACTCCGCTTTTGGACACCAGAGACCGCGCCGCTCGACTACGCAATGACGCAAAATAATCGCGGCTTACTCTTGAGCGAACTCGCCACTCTGCCCGGCGAAGACCGCGCCGCGCGTCTGCGCGAGTCCCTGGTTTGCTATGCCGAAGCCCTCCGCTTTTGGACACCCGACACCGCACCGCTCGCCTACGCCGCCACGCAAAATAATCGCGGCAACAGCTTGCGCGAACTCGCCAATCTGCCCGGCGAAGACCGCACCGCGCGTCTGCGCGAGTCCCTGGTTTGCTATGCTGAAGCACTCCGCTTTCGCCAACCCGACACCGCACCGCTCGACTACGCAATGACGCAAAATAATCGCGGCACCATCTTGCGCGACCTCGCCACTCTGCCCGGCGAAGACCGCGCCGCGCGTCTGCGCGAGTCGCTGTCCGCATACAACGAAGCACTCCGCTTCCGCCAACCCGACACCGCGCCGCTCGGCTACGCAACGACTCAAAATAATCGCGGCATCATCTTGAGCGACCTCGCCACTCTGCCCGGCGAAGACCGCGCCGCGCGTCTGCGCGAGTCACTATCCGCATACAATGAAGCACTCCGCTTTCGCCAACCCGACACCGCGCCGCTCGACTACGCAATGACACAAAATAATCGCGGCACCATCTTGAGCGACCTCGCCAATCTTCTGCCCGGCGAAGACCGCGCCGCGCGTCTGCGCGAGTCGCTGTCCGCCTATGACGAAGCACTCCGCTTTCGCCAACCCGACACCGCACCGCTCGACTACGCAATGACGCAAAATAATCGCGGCTCGATTCTCGGTGAGCTCGCCACTCTGCCCGGCGAAGACCGCGCCGCGCGTCTGCGCGAGTCCCTGGTTTGCTATGCCGAAGCACTCCGCTTTTGGACACCCGACACCGCACCGCTCGACTACGCAATGACGCAAAATAATCGCGGCAATAGATTGAGCGAACTCGCCACCCTGCCCGGCGAAGACCGCGCCGCGCGTCTGCGCGAGTCCCTGGTTTGCTATGCCGAAGCACTCCGCTTTCGCCAACCCGACACCGCACCGCTCGACTACGCGGCAACGCAAACCAATCTCTCAATTCTTCTTGCCGAGTTTGCAAAAACACCGGGCGAAAATCGCCGCGCGCGTTTGCTCGAATCGCTTGGCGCGTGTTACACCGCTCTGCAAATGTTTCTTCAGCAGAACCACATCACTTACGCGCGCCGAGCCGCGCAAAATCTTCACAACATCAGCGAACAATGCGGCGACCTGTTCCCGGCATTGTGGGCGGAGTTGAACGTGGGCGATGTGCCGGCGTGGTTGCAAGGAATGAGAATGCCGGACGCTCTGCGCGAGTTGTTCGAAAAATTTTCGGCGGCGCGTGAAGCCGCAGAGCAAACCGAAACCGGCGATGCGTGGCGCGCCGCCGCGCAACTCGGCGAAGAATTGCTCGCGCATCCTGACGCCGCGCGTTTGCCGTACACGCCGGATGCGTGGCACGCGGAACTCGCGAATGTGTGGAATCACGCCGGCATCGTGCTGTGCAACGCAAATAATTTCGCGGACGCGCTCACGGCATTCGCCAACGCGATTCGGCATCAAGCCGGCAACGCAATGTTGCACCGCAATCGCGCGAGCGCGCTGATTGACCTGGGACATTTCGACGCGGCGGAGCAAGACATTGCGCGCGCGGAGGAGTTGGAACCGGGGCACGCGCGGCTTGCGGAACTGCGCGCGGAGGTGGCGAGCAAGCGCGGAGAAAACTGACAACGAATTTGAGGATTGAACGAATTTAGCGATGATCTAAAAGTTTTTCCACTGACGGAAGGGAACACGGACATTTTTTCTTGTCCGTGTTTTTTTCCGTCAGTGGAAAAATTCCAGACCTCTCCACAACGCGACTATTCGACTACCCGACCATCAAACTTTTTCGAGCACCTCTTTCACCTGCTCCGCGACCTTGTCCAAGCCGATGCCGTTCAATTCCGCCGGCACTGCGCCGTCGAGAATCGCGTGCCCGAGCGCGGTCAGTTTAAACTCGCGCAAATCTTCGAGGTACACATTTTCGATTTTTTCGTCGCGCGTGATTTTGCCGTCGCGCACCGTAACGATGCGATCCGCCGCGCGTGCGACCGCGGGATTGTGCGTAACGACGATGAACGTCGTGCCGCGATCGCGATTGAGTTGGCGCAGGAGATCCATAATCTCGTCCGTGCTTTTGCTGTCGAGGTTGCCGGTCGGCTCGTCCGCGAGAATGATCGCCGGCTGATTCGCGAGCGCGCGCGCAATCGCGACGCGTTGACGTTGCCCGCCGGACAATTGGCTCGGCAAAAAGTGGATGCGCTCGCCCAAGCCGACCAACTTGAGCAAACTAATCGCGCGGTCGCGCCGCGCGCGATCACTCATCCGTTCCTCTTGCAGTGGCACCTCGACATTTTCGACCGACGTGAGCGTGGGAATCAGGTTGTGCAATTGAAACACAAAGCCGACCGTCTTGGAACGAAAGCGATCCAGGTCGCGCACCTTTGCCAGGTCTTGCCCCGCGACCGCGCAGATGCCGCGTGTCGGACGATCCAGCGCGCCGAGCAAGTTGAGCAATGTGCTTTTGCCACTGCCCGACGGTCCCATCACCGCGACAAATTCACCCGCGCGAATCACCAGGTTCACGCCGTCGAGCGCGCGCACGCCGTCGCCGTCGCCGTAGATTTTGGTGAGGTCACGCGTCTCGACGACGATGTGGTTATTTTCGATTTTGGATTGTGGATTTTCGATTGGCTTGGTCATTGGAGTGTAAACCACTGATTACAGAGATTTCACCGATTAAAAAATCTGTGAAATCGGTGGTTGATAAACATTCACGCATCCCTAGCGCGTATTGATCTCGATATGCCCGGTCATGCCCCACCGCAACGCGCGATCCAGGTTTGCAATTTCGATGGTAACGGTGTAATTCGTGCCGCCCTGTTTCGCCGACGCAATCGGCGCGATCGTGATCACCTTGCCCTGGAATTTTTTGCCGGGCAATGCTTCGAACGTTACATCCACAGTTTGATTTTCGATCACGCGCGCGATGTTCGTCTCGCTCAAGTCGTCCGTTTCGAGTCGAAGCAAACTGAGATCACCGAGCGTGAACACCGCGACGCCGGGCAAAACCGTTTCGCCTTCGCGCACATTCACCGCGACAATCGTGCCGGCGAACGGCGCGACGAGCGTCGCCGCGTTGAGCCCGGCAATCGCTTGATCGACGCGCGCTTGCGCCGCCGCGATTTCTTCCGCGCGCGCGCCGGCTTGCACGCGATTCAAATTCGCCTGCGCGACCGTTACCGCCGTCTCCGCGATGCGAATATCTTCCGCCGTCGCGCCTTTCGTAACTTGCTGATAGCGCGCTTCCGCCGTGCGATATTCCTGCGTCGCGAGATGCAATGCCGCGCTTTGCGGATACATTCCGACTTGCGGATCATTTTTCACGCGATCATATTGCGATTGCGCGTCGCGCAGATTGAACGACGCGCGTTCGAGCGCGGCGCGCGCAATCGCGATTTCTTCCGGCGACGCGGGCGCGCGCGCTTTGGCGAACTGCGCTTGCGCGTTCGCGAGCGTTGCTTGCGCGACTGCGATCTCTTCTTTCGTCGCGCCGGCTTTGATCGCCGCGAGATTTGCGCGCGCCGCGACAATCGCGGCTTCGAGTTCGGTCGTATCAAGTCGCGCGAGCGCGTCACCCGGCTTGACCTGGTCGCCTTGCTTGACCGCAACGTGAACGACTCTGCCGTAATTCGCAAATCCCAGGTTCGCGCGTTTTGCCGGGAGCAATGTGCCGGACGCGGTCACGATGTAATCGAGTTCGTTAAACGTTGAAACCGGCGTCGGCGTCGGCTGGGGCGCGATGAGGTTGCTTCCGCCCGACGCGAGAAACGCGCCGCCGACAATCACGATCACAACAACGCCGATGATAATGTTTCGCATGCTCATTGCGAACCTCCAACAGTCTGTCATTGCGAGCGAAGCGAAGCAATCTCCAACCAGCACGCGGACGCTTCGCGGCTTCGTCGCTTCGCTCCTCGCAATGACACTCAGTCGCGCAGATATTCCTTCACGCGCGCCAACTGCACTTGCCACACGATTTGCGACATATAGGGTTTGAACCCAAGTTCGTGATTGATCTTCAGCATCGCCGCGTTCGAGTCCGCGTTGCCGGTGCGAATGAATTGAACCTGGGATCGCTCGCGCAAAATTTTTTCGAGCATCGCGGCTTTGAGCCAGCGTCCCAAACTGAGATTGCGAAATTCCGGGAAGACGCCCGTGCCCCCTTGCGATAAAATCGCGGGACGATTCGGATTCCAAAAAACTTCGGTGAACCCGGCGAATTTGCCGGTCGCGCGTTCGCGCACGTACAGCGTCCAGCGTTCAGTGCCGCGCTCGAACATTGATTTTTCTTGTTGCCGCAATTGGTCTGGTGTGAAATTGAAATCTTCGATTTGCAGAGTCCCGCGCGGCGAAGTGTTCATCACGCGCAACAAAAGCGCAATCGCTTCGAGGTCGGCTTCGGGATACGCGCCCGTCCACAAACCGAGTTCGAAACCGGTCGCGCGTTCATCCGCGCGCGCGAGCCATTCGCGAATCAACGCGCGATTCAATTCCGCGATCTTGAGTTGATTCGTGTGCATTTCGAGCCCACGCTCTCCGCCGAGGCGTTCCATCAGCGCCGCGCCTGCCGGGATGCGTTCGTTCGTGTTCGCCAGCATCAACGGACGACTTTCGCGTTCCATCACGCGCGCGATTTCCGCGAGCAATTTGCGCGCCCAACCGTGACGTCGAAACTCGGGCTGAACTTCGATCCCGGCTTCGACCATGTGTTTGTTTTCCGGCGTATTCAAAAACACGCAACTCGCGTTCGCGATCATTTGCGACGCGTCCTGGTTCCATACCGCCCACGCGGAAACATTCACGAACGGCGGAATGTGGCGCGCGCCGCGAATCGCTTCGTCGCGCGGAATCGGCGGATCATCCGGCAAGCGTTCCGCGCGAATTTGATTTTGCAGATCATTCAACAACGCAAGTTCCGCATCACTCGCATTGCGCGGATCGAACGATTTGATTTCACACATTTTTATTTCTCCCGAATTATTTTTGATCCGCGAATCACGCGAATCTTCGCCGATTTTTTATTCGCGTTATTCACGTTATTCGCGGATCGTTTATTCATACCGCAACGCTTCAATCGGCGAAAGATTTGCCGCGCGCCACGCGGGATACAACGCGCCGAATCCGCCGAGCACGAGCGCGATGCCCATCGCTTGCGCGAACAATCGCCACGAATACTCGCCTTTGAGCATCGCGCCCATCGTCGGTTCAAGCGACAGCAGATAACCGAGACCGACGCCGAGCACAATCCCGGCAAGCCCGCTCAAGAAACTGAGCGCGAGCGATTCGCGCACGATCATTCCGACGACGCGGCGACGGCGCCAACCCAACGCGCGCAGTGTGCCGATCTCGCGCGTGCGTTCGAACACGCTCATCAACATCGCGTTCATAATGCCGACGCCGCCGATCAAAATCGAAAGGAACGAAAGCGCGCTCGCCATCGAACGAAACGATTGCATATCGTTCGTCTTTTCGGCGAACTCGGTGGATTTGGAAACCGCGACCTGCGTCCAACGCGATTCGATTTGCGCGCGCACCAGGTCGGCTTTTGATGTGTCTTTGAGTTTCACCATAAAGAAACTGACCTGGTTTGGTTTTTTGAACGTGCGTTGCGCTTCGCTCAGTGCGATCACGCCGCCCGCGTCTTCATACCCGATCCCGGTTTCGTAAATGCCGACGACGCGATATGTTGCGCCGCTCATTTGAATCGAATCGCCAATTTTCTTTTTTAGATTTTTCGCGGCGATGCGTCCCAGGATAATGTCCTTCGGCGCGCGAATGCGTTCGCCTTCAGTGATCGCGAAATGGCGAATCGCAAAACCGGTCGGCTCCATACCGAACGCGAGAAAATACGGCGTGCCTGGGATCGCCGCAACGCCGAACAATAATCCTGAAACATATTCGACTTCCGGCAAGCCCGCCACACAACGTCCAACGCGATCAT
>JACRPR010000025.1:39354-46462 GCA_016223105.1 Chloroflexota bacterium | reverse complement strand
AGTCGAAGGAGCGCGCAAGGTTATCAATCGCCGCGAGCAAGACCGCAAGCGCGGCGGTGTTATCGGACGCGCCTTGATAATTCGCGTCGTCATACAATTTGTCGTAATGCGCGGAATAGATCGTGAGCGGCGCGGTCGTTTTGGATCGTACGAAAAGATTGGGGAAGGGCGAATTGGGAATCGCGATTTCTTCAAATGCGATGTTGCGCGAGGTGAGATGACGGCGCAAGTATTCCACGCGTTCGGCGTTGCGAAGTTGAACGAGATCGTACACCGCCGCGTACCGTCCCGCGCGATTCACCGGCTTGAACGCATCCGGGAAAATCATCGGGCGTACGTAATAGAGAATCCCTTCGTACAACGCGCGCGCGTTCGGCAGAATAAGGAGCACAAGGACAAGGAGAAAAACAATCAGGATGATGCGTTTTGGAGAAAGCAGTGAAAAATTTTTGTCATATTCAAACATTTCTCATTCTCCAATCTCTAATCGCTCAATCTCTATCGAATCACCAACCGCTTCCACGTTTTGCCGCCGTCGAGCGAACGCAGAATGTACGGATCGCATTTCGCGTCTGCGGAATTGCAATTGCTCGGCGACATTTTCACAAACAGCGCGAGACCTTGCGCGTGCGCGCCCGACGCGAGAACGGTCGCCCAATCTTCGCTTTCAAAACCGGAAACCTTTTCCCACACCACCGCGTTCACGTCGGACACATTCGGATTGCGCGTGCGCCACAATTGCCAGCCCTGCGGATACGCGTTTGCGGTAACGTACAAATCGCCAGTCGCGCCGACAATCGTCATTCCGATATCAATCTGTGCGTTGTTCAGCGGCGTGGGCATCGTGTGCCATTGATTGTCTACGAACGCGCGGCGCAAATAACTGCCGCCATATTTTGGCATTATGATTCCGTAGAGCGTTTTCGCATCGCGCGGATCAATTCCCAGGTTCGCGAGCCCGTTGAAATGTACCAAGCCGGTGGACGCGCCGCGCCAGGTCTTGCCGCCATCGTCGCTTCGAATCACCGGCCCGTCTTTATCCGGCGCGACGATTGCCCACACTTGATTTGGTTTGCCGTACGTAATCACGACCTGGGTCGTTGCTTGTTCCGAGATGCGCGTCCATTTGTTCTCGCCCCAGCGAAAGATGCCGCGACAAGTGCTGGCATACAACGCGTCGCGCGTCGCGTAATCGAGATTGATATTCGCGAGACAGGTCGGCTCGACCGGCAAATCGCTGGTGAACGCGCGCCAGGTGTCGCCAAGATCGTCGCTCGTGAGCAAACGCATTTTTTGGGATCCGAAAAAGTGCGCGTCGCGATCACCCAGCAGTAAATACGCGCGCGTCGAACCGACGAGCAACGTGCGCGGACTCCAACCACTACTCGCGATCGTCGGCGCGATCGTTGGCGCGAGTGTGGGCGCGCGCGTCGCGGTCGGCGCGATGCGTGTGGGCGTGAGGGTGTTCGGCGGCGTTGATGTCACAACGCGCGTTGACGTTAGTGTCGCGGGGATCGCGGTCGGCGATGGCGCGCGAGTTGGCGCGGGCGTGGGCGGATTCGCGCACGCGCCGAGCGCGAGCAAAAAAATAATCAAACTAATTTTGAGTCGGTAAATCATTTGCGCTCCTGAAATGTGGGACAAGTTGTCAACTTGTTCTACTGATACCCTGCTTGGAAAATTGTATACTCGCGTTCGAGTTCAAACCCAACTTTGCGCGCGGTGGCGGCGGAAGCCAGGTTGCGCGCGTAACAATGCCAGCCGATTTGTGTAACGCCGCGCAATAACGCGCGCGCGATGAACGCGGATGCCAGCGCGGTTGCGAGTCCGCGGCGGCGAAAAGGTTCGCCCACCATAATTCCGATTTCGCATGCGGTGTCAACGTTGTACTCTGACAAACAAAAACCAGCGATGGCATCCGCGTGGATCAAACAGACGCCGAAACTTTTTTTGAGAAAATCATCCACCGACGCGCGCTCGGAGCGCATCTCTTCGATCAACTCCTCGCGATTTTGGATCCGCGCGTCCGCGAGCAAATCGCGATTGACGGAACGAATCGAAAAATCTGTCGGGAGCAAAGCGCGCCAATCGCGCACTGGATGTTTCAAAAGATAATGTTGGCGCAAGGGCTGGGTTGGCGATTTGTCTGGGAGGATGACGCGCAAACGGTCTTCCCAATCGCGCGGTTCAAAGTACAGCCCGAACAATTTGTCGCCGGCTTGAATTGCTTGCGGATAAAGCGTGTCCGCGAAAAATTGTGCGAGCGCGCGATTGAACTGATCGTTGCGCGTGTCGCCGACGAGAAACAAGCGCCGCCGTTTGATCGCGGCGAGCGCGGCGCGTGGGTTGCGCGGATCGTCAACCACAATTTTCCCCGGTGTCTTGTCGGCGAGAATACTCGTTACTGCGAGATGATCGCGCATTGGCGCAAACAATGATTTAACTTTGGGATAATCGTATGCGGCGAGTTCGTAAATCACGCCCCACTCCTCAGCACATTAAAATCCGGCAACTCGGTTTCGACGTTGCGTACGCGAGGCACCGAGTAAGTCATCGCGGTTGCAATCGCGACGAAAAATCCAATCAAGATAAACATCAAGCCAGTGCTGATGTGATTATACTCGCAAAATGAATCGGAGCGCAATTCACTTGCGCCCCAATCAAATTCTAGCCCACGCGAGTCCACGCGATCCAATGCGCGGTACCCTGATCCGCCAATGGCGGATGTCGCGGCGGATTCAACAATTCTTCCGTCTTTGCGCGCTCGACCCTTTTGCCGAGAGCCATTACCGCGAATTGAATTTGACGCGTGCCATTTCGATTTTTGCGTCGCCTGCGTCCCAGGTTTCGTATCGGATTCGATTTCGGAAATTCGTTGACGCGATCCCTCGATCATTTATCCCGGAACGATCTTGCGCGCGGATCACGAACGCGAGACGAGTTCGCAACCGCGCGTTACGGATTTGAAACCGCGCGCCAAGCCCTTCCCGGTCGCTAGCGCGAAAACCTGGATGGTCTGATTTATTCTAACGAAACATTATGGCGCGCCTGATTGACACGCGCGCGCGTTTGGGTGTATAGTTATAATCAGAACAATTGTTCGTTTCGGTACGATAACCAGGGAGAGAGAAGTGAAAAAATTCATGTTTCTGCATTTCGGATTTGAAAAACCCACCCCAGAAATTATGGGGGCTTGGGGAGATTGGTTTGCATCGATCTCCGGTAAGCAGGTTGACCAGGGTGGTTTCAGTGGCGGTCGAGAAATCTCTAAAAGTGGAACCAAAGACCTGCCCTGGAATATGGAATCCATTACTGGTTACAACATCATCGAGGCGGAGAGTCTTGATGCCGCGGAGAAACTTGCACAAAGCAATCCATTTATTGCGAGTATTCGAGTCTACGAAGTGAGGTCAATGTAACGGTGGATTTGCTCGCCCAGCCCACAGCATCAAGCAGAAAGGAAAAACGAATGACCGATCCAAATCAAAACCAGGACGTGATCATCACGCGCGTTTTTGACGCGCCGCGCGAACGCGTGTGGCGCGCGTGGACCGATCCCGCGCAGGTCGCGCGCTGGTGGGGACCGAAAAATTTTACCGCGCCGGTCGCGCAGATTGATCTGCGCGTCGGCGGCAAGTACGTTTTCTGTATGCATTCGCCGGATGGCAAAGATTATTACAGCACCGGCGTCTATCGGAAAATCGTTCCGTTGAGCGAGATCGTCTGCACCGATAGTTTCGCCGATGAAAATGGCAATGTTGTGCCGGCGTCACACTATGGAATGGGGGATGACTTTCCGTTAGAGTTGCAATTCATCGTGACCTTTGAAGATGATGCCGGGAAAACAAAAATGACTCTGCGCCACATTGGTTTTCCGGCAGACGGATCGATCCCACAAGCCGAAACCGGTTGGAACGAGTCTTTCGACAAATTAGCCGAGAGCCAAAAATGAACTTGGCTATGTCATTGCGAGCGAAGCGTCTCCGTGTTGGGGATTGCTTCGCTTCGCTCGCAATGACAAATTCCAAATTCAAAAGGAGAAAACAAAATGAGTGGTTATCCAATCGTGCACATTGAAATTCCGGCAAAAGATTACGCGGTCGCCGACAAATTTTATGCGGACGCGTTCGGCTGGAAGATTGATGTAGACCCGAATTTCAACTATCATCAATTCGCGCCGGCGAGCGGACCGGGCGGCGGCTTTGTGGACGCGAACGGCAAAGACAACAAAGTCGGCGAAGTGCTTTTTTACATCGGCGTTCCTGACGTGGATGCCGCGCTCAAAAAAATCGAAAGCGTGGGCGGCAAAACATTGACGCCCAAAACGGAAATCCCAGGTATGGGCTGGTTCGCGTTCTTTGCCGATCCAACCGGCAATCGCATGGGATTGTATTCGAGTACGCACGCGTAGGGCAAATTTATAAATTTGCCTTACCTGAGGAGGCGCAAATGGCTCGTGTCGTTCATTTTGAAATTCACGCCGACGACTTGGCGCGCGCGGTTAAATTTTATACCGACACATTTGGCTGGGAGTTTACCAAATGGGACGCACCGGTCGAATACTGGCTTATCAAAACCGGTCCCGCGAATGAACCTGGGATTGACGGCGGGATGCTCAAACGCAATCACCCGCTGGATGGCAAAGCGATCACCGCGTACATCTGCACGCTCGATGTCGCATCCATTGACGATTCGATTGCAAAGGTAACGCGCAATGGTGGACAAATCGCGTTGCCCAAAGATGTGATCCCCGGTGTCGGCTGGTTGGCATACGGCATAGACACCGAAGGCAACATTTTCGGAATGATGCAAGCCGACCCGAACGCGCAGATGAAGTGAAAGAAGCCCTGCCAGAGAATCTGGCAGGGTTTTATATTTTGAATGTTTGCGGCACCGGAGCAAAGCATCCTTCGACTACGCTCAGGATGCTTTGCTCGAACCATTTGACACGCCGGGACACTCGCCATATAATCTATCTGAACAATCGTTCAGATGTTCATATACTCCGATACAAGGAAGCCGATGCGTAAACATTCCGACCACGGCGGGCATCACCATTTGCGTCCGCGCGATCTCCAGTTGCCGAACGAGCAAGATATGTTGAACGTGACCCGAATTTTTCAAGCGCTCTCGGATCTCACGCGTGCCAAAGTGATTTTCGCGCTCACGCAAGGCGAACGCAGTGTCAACGAAATCGCCGTCGTCGTCGGCGCATCGCCCTCGTCTGTGTCGCATCACCTGCGGCGGTTGCGCGACGCGGGCTTGGTCGAATATCATCGGCACGGCAATCAGATTTTCTACTCCATCGAAGACATTCACATCGCGGCGATCCTCGAAGAAGCGCAACATCATACCGAGCATACCTACCCGGTTGTCGCCCCGCGCGCCAAGCGCAAATAGATCATTCATTTCTGCACGCGAGGAACATTGAAAGATGATTCAGGAAGCATCCACCCCGATTACTTGTAACTGCCACCCGCCAGATTTTAAAATTTCATTCTTGGAACGCTATCGTGATTTTTTGTTCTCGACGAACACGCTCGCGACCATAGGCAACGGCATTCTCTTGCTTGCCGGTTTGATCGCAGACTGGGTTCTGCAATTGCCCGCGTGGGCAAATGGGTTGTATATTGGCGCGACGCTGATTGGCGGCGGTCCGATTTTCCTGCTCGCCGCGCGCGGGATTATGAAACGCGAT
Source organism: Chloroflexota bacterium (assembly GCA_016223105.1). Taxonomy (GTDB): domain Bacteria; phylum Chloroflexota; class Anaerolineae; order UBA4142; family UBA4142; genus JACRPR01. Next base: position 40,764 of record JACRPR010000025.1, on the reverse strand, counting down.
CTGACCGCCGGCGTGATGGTCAGTGTCGCGATGATCGCCGCGCTGTTGATTGGCGAATCTAGCGCGGCGGCAATCGTCGCGTTTATGATGATGTTCGGCGAGATGCTCGAAAATTTTACCATGGCGCGCGCGAACGATGCGTTGAAAAATCTCGCGCGACTGATTCCGAATTTTGTCACGCGCTTGCGCGATGGGCAACCGACCGCGCTCGCGCTTGAGCAGGTGCGCGTTAGCGATGTGTTGTTGGTTCGCAACGGCGAACGTGTGCCGGTAGATGGCATCATTCTGAAAGGGCAAGCCGCGCTGGACGAATCTACCATCACCGGCGAAGCGGTGCCGGTGGACAAGACGCGCGGCGACACGGTTTTCGCCGGCACACTCAATACTGCCGGCACACTCGAAATTCAAGCGCAAAAACTTGGACGCGATACAACGCTCGGCACGATTGTCAAACTGGTCGAAGCGGCGCAAAAATCTCAAGCCCCGGTGCAACGTCTGGCAAATCAGTACGCGCAGTACCTCGTGCCGATTACATTTAGCATCGCCGCGCTGGTGTATCTTTTGACCGGTGAAATTGTGCGCGCCGTTACTGTGCTCGTCGTCGTGTGTCCGTGCGCGCTCGTGCTCGCAACCCCGACCGCGCTCGTCGCCGCGATTGGCAACGCCGCGCGCAAAAACGCCGTCGTGAAAAGCGGCGCGAGCATCGAAGCATTGGGCAAAGTGGATTGCGTCGCGTTCGATAAAACCGGGACGCTCACCCTGGGCAAGCCGCGTGTCGCCGATGTGGTCGCGCTCGATTCATTAACGCCCGATCAAATTCTCACGTTCGCCGCCACGGCGGAGAATTGTAGCGAGCATCCGCTCGGCAAAGCGATTGTCGAACACGCGCGCGCACGCGGTGTGCAATTTGGAATGGCGCACGAGACCGAGGTCTTGACCGGCTTTGGGGTGCGCGCCAAAAGTAACGGGCACGAAATTTTTATCGGCAATCGCGCGTGGCTCGCGCAAGCTGGTTTTGCAAACGCACACCACATCGCGCAAATTTCCGAATTCGAAGCGCGTGGGCACACAGTGATTCCGGTCGTTGTCAATCGCGCGATGGTTGGCGTGATCACGTTGGCGGATCAGGTGCGCCCCGAAGCGCAAGCCGCACTGCGCGCGCTGAAATTGGCGGGCATTAAAAAAACAGTCCTCATCAGCGGTGACAATGCGACGGCGGTGAAAAATGTCGCGACACAACTCGGCGTGGATGAATATCACGCGCACATCCTGCCCGATCAAAAATTGGCGATCATTCAACAATTGCAAAAACAAGGATGGCGCGTCGCGTATGTCGGGGATGGCGTGAACGATGCGCCCGCGCTCGCAACGGCGAACGTCGGCATCGCGATGGGCGTTGCCGGGACGGAT
>JACRPR010000025.1:0-39312 GCA_016223105.1 Chloroflexota bacterium | reverse complement strand
GCGGCAACGGCGCGTTCTCGTTGAGCATGAATGTGCTGTCGGTTATCCTGAGTTTCTTCGGCATCATCGGTCCCGCGCTCGGCGCGTTGATGCACGAATTTTCCGCGCTCCCGGTGCTGGCATACTCGGCGCGGCTCGTCGCGTACACAGCGCGCGACGCGCGCTAGTCCAAAATTTTTTACGGAGGAGTTTTGTGTCGAAAACAGTTTTGATGCTCGCGACATTCGGTCTCGAAATTGTCGAGGTGGGAGGGACGCTTGCTTTGCACGCGCAATCTGGCGATAATGTTTATGCCGCCGTTTTGCTCTCGCGCGAAACGAGCCGCCCGCAAATCGAACAAGCCGCGAAAATTCTCGGCGTCCAATCGGTGCAATTTCTCGGTTTCAATTATGGCGAGGTTCAGCCGGACATTCCATCGAAAATGAAACTCGTGCGTGTGTTTCGCGAACTCAAGCCGGACATTTTGATTACCCAAGACCCGGAACACTCGTACCACGATCTCGATCCGGATCGGCGTTTGGCGATGTTGTTGTATCTCGAATCGGTCGCGATCGCGAATCGCGATTGGCGCATCGAAGAGTGCGGCGGATTCGCGCCGCACACGATTCGCGATATTTATTATATGTCGCCGGAGCGCGCGAACTGCGTTGTCGAAATCGGTTCGACGTTTGCGCTGAAACAAAAAGCGTTGGACGGACTCGGATTCCAACTGACGTACTCGGCGCAAGTGATGAAGGAACGGATCGGCGACGCGGTTCTGCGGAACATCGTGCCGAATTACGACGCGGTTAAAAACGATAATCTCGAACTGGGACGCGCGTTGCATCATGAAATGGATCGCGCACTCGCGATGTATCACGGCGTGCTCAGTCATTCCGGCGCGGCGATGGCGGAAGCGTTTCGTTATCAGGGTCAATTCAAATTCGACAAGTTGATGTGATGGCAAAACGAATTCTCGAACCCAACACCACGTTGTATCCGGTCGCGGTGGTGTTGGTAACGACCGGCGGCGCGAATCCCAATGTGTTCACTTGTAATCGCATCGCGTCCGTCTCGTCCGAACCGCCGCGCCTCGCGCTCGCGGCGCGCCCCAATCGCTACTCGCACGCGCTCATTCGCGCGTCGCGCGAATTTGTCGTCAACATTCCATCGCCCGCGCAACAAACGCTGAGCGATTATCTCGGCGTCGTAACCGGGCGCGACGAAGATAAAATCGCGATTGCGAATTTGCAACTAGCGCCCGCGACCAAAATCAAAACACCTTTGCTTGCCGATTGCCCGGTCAATATCGAGTGTACTGTCGAGCGCGAGATCGAACTTGATTCACACACCTTGTTCATCGCTTTGGTGCAAGCCGTCCACGCGGACGAATCTCTGCTCGACGCGAACGGCGATGTGGATGTCGCGCGGGCACGCGGCATCGTTTATGATTGCGGCACAGTGCGCGAACGACCGACAGCAAAATTTAATCTTGACGACTTGCGCCGAAATGTGAAAGGAGCGTAACGCGGCATTGACGCGCTTGCCCCGCGCGCGAATCGAAATCGTTTGATCTTGAGGAGGAGAAGAATTATGTTCGCATCACATCGTTTTATCGCATTGACCGTTTTGATCGGATTGCTCGCACTCGTTGCGTGCGCGACGCCAACCGTCGAACCGACCAAAGCCCCGCCGCCGCCCGCCGCCGCGACATCCGCGCCCGCGGCAACCACCGCGCCCGTCGCGACCAAAGCGCCCGAACCGACCAAGCCGCCCGCACCGACCGCCACCGCACGCCCGGTGAATTTGCGAATGGCGATCCTGGTTGATGAAAGCACGCTCAATCCGTACACCTACGTCCTGGGTTATCCCGGTTGGAATATGCTCAACCTGGTGTACGATACCTTGTTGATTCTCGACGCGGACAGCGTGCCCAAACCCTGGGTCGCGAAAGAATACAAAATCAGCCCGGATGGCAAAGTGTACACGCTCACGCTCCGCGACAATGTCAAGTGGCACGACGGCAAAACCTTGACGAGCGCGGATGTGAAATTCTCGTTCGAGTATTACAAGAAAAACGCGCGCGGACGTTTCACGACGCCGGTGCGCGACATTGTGAGTATTGATACGCCGAACGACACGACCGTCGTCATCACACTTCCCGCCGCGAATCCCAGTTTCATTTTCGAACCGTTGGCGGACGCGCCGATTATGCCCAAGCACGTTTGGGAAAATGAAGCCGATCCGAAAAAAGTGACGAACGCGACCGGTTCGGGTCCGTTCAAACTCACCGAATATAAATCGGAACAGTTTTATCGTTTCGCCGCGAACGCGACCTACTTTGCCGGCAAACCCGCGGTGGATGAATTGTTGATGCCGATCATCAAAGACCCGACGACGATATTTTCATCGCTCAAGACCGGCGAGATTCAGGCAACGATCCGCGAATTGTCCCCGGAACTCGCCAAGGAGTTTTCGAGCGCGGCGGATATGAAGGTGCAACGCGGACCCGGGTTCGCGACGACGATGCTGTTGTTCAATGCCGGACGCGCGCCCTGGGATCAGAAAGAAGTGCGCCAAGCCGTCGGTCTCGCGATTGACACGCAAAAATTAGTGGACACGGTTTTGCTCGGCTTCGGCACGCCGGGAAATCCGGGCTGGCTTCATCCGCAATCCGCGTTCCACGATCCGGCGGTAAAAGCCGAATTCAACATCGCGAAAGCCAAGACCTTGCTCGACGGGCTGGGCTATAAGGACACCAACAACGACGGCATCCGCGAAATCGCCGGGAAAAATATCGAAGGCACTCTGCTCGTGTACTCGAACAACCCGCAACGCATTCGCGCCGCCGAATTGATCGCCGCCGCCGTGAAAGAAATCGGCATCAGTTTCAGAGTGACCGCGCTCGAAGTCAACAGTCTCGACGCCAAAGTGTGGCCCGATTTCGATGTGGCGAAGGGACGCGATTTCGATGTGAGTATGTGGGGCTGGTCTGCGCCGGTGCAAGTGAATCCGGTGCGAATGGCGCAACTCATTCATTCGGATCCCAGGATCGGCAATTCGAATGTTGGCGGATACAAAAATCCTGCCGCCGATAAACTCGGCGATGAATTGCGCGTGACGACCGATCCGGAAAAACAAAAAACGCTCGTGCGCCAAATGGAAGCCCTGATCGCGCAAGAGATGCCGTTTGTTTTGTTGTACTATGCGGATGGCAATTACGTCTATCGCACCGCCGCGTATGACAAGTGGGTGTACCAAAAAGGTCAAGGCATCTTCAACAAACTCTCGTTCTTGCCCGGCGTGAAACCGTAATGTAAAACGTAAAACGTAAAACGTAACCTCGCGTTACGTTTTACGTTTTACGATGCGCCATTCACGTTTTATTCATTTCAAGGATCACCGAATGATCAATTTCATCGTCGGTAAGATCGGTCAATACGTGTTGGTGTTGTGGATCGCGGTAACGCTCAACTTTGCGTTGCCACGTCTGATGCCGGGCAATCCGCTCGCGCTTCTCGCCGGCGAAGAAGTGGGAATGCTCACGCCGCAACAACGCGCGCAATTGATGGCGAATGTCGGTCTCGATCAACCTCTGCCCGCGCAGTACGCGCGCTATTTGCAAAATCTTTTGCGCGGCGACCTGGGTTACTCGTTCCAAAAAAACAAACCGATCACTACGATCCTGGCGGATCGTTTGCCGTGGACGCTCTTGCTCACGGTAACGAGTTTGCTGATTTCCACATTGATCGGGATCACGCTGGGCGCGGCGGCGGCGTGGCAACGCGGCGCGCGCGGCGATGTGGGCTTGCTCGGATTTTTTGTTTTTCTCGAATCCTTGCCCGCGTTCTGGATCGGAATGTTGTTGGTCGCGTTGTTCGCGGTTCAATTTCCGATCTTTCCAACCTTCGGCGCGATCACCCCGTGGACGAAATTGGAGGGCTGGGCATTGGTGGAAGATATTGTGCGCCACCTGGTTTTGCCGCTCACGACGCTCACGATTGTCAGTGTGTCCGGCACATTCATCGTCGCGCGCTATTCGATGCTCGCCGTGCTGGGTGAAGATTACATCGTCGTCGCGCGCGCGAAAGGTTTGCGCGAGCGCGTCGTGCTCTTTCGTCACGCGTTACGCAACGCGCTGTTGCCGATTGCGACCGTGTTCACCTTGAATCTCGCGTTCGCATTCGGCGGCGCGACCGTCGTCGAAACCGTGTTCTCGTATCCGGGGGTTGGGCGATTGGTGTACGAAGCCGTGCTCAATCGCGATTATCCGGTTTTGCAAGCCGCGTTTCTGATGATTACCGTGATGGTCGTTGTCGCGAATATCCTCGCGGATGCGATCTATCCATTTCTCGATCCGCGCGTCCGACACGCGCAATCGCGCGGAGGCGCGCAATGATCTGGACAGCGCTCAAGCGCAATCCGCTCGGCTTGATCGGTCTGGGATTGCTGATCGCGATGCTCGTGATGGCAATCGGTGCAAATTGGATCGCGCCGTACGATCCAACCAAACAAACCGGCAAACCGTTCGATCCGCCGAGCGCGGCGCACTGGCTCGGCACGAACGACATCGGACAAGATATTTTGAGCGAACTGATTTACGGCGCGCGCATTTCACTCTTGATCGGAATTCTCGCGGCGAGCATCGCGCTGAGCATCGGCACAAGCGTGGGCTTGCTCGCCGGTTATTATCGCGGCGCGGCGGGAATGGTATTGATGCGCCTCGTGGATGTCGTCCTGGTCATTCCCTTTGTGCCGCTGATGGTTTTGCTCGCGGCATACCTGGGACAAAATTTGTGGAACTTGATCGCGGTGATCGGTTTGTTGATCTGGGCGCGCCCCGCGCGCGTGATTCGTTCCCAGGTTTTGTCGCTCGCTGAACGCGAGTACGTTACGGCGGCGCGCGCCGCCGGCGCGCGCGACGGGCATATTTTGATCCGGCATATTTTGCCCGGCGTGTTGTCGCTCGCGCTCGCGCAATTCGTTCTCGCGACGAGCAGTTCGATTTTGATCGAAGCGTCGCTGTCATTTCTGGGTCTGGGCGATCCGACGCAAAAAAGTTGGGGCACAATCCTTTTTTACGCGCAGGCGCGCAACGCGTTTTTGAGCGGGGCATGGGTGTGGTGGGTAATTCCACCCGGCTTGATGATTACCGCGTCGGTCTTGGGTTTTGCGCTTCTCGGTTTCGCATTGGAAGAAGCGCTCAACCCGCGCCTCAAAGCGCGCGCGGCGACAACCACTTGGCGCGCTACTGCGCCGAAAACTGTAATTCCCATTCAACCGGCGAATTCAAAACAAGACAAGGATACGAGTTTAGCAAATGTCTGAACATACGCACGAGCATCACGATCATACGCACGATCACTCCGAATCCGCGCCCGCGCACACGCACGCGCCGCGCGCGGGTCTTTTGGGATTGTTGCTGGATGCGCTCGCGCATCTTTTTGGTTTGCATCACCACGATCATACGCGCGCGTTTGATAGCGTTTTGGAATCATCGGCGCGCGGCATTTGGGCGCTCAAGATTTCGCTGGGCGCGTTAATGGCAACCGCGATCTTTCAAGTGGTTATCGTCGCGTTGAGCGGCAGTGTCGCGTTGCTTGCCGACACGATTCACAATTTTTCGGACGCGCTCACCGCGATTCCGTTATGGATGGCATTCGCGCTCAATCGCCGCAAACCGAATCGGCGGTACACGTACGGCTATGGTCGCGCCGAAGACATCGCCGGCGTCGTCATTGTGTTGATGATTTTTGCGAGCGCGGTGGTCGTGTTCTACGAATCCCTTCAAAAATTTTTGCATCCGCAACCGTTGAGCCATCTCGAATGGGTCGCGCTTGCCGCGATCAGCGGATTCATTGGCAACGAAGCGGTCGCGGTGTTTCGCTTGCGCGTGGGGCGCGAGATCGGTTCTGCCGCGCTCATCGCCGATGGTTTGCACGCGCGCGTGGACGGCATCACGTCGCTCGGAGTTTTACTTGGCGTAATCGGGGTGTGGCTGGGTTTGCCCTGGGCAGACCCGGTGATGGGATTTGTGATCGGCTTTGCGATCCTGGTGATCGTGCGCGACGCGGCGCGCGATATGTGGCATCGTTTGATGGACGCGACCGATCCCGAAATTGTGCATCGGATTGAGCACACCGTCGCGCACGTCGCCGGTGTGCAATCCATTCATGACGTGCGCGCGCGCTGGCTCGGGCATCGGTTGCACACGGAATTACATGTCGAGGTGGATTGCGATCTCACACTCGCGCAGAGTCACATCATCGCGGAACAAGTGCGCCATGCGTTGTTCCATGAATTGCCGGCGTTGAGTAATGTGATGGTGCATCTCGATCCGTGCGGGCATGATCATTCGGATCATCATGCCATCACCGCGCACCATGCGCGAATCTAAAAAAACAGATAAACGAAAATGCAAACAGTCGCGCGGGCGGCTCGCCCGTCATTTCAATACGGTGAGCCGCCCGCGCTATATTTTGAAATCAAAAATCACGCGGGGTTTGCCATTCCGTGGACTTGATGATAAAATAGCGCACGTTGTCTCAACGGCTCGTTGCCCAAAGCGCGTCAGCATCTTTGGGTTTCGCGAAAGGCAAGATGTTCAAGTCACCGCGTTTTTGGATCGGCATACTCATCAGCGTCGTTTGTCTCTACTTTGCGTTTCAGGGCATTCAGTTCGATAAACTTTTTGCCGCGCTCATCGGCATTAATTTTTTCTGGTTAGCAATCGCGTCGCTATTATTTTTCGCGAGTTATGCGCCGCGCGTCTTTCGTTGGCAATGGTTGTTTCTGCCTCTGCGTTTGCGCTGGATGAATGTACTGCACGCGTTGAACATCGGATATTTTTTGAGCAATCTTTTGCCCGCGCGCTTGGGCGATGTCGTGCGCGCGTACTTGATCGGCGCTCTCGAAAACGTGAGCAAGGCGCGCGCGCTTTCGACCATCGTCGTCGAGCGCATGAGCGATGGGTTGATCGTCGTCCTGCTCTTGGCGATCTTTTTTTGCTCGCGTTGTCGTTGAACAAGGAACGCGGGCTGGGCTTGATGCGGCGCATCGCCGCGCCGATTCCGGTTCTGCAACATTCCAAGTTGTGGGAAATGCTCGAAGCGGTGATTGACGGTTTCGCGGTTTTGCAATCGCCGCGCGCAGTGTTCGGCGTCGCGTTGTGCGCGCTGATCGCGTGGGTCATCGGCGGATTCGTGTACTGGACGACCGCGTTCGCGATGAATTATCAAATTCCACTCACCGCCGCGTTTTTGGTGATGACGATCACATCGCTCGCGGTTGTCGTGCCATCATCGCCCGGGTACGTCGGCGTGTTTCACGCCGGCGCGGTGTTCATCTTGACGACGATGTTCGGTTCGGATCAAACGGACGCGCTCAGTTACGCGATTGTCGTGCATGCCTTGTTTTACATTTGGTTGATCGTGTTCGGTATTTTTTCAATGTGGCGCGAAGGATTGTCCATTCAGAGTTTGCGAATGATCGAAACGCAGGCGACGAAAAACGAATCTACCGGTTGAGCAAAGGTTTTGAGCAATCTGTTAATTACGGGTGGGTGCGGCTTTATTGGAAGCAACCTGGTTGATCGTTGGCTGGCGCGCGGTGCGCGCGTCGTCGCGTTCGATAATCTTTCGCGGCGCGGCGCGGGCGAAAATAGTGCGTGGTTGCGCGCGCGGTATGGCGCGCGTTTTGAATTGATCCGCGGCGATGTGCGCGACGCGCGCGCGCTCGCCGATGCCGCGCGCGATGCCGAAATTATTTTTCATCTCGCCGGGCAAGCCGCGGTTACCGCGTCGGTGAATAATCCGCGCGATGATTTCGAGAGCAACGCGCTCGGCACGTTCAACACGCTTGAAGCCGCGCGGCTCTCCGGCAAAAATCCGATTTTTGTTTTCGCGTCCACGAACAAGGTGTACGGCGCGATGGACGATCTTGCGATCGTCGAACGCGCGACGCGGTACGAATATCGCGATTTGCCGAACGGTGTCTCGGAACACCAACCGCTCGATTTTCTTTCGCCGTACGGATGCAGTAAAGGCGCGGCGGATCAATACGTGCGCGACTATAATCGCATCTACGGATTACGCACGGTTGTATTTCGCCAATCCGCGATCTATGGCTATCGTCAATTCGGCGCGGAAGATCAGGGCTGGCTCGCGTGGTTCATCATCGCCGCGATGTTAGGCAAGCCGATCACGATCTTTGGCGATGGCAAGCAAGTGCGCGATATGCTGTTCATTGACGATTTGCTCGACGCGTACGATGCGGTCGTCGCGCGCATTGATCGCGTCGCCGGGCAAGTGTACAACATCGGCGGAAGCGCGCGCCACACGATTTCGGTGTGGGCGGAATTCGGACCGATGCTCGAAACATTGCGCGGTCAAAAAATTCCGATCACGACCGGCGTGTGGCGTCCCGGCGATCAACGCGTGTGCGTGTACGATATTGCCAAAGCCACGCGCGAATTAAACTGGGTTCCGAAAATTCCGGTGAATGTCGGTGTGGAGAAATTGTATCGGTGGATCGTGGAGAATGTGGAATTATTCGTATGATCTTCATGTTGTTCAGAAATAACCCATGAAAATTTTATCCATCCTCACTTACTATCATCCCCATTGGACTGGGCTAACCGCATACGCAAAACGCATCGCCGAAGGGCTCGCCGCGCGCGGGCATCAAGTTACCGTGTTGACGACACAACACGATCCGCAATTGCCGCGCGAAGAAATTTATAATGGCGTCCGCATCATTCGGATTCGTCCGGTTGCGCGCATCAGTCGCGGCTTGATTTCGTTCGAGTATCCGTTCATCGCGGCGCACTTGATCCGCGAACACGATCTCGTACAAATTCACACGCCGTTGATGGAGTCGTGGTTGATCGCGCTCTTGTGCAAAATGTTTGGGCGTCCGTTGCTGATGACGCATCACGGCGATTTGGTAATGCCCGCCGGTTTCATCAACCAGGTCATCGAGCGTGTCGTCGTCGCGATGATGACGTTCGCGGAACATCTCGCCGCGCGCATCAGCGTTCACAGTCGCGATTACGCGGAGAATTCCGATTTCCTCTGGCGTTTCAAATCCAAGTTGTCATTCATTTATCCGCCGACCGAAATGCCCGAGCCGCAAATCGAATCTGCGCGCGCGTGGCGACGCGAACTCGGTTTGGAAAATAAAAAATTGATCGGCTTTGCCGGACGCTTTGTCGAAGAAAAAGGTTTCGACTATTTGCTTCAGGCGATTCCCAAGTTGATCGAGTCCGAGCCGGACGCGCACCTGGTTTACGCCGGTGATCACAACGTCGTGTACGAAAAATTTTTCGAGCAGTGCAAACCGCTCGTCGAAAAATATCGCGACCGCATTACCTTCGTCGGCTTACTGCGCGATCAACAACGGCTCGCGAATTTTTATGCGCTGTGTGATGTGTTCGCGATTCCCAGCCGCACCGATTGTTTTCCGAGCGTGCAGATCGAAGTGATGTTTTGCGGCACGCCGTTGGCGACCGCCGATATTCCCGGTGCGCGCGAACCGATTCGCGTCACGGGAATGGGCACGCTTGTCGCGCCGCGCAATCCGTCCGCGCTTGCCGAAGGACTCGTGCGCGTTCTGCGCGATCGCGCGCGCTTTGTCAAATCGCGCGCCGAGATTCGCGCGATTTTTGACCTCACGCGTTCGATTGATGAGTACGAAGCGTTGATCGCGCAATTGATCGGTCAGCCCGCGCCCCCGCCGCGCGCGACCCCGCGCCCGAGCGAACCGGAATTTCAAATCCCAGTCCCGGTTGTGCGGTATCGCAACGGCACGCGCCCGCACGCGTCGCTCAACGCGAACGATTACGCGATCCTGGATCGTTTGCTTCGCAACGAAGCCGATACCGCGTACCGTCGTCGCGCGTTGATGTTGCTCGATTACCTCGAACTGAAAGACGGCGATCGGATTTTTGATTGCGGTTGTGGTTTCGGATTTTATTCGATGATGATGAGCAAACTGCGTCGCGTCAAATTGATCGGACTCGATGGCGATGTAACGCGTTTGCAATGGGCACAACGCGAACACAACGCCGCGTCATTTTTGAGCGGCGACATTTTGCAATTGCCATTTCCCGATCGCGCGTTCGACAAAGTGTTGATGACCGAAGTGCTGGAGCATCTCACGGATGATCGCAAAGGACTGCGCGAAATTTTTCGCTTGCTCCAACCGGGCGGTGTGCTCGCGCTTTCGGTGCCGAACACCAATTATCCGTTTTGGTGGGACCCGATCAATCGCGTGTGGACGAGCATCGGCGGCGAACCGTTTCGCACGGGACCGATCGTCGGCATCTGGTCGAATCACGAACGTTTGTATCGCGTCGAAGAAGTCGTCGAGCGGATCGCGAATGCCGGGTTTGCTATCGAGGTCGTCGAAGAAGCGACGCACTATTCGTTTCCGTTTATGAATTTTATCGTGTACGGCATCGGCAAGCCGTTGATCGAAAAAAATTTGTTGCCCGCGAGCGTACGCGCGAGCGCGGATCGTTTGCGCGGCGAACAAAATACCGGCAATCCACTCAACCCGATCAATGTCGCGCGCGCAATGTTCAACGCGGTGGATCGCTGGAATGATCGCCCGGAAGTCGCGCAGAAAAAAACGTTCATGAATGTGTTGGTCAAAGCGCGGAAACCAGGTTAGCGCGAGCGAAATTTTCTATGCCGACGATTTACAAAATACCGCAAGAGAGTTCCGACTATGCCGAGTCCTCCGCGTTTGTGGTTGGACAAATTTCTGCGATTATGGAAAATGCGATCAAGTCTGGGTGGAATCGCATTTTCATTCACACCAATCTCAAGCGCGGCTTGCCGTTGGAAAACATCAACAAGGTTGCGGGACCTTTTGTCGAAGCGTGGGCGTTGGAACAGTTCGAAGAAATTGTCGGCAACTTGAATAATCAGTACGCACTGATCAACGTTGAAGCCGGGAAACGCCTCGATCCGTTTGACATCGTTTTGCAATTCAAACGCACGCACGATAATGCCGGGTACATTTCCGCGAATGTGGATGTCAAGGCGACTGCCGAAGATATCAAGACAGCCGGCAAAAGCCCGAACATTACATCGTTCGCGCGAATTCGATCCGAGTATGTAAAAGACGCGGATTATATTTTTGTCGTGCTATCACTCAAGCATCGCGTCTATGGCGAACGCGACGCGGCAACCGGTATGACGAATGGTATTATGGAAGTTGTCGCGTTTGCCGCATACGATCTGAAATATATTTCGGCGGCAGACCTCAATTACAATCCGGCGTTAGGCACGGGACAATTGCAAATTCGCGATATTCATTACGTTGAAATTGAAATGCGAACGACGTGGGAATTTTTGCAGATGTTGGACGCCAAATTTATTCGCTCGCAAGGGAAAAAAGTATGGCTCGCGCTCGCGCGCAAGTATGAATGGATCAAGGAATCGAAATGATCCAAACCAATCGTTTGATATGCGGCGATGCCATCGCAGAGATGTCGCAATTTCCCGACGCGTGCGTTGATTTGATCATTGCCGATCCGCCGTACAATTTGGGCAAGGATTACGGCAACAATCGCGATCTCAAACAATGGAATGAGTACGCGGCGTTTACGCGCGCGTGGATCACGCAAGCCGCGCGATTGCTCAAGCCCACCGGGTCGCTCTATGTGTTTATGGGCGTGCGATTCATCGCGCGCTTGTTGATCATTTTGGAAGATGAATTTGATTTGGATTTCAACGGTTGGATCACCTGGCATTACACACAAGGAATGGGACGCACGACTGGTTTTTCGCCGCGCCACGAGGACATTTTGTATTTTACGAAAACGGAAAACTATACTTTTAATTTGGATGAAATCCGAATCCCGCAAAAATATTTTCGCGAACGCAATAATATGGCAGGCGCAAATCCTGGCGATGTCTGGGAATTTTCGCACGTCCATTACTCGAATCCTCAACGCGAAAATCATCCGACGCAAAAACCGGAAGCGTTGCTTGAACGAATCATCAAAGCCAGCTCGAGTCCTGACGATGTTGTGCTTGATCCCTTTGTAGGGAGTGGAACAACCTGTCGCGTCGCGCAAATCCTGGGACGAAAATGGATCGGGATTGATGTCAATCCCGATTACATCGCGATGAGCCAAAAGCGCGTGGACGCGACGCCCGCGCAGTTTGATTCTTTCGATCCGCGCACGCGGCGCATCCCGCGCGATTTGCCCAAAGCGCGCGCGCGCCAAGTCAACTTTCTTTCGGTCACCGAGAAAAAATAAAATGCAAGTCTACGATCTGCCGATGGAAACGATTCTCCGTTGGCATTGGAACGATCCACTCCTTCGTCATCTCACGAACACGATTTTGCGCTTGACGCCGGACGCACGCGGACGCGCGCTCGATGTCGGCGCTGGGCTGGGACGCGCGGCAGTCGCGCTCGCGCGACGCGGTTGGCAGGTGGACGCGCTCGATCCGCAAGCCGCGGTGATCGAACGCGCCAAAGAAATCGCGCGCGAGTTTAACGTCGCCGTAAATTATTTCGCCGCGGATTTCAGCCAACTCGACGCGCGTTTTCCGGATGAAACCTACGACCTGGTGGTTTGCTCCGAAGTGTTGGAGCATGTCGAGAATTGGCAAGCGATCACGCAAAACATTCGCCGCGTGCTCAAGCGCGGCGGCACTTTGATTTTGACCGTGCCGAATGATCCCGCGCAATTTTCGATTCTTGATAGTTACGCCGGGCATTTGCGCCGTTATCGCTGGGACGAACTCGCGCGCGCGTTCGACGGTTTAGAAATTCAGCAAGCGTTCACGGTGGGGTTTCCATTCACGCGCACGATTCATTGGCTCTACACGCGCATCATCCAACCGCTTGTGCTTCGTGAGCATCGCCCGGACAAGATGTGGAAGACCGGCTCGGCATACTCGACGATTGGCGCGCAAGTATTTTATCTCGCCGCGCGCGCGGACGATCTCTTCAATTCTTGGAAACGCGGCACGACCTGGATCGTGCAAGCGCGTAAACCGTGATGTTCCATTCTTCGCGTTCACCCCTAGGCTTTTTTTCCGCGCTCGTGATCGTCGCACCGATTTTTCTCGCGGCAGTCGCGCAGTACATTCGCGTCTATCAACCGATCTGGATCGGACGCGGCGAGCCGGCGGATCGCGCCGCGGCGATTTTGTTCGGCGGCGCGCTTGCGTTGTGGTTGGTCGCGCTCGTGATGAATCGCGCGCAGATTGACACGCGCTTGAACGAATCCGATTCCACACCCACACCCGCGCGTCCCGCGCCGACGCGTGGCGTGATCGTGAGTGTGATCGCGTTAGCGTTTTTCACATTCGTGTTGTCGGGTGACAATACGTTCACTCAAGAAAATATCCTGGTCTGGGTGTTGACCATCGTCGTTTTCTTTTACGCGTTTTGGGAGCCGGAAAAAAGTTGGAGCGAGTGGCGCGCGTGGTTGGGGCAAGCGCGCGGCTTCGCCGAAGGTATCCGTCTCTCGCCGCGCGTGCTCGTGTTCGGCGCGATTCTGTTGCTCGGCGCGTTTCTAATGTTTTACAACCTCGACGCGATCCCGGCGGAAATGACGAGCGATCACGCCGAAAAAATTTTCGATGTCAACGATGTGCTTCAAGGCGCGCGGCCGATTTTTTTCGGACGCAATACCGGGCGTGAGCCGTTGCAATTTTATCTCGTCGCCGCGTTCGTCGAATTGACGAAGCGTTCGCTCGATTTTTACGCGCTCAAGTGGATCACCGCTCTGCTCGGCTGGCTCGTCATTCCCGGCGCGTATTTGCTCGCGCGCGAATTGTTCGACGACGAGGTCGCGCTGTGGACGGCGGCGTTCGTCGCGATCAGCCAATGGCATATTGCGATTTCGCGGATGGGCTTGCGCTATCCGCTCGCGCCGGTCTTTATCGCGCCGATGCTTTACTTTTTGATTCGCGCGCTCAAGCATCAGCGGCGCAACGATTTTTTGCTCGCGGGGTTGATGCTGGGTCTCGGCTTGCACGGCTATAGCACATTTCGCGTCGCGATTCCGCTCGCGATTTTTCTGATCGCATTCGTGCCGATCATTGCGCGCAAAATCGTACTGATCGATGTCAAGCGATTCGCGATCAACATCGGTTTGATGTTCGCGCTCGCGCTGATTATTTTTATGCCGCTCGCGCGGTACTCGTTCGATCACCCGGATTTATTTTGGTATCGCGCGCTGACGCGCGTGAGCGGCGCGGAACGTTCCCTGCCCAGCGATCTGATCGGTACGCTCGCGGAAAATTTTTGGAACGCCGGGTTGATGTTCAACTGGGAAGGCGAGAATGCATGGCCCACCTCCGTCCCCGGCGATCCCGCGCTCGATTACATTTCGGGCGGATTATTTTTGCTTGGCGTCGCGTTCGCGCTTTATCGCGCGATCCGTTTTCGCGAGTGGACGTACGCACTGGTGTTGCTTCTTGTCGCCGCGTTGCTCTTGCCGAGCGCGTTGAGCATCGCGTTCCCAAATGAAAATCCCAGTTTCGTGCGCGCGGGCGGCGCGATTCCGGTCGTGTTCATTTTGCCCGCGCTCGCGATAACGTATGCGACGCGGGCGTTGCGCCAATCATTACCGCGCGTCCTTGTGTTAATCGTCGTCATAATTTTTTTCGGCTTGGCATTGCGCGCGAATTTTTTGCGCTATCATCGCGATTACGATTTGAATTATCGCCGCTCGTCTTGGAACTCGTCCGAAGTCGGCGCGGTGATGCGCGCGTTCGCGGAGAGCGTCGGCGCGATGGACAATGTGTGGATCGTCGCGTATCCGCACTGGCTTGACACGCGCAACGTCGGCATCAACGCCGGGCGCATCGGCTGGAGCAATTTGGTGGACAAGGCAGACCAAGCCGCCGCGCATGCGAGCATCAGTGGAAATAAATTGTACTTGCTATCGCCCCAGGATCGCGTGAACCTCACGCGCTTGCAAGAAATTTTTCCCGAAGGGCAGGTGCGCGTGTTGCAATCGCAATCGCCGAACAAGGACGCGATTTTATTTTTCGTGCCGGGCGCGAACGAATCGCTCCTGCCACTCGTTCCAAAGTAGCATAGCCCCTTGTGGGCGTTGTGCGCTTGTGGGTGTTGTGCGCTTGTGGGCGTTGTGCGCGTACTCATCGCCCACGAGGGGCGATACTACCGGATAATTTTTGTCGAGAGTGAATCTGTGATCAACGAGTTTGCTGTAACCGAATCGAATCCCGAATCGCGCGCAATGCCAGGTTGGTTGGTCGCGCTGGCATTGACGCTGATTATTTTGGTCGGCGCGGTGTGGCGTTTCGCCGGAATGAACTGGGATGAAAATCAACACCTGCATCCCGACGAACGATTTTTGACGATGGTCGAATCGGCGTTGAATTTGCCGGGGGATGGCGTGGGCGCGCCGCCGCCGGGTTGCGCGAAATGGGGACGCTATTTCGATACCGCGTGTTCGCCGCTCAATCCGTACAATCGCAACTATAATTATTTTGTCTACGGCACATTTCCAATTTTCATCGTGCGCGCGGTTGGCGAATATCTGGAGATGGTTGGCTACGATCAAATTCACTTGGTCGGGCGAATGTTGTCGGCGTTGTTCGATCTGATGTGTGTGCCGTTGATCTTTTTCATCGGGAGACGTTTGTACGGCGAACGCGCCGGATTGCTGGGCGCGTTTTTTCTCGCGGGCGCGGTGTTGAACATTCAACAAGCGCATTTCTTCACGGTGGACACATTTTCGAATGTGCCGATCCTGGTCGCGTTTTGGTACGCGCTCGACATCGCGGAGCGTAAACATTGGCGCGCGTTTATTTTCGCGGGCGCGTTTTTCGGTCTCGCGCTCGCGGGACGGATCAATCTCGCGTTCTTCGCGCTGGTGTTGATCGCGGCGGCGGGTTTGCGCGTGTGGCGCGCGTTCACCGAGTCGCGCGACGATTCGCCGGAAACCTTGACGCCGGGTGCGCGATCATCGAGCATCGCACCGTTCGCGTTCGCGTTCCTGGGTTTGCTCGCGACCGCGTTCGTCGCGATTATTGTCTTTCGCATCGCGCAACCGTACGCCGCCAAAGGTCCCGATTTTATTTCGCCGACGATCCCCGATCTCGATCTAGATCGCGGCATCGTTACTTTCGGTTTTGATGCGATGCTCGCGTGGGCGGGCGGCGTCAATCCAAAATTCGCGGAGAATATGGCGTCCATCAGCGAATTGATGAGCGGGCGCGTGGATATGCCGCCCGGGCATCAATGGACGAATCGCACCGCGTACATTTTTCCGTTGACGAACATTGTGTTGTGGGGACTCGGTTTGCCACTCGGCATCGCGGCGTGGCTGGGCTTTGCGATCGCGTTGTATCAACTCTTGCGTTATCGGCGTTGGGAACATTTGCTCATCGTGCTGTGGGTTGGTGTAACGTTCGGTTACACAGGACAACAGTACGTCAAAACAATGCGCTACTTTTTGCAAATCTATCCTTTCCTCGCGCTCCTCGCCGGATTTCTAATCATCGCGACCTGGGATTACGTTTGGCGATTCGCACGCGCATCACGTTTTACGTTTTACGCATTACGATCAACTGTCGCGATTCTCGCGCTCGTCACCATCGGCTACACCGCGTTTTACGCAACCGCGTTCACCTCGATTTACACGCGCGAGGTTTCGCGCGTCGCCGCGTCGCGTTGGATTTTGAAAAACATTCCGGCGGGCGCGACGATTTCGAGCGAACATTGGGACGACGCTCTGCCTCTGCGCGTGGATGGCAAAGATCCGTTCGGCGGAATTTATCGCGGCGTCGAAATGCAATGGTACGGCGAAGACATTCCCGATAAAGTTCCGCTCGCGATTCAGTGGCTCGATCAAACCGAATACATCGTCCTGTCCTCGAATCGTCTTTCCGAATCCATTCCGCGTTTGCCGATGCGTTATCCGTTGACGACCAAGTATTATCAATGGTTGTTCGACGGCACGCTCGGTTACGATTTGCTCGCGACATTTACCTCGCGTCCGCAGTTGTTCGGCATCGAAATCGTGGATGACAACGCGGAAGAAGCGTTCACGGTGTACGATCATCCCAAGGTGTTGATTTTCAAAAAGACGCCGCGCTATTCGCACGAACAGACCGCGACCTTGTTCAACAGTGTTGACCTCAACGAAGTGTATCGCTTTTCGCCGGTCGTTGCGACGCAAGCGCCGACCGCGCTCTTGCTCAAGCCGGACGATTGGAACGCGCAGATTACCGGTGGAACCTGGTCGGAGATTTTCAATCCGAACGATCTCGCCAATCAAATCCCGGTGATCGTTTGGATCGCGATGATCGAAATCCTGGGTTGGCTCGCGTTTCCGATTGCGTTCGTCGCGTTGCGCGCGCTCGCGGATCGCGGTTACATTTTCGCCAAGGCGCTCGGCATTTTGCTTCCGGCGTGGGGCGTGTGGTTGCTCGCGAGTTATCACGTTGTGCAGTTCAGCCGCGCGAGCATCTTGCTGATCGTCGCGCTGATCGCGATTGCGAGCGCGTTGATCGTGTGGCGACACGCGCGTGAATTGCGCGTGTTCATTCGCGATCAACGCGCGGTCATTCTCGTCGAGGAAATCACGTTCCTGGTTTTCTTTGGCGCGTTCCTGTTGATTCGCTACGGCAATCCCGATTTGTGGCATCAATGGTACGGCGGCGAAAAACCGATGGATGTCGCTCTGCTCAATGCGATCGTCAAGTCAACTTATTTTCCGCCGTACGATCCCTGGTTCGCGGGCGGCTACATCAACTATTATTATTTCGGACAACTCATCACCGCGACGCTCGTGCGTTTGTCCGGCATCGTTACCGAAGTCAGTTACAATCTCGCGCTCCCGATGTTTTTCGCGCTCACCGCGCTCGGCGCGTTTAGTGTCGCGTTCAACCTCGTCGCAAAATTTCCACCCTTTCCTTTATTTCCCTCTGATGCGGTCGAAGGAAATAATGGAAATAAGGGAAAAATAATTGTCGGTTTGCTCGCCGCGTTTTTTGTCGCGGTGATCGGAAACCTGGGACAATTGATTCTGCTGATTTTGAATTTCGCGCGCGTCGGCGGCGGCGACGCGAAATCACCCGCGTTGGTGTTTCTCACGGACGCGATCGTTGGCGCGCTCCAAGTGGTATTCGATGGCAAGCCGTTCGATGTTGCGACCGGGCATTGGTATTGGAACGCGTCGCGCATCATTCCTGAAACGATCAACGAGTTTCCGTTCTTTTCATTTCTCTACGCCGATTTGCACGCGCATGTGATGGCTCTGCCGTTCACGTTGTTGACGTTGGGCATCGCCGCGAATTTTCTTTTGCGAACGCGCGATTCCGCGCGCGCGCTTTGGCTCGACGCGTTTGAAGTGTTCATTGCCGGGTTGACACTCGGCGCGTTACGCGCGATCAATTTTGCCGATTATCCGACGTACGCGCTCGTCCTGGTTTGCGCCATCGCGATTGGCGAGTACGCGCGGCGGCAAACGATTGATCTCGCCGGGTTGATCGCGGTTGCGTGGCGCATCGGCGCGATCATCGCGCTGAGCAGTGTGTTGTTTCAACCGTTCGTCAGTCAATTCTCGTCCGCGTATCTCGCGACCGAATTGTGGAAAGGCGCGCACACATCGCTCGGCGAATACCTGGTCGTGCATGGCATCTTTTTGTTCGTCAGCGTTACGTTTTTGATTGCGACGACGTTCGACACAAAAAATTCGCGTGGCGCGTTGCGCTTTGCGCGCTTGCTCTGGATCAAACGCGCGCGTCTGGATCGAATGTTGAATTTGCAACGCGCACTCGCGTCGCACATCGCGTTGAGCGACGATCTCACGGCGGTCGGTATCGGTGTCGTGATCGTGTTCGTCGCGATCCTGGTGCTCGCGCAGTTGCCGGTCTTTGCGCTCGTGTTCGTTTTGCTCGCGCTCGCCGCGAATTTGATTCTGCGACCTGGTCTCGATCCGGCGCGACGTTTTATCGCGCTGTTGATCGCCGCAGGTTTGGCGATGACGTTGATGGTCGAAGTGATCACGTACAAAGGCGACATCGGGCGAATGAACACCGTGTTCAAATTTTATCTCCAAGTCTGGGTGTTTTTTGCGATTGCATCGGCGGTCGGTATCGCGCACATTGCGACGCGACTCAAACGCCACGCGACTCTGCAGGCGATGTGGTGGACGTTCTTTGGCATCCTGGTTTTCATCGGACTGTTGTATCCGATCACCGCGACGAACGCGAAAGTGAATGATCGTTACAGCGCGGGCTTGCCGTCGGGTTTGAACGGATTGGATTATTTGAAAACGGCGGTGTACGCGGAAAATCGTCCGTTGAATTTGGGCGCGGATCGCGACGCGATTTTGTGGATGCGCGAAAATATCGCGGGTTCGCCGGTGATTCTCGAAGGCAATTCGGGTGAGTATCGTTGGGGCACGCGCGTCGCGATCAACACCGGTTTGCCGACGGTGATTGGTTGGAACTGGCATCAAAAACAACAACGCTCGATCATTGACGGCGGCATCGTGGATCGCCGGATGGACACGGTGCGCGCGATTTACAACACGCGCGAATCGAGTGATGCGCTCGCACTCTTGCGCCGTTATCGCGTGTCGTACATTTACATTGGAGATCTCGAACGCAACTTTTACGACGCGCAAGGTCTCGCCAAATTCGACGCGATGACAAAACAAGGTCTGCTCGATCTCGCGTACGAAAACTCAAACGTGAAAATTTACAAATTAAAGTAGGGGACGGACGCCGTTCCATCTTTGGAGTCGAGCGTTTACGCGGTGCTTGGTCTGACCAGTCACCCGCTAAAGCGTCGAATCCTGGGATCGCGAAAATAATTTTTGTCCGAGTGCAAAATAAAAGCAAATCTAACAACTATCGCTCAAAATTTACCAGAAGCCAATTAACAGGGAAAGGAGACCAATGAATCCTCTTACCAAATTTACAACTGACTTGCTCAAATGGTACGAACAACGCGCGTATCCTTTCTTCAATGATCCGCTACTGATGCCTTCTGAAAAACTTTCTGAGTTTGCTAGGGATGCTGAACGTCTACGCCACTCCGTTGAAACATTGGACACGGAATTGGTGGTTTGTTTTCTCGGCAATTCGGGTGTAGGTAAGAGTACTTTGCTAAATGCAATTGTAGACGGTAAGCAACCGCTTGTACCATCGGGTGGCATCGGTCCACTTACTGCACAAGCCGTAGTGGTGCGTTATGCTACACAACCTCAGCTCAAAGTGTAATATCACGGCATAGGAATGATACAACGTACCTACTTTGGCTTAGAGCAAATGTACAAAGCCGAATTAGGTGAACCGCTTGTAAGCGATAAAACAGAAATACTAGCCGAAGACCTTGATGAAACCGATTTGCCAGAGACAGAGGATATTTCAAGTGACTCAAACGGTCAGCCCGAAAATGAGCGACGTAAAAGCGAGGAGCGCGAACAAAAGCGGCGGCGTGCTCAATTGCTCGTCACTAATAATCAGGGTGAGGAGCGTGATCCGAAATACCTGATTGATTCATTGCGGCAAGTCGTCGGTTTGCCGAGACGGTGGGGCACAATGGTACTGCCTGGGGATGAGAAGAGGTTGCAGAAGATTCAGGATATTCTGAAATATATACAGGATAAACCTGATCGAACCATTGCTATAGACCGCAAATCTGATGATGATGAGTCATTCGACAACGCGTTGTATTATCATGCGGTTGGTTTCATGGCACCGCTTATCAAAAATCTTACAATTTATTGGCCGTCGCCAATTCTTCGAGGTGGAATTACACTAGTAGATCTTCCTGGCGTCGGTATCATGCGAGATGCCCATAAGGATGTTACGCGAGAATGGATTCGCGAAAAAGCCAAGGCACTTGTGCTTGTAGTGGATCATCGTGGTATCACCGATACGCTAGGGCAGACATTACGCCAGAGCGAATTTCTCAATACACTATTGTATTCCGCCGATGAGCCGGACGAAGATCCGGTGGTTATCGTAGCGGTAACTCGAATAGACGATATTGCCAACTCCAACTATGAAACTGATAAAAGCAAACGTCGCTTCGAACATTTTTTGGATGTGGTCGCTGAAGTCGAAGAACGTATGCGACAGGATTTGCAAAGACAACTGAAGAGTATTTGGCTGTCATCCGCTGATGTAACGGAAGCGCGGGAGAAGGTGGCACATAATCTTTTGTCCACGGTAAGGGTACATCCAATTTCAGCCCTTGAATATAATCGCTTGCTTGAGCAAGATGAAGATAACAGACCTTTTCTTCGCACTGTCGAGCAATCTGGTATTCCCAGTTTTATTCGGAGTCTCGAACAATTAGCCGCTGACCGTGCAACACTACTAAATAACCGGGTAGCCGACAAGGCGCGCCTGTTCCGTGACAGTCTGTACACTCAACTTCAAATTATCGAGGCGCAATGGGAAAATCAGTTACGTACCAAAGAGGAAGCCGAGAAGCTTCGGAGTGATTTGGAGCATTTTTTGCAGCCCCGAAGCGAAGAGTTGCTGCGTCGCCAAGGGGCATTCTATGAGTTTTTGAATAGTGGGGTCCTGCAGCAAATCAGAAATGTGGTACGCATTGCGCGTGGTCAAGCTAGTCGGGCTATTGATAGGTATATGGTAAATTTAGGTGCCGCGCATTGGGCAACGTTGCGAGCTTCTGTTAGGCGCGGTGGGGCATACGCGGGAGCGCGAGATATTGATCTGCCGAAGGAATTTGCTCTACAATTTGAAGAGCCGATCGCGGATGCTTGGAGTAAAGAAATTCTGAAAGACCTCCGAGTAAGAACACGTGATTACGGCAAGGACTGCCTGAGTCTGGCATTCGAGTTAACGAATTGGGCTGAACAGCAGCAAGGCAAAGTGTCCTCCAAGGAAATACAAAAGCAATACGAATCGTTGCAGACCAACGCCAAGAAACTCGAAGAAGTTGGGAAAGAATCAGCACGCGAAATGCGTGACGAAGTGCGGGCAAGATTAGTACCCATCATCGAGAAACGAATTAAACAAGCTTGCAAAGATTTTGTGAGCGAGAATTCAGATGTTGGACCCGGCGTAAAACAGCGCATCCTGAAACTCTACAGTGAATTGGCGGAAGAGGTGGCAATGATAGCGGAAGAGCCAGCCAAAGATTTGTTACAAAGAATTTATCGTGAATCCAAAAAAGACATCTTGGCTGTGTCCACGGATTTCCAAGATCCATTAACTCCGATTGCCAATGCAATTGTGGCCACAGATGAACAACGAATCAAACGAGAGAACACGATTAAACGGCAAGAGGTTCTTGCAATGGTGCACACGGCTTTGACCGAGATACCTGCTATGCCCGAAGAATTATCCCAGAGGTAGGAATACGAGATGCCACAGACATATCTTTTTCGCAAACCAGACTCTGCCTATCCAAGTACATTTTTGAGAGAGGATAATGAGTTTGGTTATCGTACTTTGACCTTAGCTGATCCGCCACGTCGTCTTTTGGGTAAATCAGAATTATCGGATACCCAGGTTGATGAAGGAATTGATCATCGGCGGGTGACAGCACTTCAGACACCGGCACAACTTCTTCAATCTCCGCCAGGTGATATTGGTTGGTTGACACTGTCACGGCGTAGTGTTGCGCGCCTTTTTTCCCATTACCTCATTGCTGAGGATCCTCAACGCCGATTCGATATACGTCCGGTTGAAACCTTGTTGCATCAGGTAAGTCTGGTCAACCATGTTTTACAGAACGACAACCTCGCATATTTACTTCTGGCTGATGAAGTTGGATTAGGGAAAACGATTGAAGTCGGATTGGTACTTCAGGAACTATTTGCACAGAATCCGGCTCTGCGCGTGTTGTATTTGGCACCGGCGCGGTTGGTAAGTAATGTATTTCGAGAGTTTGAACTCCTGGGTTTGAATTTTCGCCAATGGACTGCTCAAAACACAGACGCACGATTAATGTCGGATTCGCGTATCATCGCGAGTCTGCACCGAGCGGTTCATGGACAGAATCAAGATAAGATGCTCGACACGCCCGCTTGGGATGTTATTATTGTGGATGAGGCACATCATCTCTCGGCTTGGTCGCCGGAAGCCGGTGATGCTACACAAGCATATAGTCTGGTTCGCAGATTGATTCGCCGCACACCGGAACCAGGACGAGTGATCCTTATGAGTGGTACGCCACATCAGGGACATGGAGACCGCTTTGAAAATTTGCTCCGTCTTTTGCGCCGCGATGAAGAGTCTCTTGATCGGCTTGCTGGTCGTGTGATCTATCGAACTAAAGATGATGTCTCGGGTTGGGATGGTCAGCCACTCTTTCCTTCCCGTCAGGTCAATCCTCCAATTGTGATTGACTTGGGACAGGAACATCGCAAATGGCTAAAGGACATTCATGATTTCTATCGTCCGCCGGACGGCGATGTGCCACGCAGTGATGCGCGTCGCCGCGCCGCCGGATGGCGTTGTGCACAAGCTATGCAGTGGGCAACCTCCAGTCCACAGGCAGGATTAGGATATTTGGCACGGCAGGCTATTCGGCTTGGTTGGACTAATCAAGAGCAATCCCTTAAAGAAGCTCTAGCAACGATGCGCCCATACCGTCTTGGGTCTTCTAATGAACCCTTGGATATGCTTTTTGCGCGCATTAAACGTGAGGTCAATAAACAACAGCAGGATGCCACCGAAGAAGATATCGAAGAGTACACAAATGATGAATCCGATGAATTTGACCGAGTGCAACTTAAACAATTACTTTGGCAAGGGGTGAGCTTGGTCCAAACCGCCGGAGAAGATAAATGGAAAAAAATTGATGGTGAACTTCTGCCTGCCGTGGGTTCTGAAAAGGTGGTGCTTTTTGCTCAGCCCATTGAAACGGTAACTGCTTTAGCCGGATATTTGGAACGAAAATCCGGAATTCGACCTGCGCTTATCATTGGTGGACAAAGTGACGCGGAACGTACACAAGAAATTATCCGGTTTGGACAACCCAACGGCCCGCAATTTTTAGTATCGTCGCGAGCAGGTGGAGAAGGTATCAATCTGCAAATAGCGCGTCGTCTCATTCATGTTGATGTGCCATGGAATCCAATGGATATGGAACAACGCGTTGGTCGCGTGCACCGATTCGGTTCCCGTGAAACTATTCTAGTGGACACAGTTGTAGTCAAAGATAGCCGGGAAGCCGAAGCGTATGCTACTGCACGGCAAAGACTGGGTTTTATTACCCAAACTCTTGTTGAAAAAGATCGCTTTGAGTCGGTCTATTCGCGTGTAATGGCATTATTACCGCAAGAGCAATTTCAGGATCTCTTGATAAATGATTCAGGTGCTCCATTCAGTCCGAATGACCGCAACAAATTGGCTGAACTAGTCCAACGCGGTTTCCAGAACTGGAAAACATTTCATGAAAAGTACAGTGAACAATACAAAGCGATTCGTAATCAAGTGGCAGGATTGGTTACTTGGAATGACGTGGTGGTTTTTGCAGAGAAGTATGCTGGTGCTGTAAGACGACCTGGTTATAATCGTTACGGCTTTGTTCGTGGGGCAAATGGCATACAGTCAACAAAATCTGAAGCAACAGTTGTGACTTTGCGCGATAACCAGGACTATATCGTTTCTGACTACGTTGATGCGTTAGTGTATGGGGCAGAGGGGCCGCTCACTCGCAAGCTCGGTTTAAATACCGAAATTGTTGCAGACGCGTTGCGGAAACACGCGTTTGAATACCCGGCAGGTCCGGCTTATCTCAAGTGGATTGGTCAGTCCCTTGAATGTCCGCTACCTGCAGGAGTACTTGTGTTTGGGCGTCAGACACTACAACTAGGACGGCGAACTGGGTGGCAGGAGATCGGAACATCGCTTCACACATATCTTGTTGAAGAAAGTAAAACCGTGGAAGTTGGCGGTGAACAAAAATCAATACTTTTACATGGAATTTTTCAGGCAACGGTTGCAACCCGTCCTGATGAGATACCCGCGCTGGCTGATTTGTTGATGCGTACGGAAAGCGAATTGGCAGAAAGTTTGCGGCGTCCTAGTGAAGAAGAAATGTCTCATCAAATTCGCTACGCTGTAACGCCTCTTTTCGCCGGAATCATTATCGCATGAAACAACTCGACCATTGATTTTTGCGATAATGCAAATAACTTGAAATGTTGTCGGGACGATTGCTTGTTTTTTTCTGCGCGTGCGGCGCGTTGATCGCGCTGGCAACCGGCGCGCTCAGCGCGAACGCGGACGCGCGCATCGCCGGCGAAGCGCGATTCACCGGCGCGACTGAACTGCGTCCGTCCGACGCGATTTCGTCAACGATTTTTTTGCCGCTCGCCGGAAAATTATTTACGACGACCGCGAATTGTGGCGCGATTGTCAGCGAAACGTATCACACGCTCGCGATGTTGCCGCCGCCGACGGATCGTCCCGCCGAAGCGCACGCGGATTTGAACCTGGCTTTGCGCGGCTATGTTACGACAACCGCGACGCTCGCGTTCGTGGACATTGGCGGCGGCGCGGATCCGAACGCGCCGCAATTGCCCGGCTTGTTTCAAAATAATCGCACGCCAACATTTTCGTCCGCGCAGCGCGTCTACGATTGGAATTGGATGTGCAATTGTCGCGGCAATGTGTTGACGACCTGGGATGTAACGCTAATCAAAATGGCGACGACGCCCGGCGAAATTATTCGTGTCCCGGCGTCGGGTTACGACATCGGCACACTGCCGAGCGGGTACGAAGTTACCGTGTTGTACGCGAGCGCGACGCGCATCACATTGAAATACACGCGTAACGATAACGTCATCCTGGGATACACGTTGCACCTCGAAGATGTTTGCGTCGAACCAGGTCTGCTCAACCTCTACAACGCGATGAACATCGCGGGGCGCGCGAGTTTGCCTGCGTTGTTCGCAGGGCAGGGCGTCGGCAGAGCGATGAGCAATTCGATGGGCGTCGCGCTTCGCGATAGCGGAACATTTTTGGATCCGCGTTCAAGAAAAGATTGGTGGGTGGGACGATGATAAAAATTTTTCGAATCACGCTTGTCGCGTTGTTCGCGTCGTTCGCGCTCGCGACCATCGCGCACGCGCAGACCGGACAAATGACGTTGACGCCGGGCAAACGCGCGCAATATCGTTTCGATTATCGCGGCGACGGTTCGCCCATCAAAATCGGATTCAATTCGCCCGCCGCATTCAATATGTCGCTGACTTCGAAAATCAGAATGGAAATTTTTACGCCCGAACAAATTGCGATGATGCAACGCGGCGAACAACCGCAACCGATTGGGCGCGGCTCGCCGACCCTGCAGTACGCGTTGTTTTGGCAAGGCGCGTTTCGCGGCGCAGGCACGTATCACGTCAACCTCGATTACGATGGCGATGTGCCAGTGCCGTACAAACTCGAAATCACCGGCGATGGCGTGTCCGGTTTTGTGTTGATCGCGCCGGCGAGCACCGAATCATCATCGAGTACCGTGATCGCCGCCGGGCAAAAAATTTTAACGGTGAATGTTTCGTCGAGCACGGACAAGGCGGAATTGCGTTTGCCGGTTCCGCCCGAACCCGCGCAATGCACGCGCCCGCCCCAGGTGCCGAGCATCATTCGCGCGAGCATCAAACTCTGTCCGAACGAAACGTACTCGCCGATGCGAATCGCCGGCAACAACATCGCGATTTTTGGCGACCCGGCGCGTTCGCCCATCGTTACCGGGTTCACGCGCCAATTCGCGATTGTCGCGGAGGGCAGTAACATTTGGATCGAAGGCATCACGATTCAAGCAAAAGCGGATCCGCGCGACCTGGGCGCGTGGTTGTGTTTGTACAACGATTGCATTTTTCCGACGAATCCGCCGACCAAAGTGCAAGGCGCGTTGATTTACGGCGGCGGCATTTTGTTGAACAGCGTGAGCAACTCGACGGTGCATAACGTCATCGTGCGCGGCGGCGCGATTGGCGTCGCGACATTTGAAGGTCGCAACAACAATATCATTGCGAATCAGTTGAGCGACTTGGTCGCGTGGGGTTCGTACAATTACGGAAGCGTCGGCAGTTATTTTGTCGGCAACGATTTTAGCCGCAACAATCATGGATGCACGACGCCCGATGGAAAAAAATTTTTGCTCGGATGCGAAACGGCGGGCTGGGTGTGTCTCAATTGTCTCGGCAACGCGATCACGCGCAATCGCTGTGAGTTAAGCGGCAATTGTTATTACATCAACGGCGACCGTGGCTTGCCGAGCAACGACAATAAATTTATCGCGAATACGTGCGCGGGCGCGTCGGACAATTGTTTCGAGATCACGTTCTCGACCGGAAATTTACTGCAAGACAATGTCGCGCAACTCGAACCGAAATCGAGTCGTCCGTGCAAATATCCGTTTTGGCTGGGCGGCTCGGTCGTGATGGCGCAAAATAATTCGTGGCAATGTTCGATTAACGCAGACAAGGCGTTCAACGAATCGCGCGATTCGACCGTCGTCGCGACGAACATCATCAATCTCGATGCGTTCGGCGCGGTGCAATTTTCGCCGCTCGCGTCCGGCACGCGCGTGCCCACGCGCACGCCGACCGCGACCGCGACGCCCGGTCCAAGCGCGACCCCGCGCCCGACGAGTGTGCCGGTCACCATTCCGCGCCGGTTTGAAAAAATGGATGCGGAGTAAACCCCTTCGCTACGGTCATTCTGAGCAAAGCGAAGAATCTCAATGCGCGCGCGCGCGATGCTTCACTGCGCGAGGCTTCACTGCGTTCAGCATGACATGATTTTGGAGTAGACGTTGCGATGATCGAAGTTTTTTCGTGGTGGTTTTTGCTCGAATTGATCGGCTTGGCAGTCTTGCCGATCGCGTTGCGATTTTTTCGCAATTTGCCGGATCGCGGTTACGCCTTCATCAAACCGCTCGGCTTGTTGTTGATTGCGTACCCGTTTTGGTTGCTGACCACATTTGGATTTCTCACCAACACACGCGGCGCGATCGCGCTCGTCGCGATCCTGGTCGCGCTCGCGAGTTGGTGGTATGCGGGACGCGCACAATCGAATCACGTATCACGCATCACGCATCACGCATCACCGGTTGAATGGCTTCGATCTAATTTCCAACTCGTCCTCGTGACCGAACTCGTTTTCACGATTGCATTTTTCGCGTGGGCAATCGTGCGCGCGTATATGCCGGAAATCACCGCGACCGAAAAGCCGATGGAGTTTGCATTTCTCAACGGCGTTTTGCAATCCGAAACATTTCCGCCGCGCGATCCCTGGCTCGCCGGTTACGCGATCAGTTATTATTATTTCGGTTACATCATCGTCGGAATGTTGACGCTGTTAAGCGGCGTCGCGCCCAGCATCGCGTTCAATCTCGCGATTGCGTTGATGTTCGCGCTTGCGGCGACGGGCGCGTATGGTCTCGCGTTTGATCTGATTCACAATTCTAAATTCAAAATTCAAAATTCTGAATTCCGAATTCCGAATTCCGAATTTATTTTCCCGCTCTTCGCGCCGCTCTTTCTCCTCCTCATCGGCAACCTTGAAGGATTTTTTGAATCGCTCCACGCGCTCGGCATTGGCTCGCGCGAATTTTGGGAGTGGCTCGATGTCAAGCAACTCGCGGACGCGACGGTAACGCACTCGCTCGCGCCGCAGGACAATTGGTGGTGGTGGCGCGCGTCGCGCGTGATTCACGATGTCGCACTCGGACAAACGCAAGAAGTGATTGACGAATTTCCGCAGTTCAGCTTTCTGCTCGGCGATATGCACCCGCACGTTCTCGCACTGCCGTTTGTTTTGCTCGCGCTTGCGCTCGCGCTGAATCTCCTAAATTCAAAATTCGTAATTCATAATTCAGAATTCGACTTTGCAAATTACGAATTACGAACGCTTCGCGCGAATTACGAATTTATTCTTTTGCCTTTGATTCTTGGTGGACTCTTCACCCTCAACTCCTGGGACATTCTCCCGTACGGATTTATTTTGATTGTCGCGTTCGCGATTGCGCGTTATCGCGCGAGCGATGGCTGGGATGCGCGCGCGACGCGCGATGCGATCGTCTTCACCCTCGCGCTCGGCATCGCGTCCGTGATTTTATATTTGCCGTTTTACATCGGCTTTCAATCGCAAGCGGGCGGCATTTTGCCGGTGCTGTTCGTCAAAACAAAATTGCATCACTATTTTTTGATGTTCGGTTTGTTCGTGTTCATTCTCGGCGCGTTCATCGCGCATCGTCTCGTGAGGCAAAACCAATCGCTCGTCAACGCGTGGGCGAACGTCGCGCGATTTGTCGCGTTTCTCATCGCGATTCCGCTCACGCTCGCACTCATCGCGTTCATCGTGTTCGCGATCAGCCCCGCCGTGCGCGCGAGCGCGAGCGCGGCAATCATCGATGAGTTCGCACTGCTCGCCGCGTTTTTCGGTCCTCTGCGAAACGATCCCTGGTTGTTTATCGTTCTTATTATTTTTCTCTCCGCGATTTTTGTGCTGTTGCGCGCGAACATCGCGCGCGGCGACGATGCGCCGGAAGCGCTCGCGCCGCACGAGTTTGACGCGAGCGCGGTGTTCGTTTTGCTCATCGCATTCGTTGGCTTGTTTCTCACGTTCGGTTCCGAGTTCGCGTACATTCGCGATCAATTCGGAACGCGGATGAACACGATTTTCAAATTTTATTTTCAAGCGTGGACGCTGTTTGCCATCGCGTCAGCGTTCGCGGTGTTTTATCTTGCGCGATTGCTCACCGGCATCGCGCGCGGCGCGTGGTTTTTCGCGCTCGCGCTTCTGCTCGGCGCGAGCGTTGTCTATCCCGCGTTCGCGATTCCAAATCGCGCGGAAGATTTTCGCAACGCGCCTACGCTCGACGGAATCGCGTGGATCCGCCAAATCAATCCCGGCGATTACGCGGCGATTCAATGGCTCAACACGAACGCGCCGCGCGGCGCGCGCATCGTCGAAGCGCCGGGCAACGAGTACTCGTACGGCAATCGCGTTTCGATGGCGACCGGACTCGCGACGCCGCTCGGTTGGGCGGGGCACGAATCGCAATGGCGCGGCGGTTCCGCGTTTTTCAAAAATGACGCCGCCGGGATTGATCGCGCCGCGGACGTGGCGCGGATTTATCAAACGTCGGCGGCGAAGAACGCGCCAAGTACAGTTTGAGCAAACCGCAGATTGACAAGTTTGGAAAAATTCTCCAACTGGTTTTTGAAGATGGCGATGTCCGAATCTATGCGCGCTGAAAACCCGGCAAAGGTTTCCGCGTTCACAATTGAATTCGCGTTGTACGCCGCGCTCGCAATCCTGGGATTGTTCGCGCGCTTGATCGCGCTCGACGCCGCGCCGCTCGCACAGGGTGAAGCGCGGCAAGCATTAGCGTCGTTGAATTTCGCGCGCGGAATGTTCGATGGATTTACCGGCAGTCCGTTGTTATTTTCCGGCAACGCGCTCATCTTCGCGCTCTTCAACGCGAGCGACGCGAACGCGCGATTGCTGACCGCGCTCGGCGGCAGTCTGTTGATTTTACTGCCCGCGCTCATTCGCAGTGAACTGGGTCGCGTCGGCGCGTTGATCGCGAGCGCGTTCTTTGCGTTTGCGCCGTCGCTGATTTTCTTTTCGCGTTATACGGACGGCGCGATGCTCGCGTCCGCGTTTGGATTTGCCGCGTTCGTGTTCGCGTGGCGATACATCAACGACGCCGCGCCGCGCGATCTCAATCTCGCCGCCGCGTCCGCCGCGCTCGCGCTCTTGTCCGCGCCCGACGTGTGGACTATCGTCCTCGCGATAATTTTGTTGATCATTCTTTCGCGCGCCGGTTTGATCGCGCCGATCATATCTCGCCCATCACGGATCACGGATCACGCATCATTATTATTCTCCGCGATTTTTCTCGGCATCTCAACTTTCTTTCTCCTTCACCGCGCCGGACTCGGCGCAACGTTCGCGATGTTTGGGACCTGGCTCGATGCGCTCGCGCCCGGCGGTTCGCTGTTCGATCCATTTCGCGCGCTCGTGATTTACGAACCGATTCCGCTTTTCTTCGGCGTCGCCGCGTTGATTGACCTGGGATTCGCGTTGCGCCAACGCGAACGCGCGCACATTCCGATTTTGTTCGCCGCGCTGTGGGCAATCGTCGCGCTGAGCATTACCGCGATCTCCGGCGATAAAAATCCCGCGCACATCGTTTCGATTGTCGTCCCGTTGATTTTGCTCGCGAGTTGGTACATTGGCGCGTGGCTCACGCGATTGAGTGAAGCGATCACCGCGTCGCCGGACGCGAAAGAATTGTTGCTGACCCAGGAAGCGCCGGTGCTGTTCCTCGCGAGCGTTGTAACCGGCTTTCTGTATTTGCTCGTCGTTGAGTTCACGACGCGCGGCACACTCATCGCCGCGGAAAATTTGATGGGCGTCACGGCGCGCGACGCGAGCGCGAATGTCAGCGCGGCAGTCGTGTTGTGGCTGACGCTCGCGGGCATCGTCGCGGTAACGTTTGTAACGATTACGACGGTCGGGTGGGCGCGCGCGCGCAATGTTGGAATGGCGTTCGTCCTGGTTTTCATGACGGTGTGGACACTGCGCCAAACCGCGCTCGTTAATTTCGGCGGCGCGCCGGAAGGGACGAGTTTGATCGCGGCGCGCAATCCGCAAGATTTGATCGTGATGCAAGCGACGCCGCAAAGCGCGCGCATTCTCGTGCGCGATCTCGAAGACGTATCGCGCTGGCGCGCGAACGATACGCGCGCGCTTGTGATCGTCGCGGATACTGCGCTCGGTCCCGCGCTCGAATGGAGTTTGCGCGATTTTCGGTACGCGCAATTTGTGGATCAACCGACAGTTACCCAAGACGCGCAAGCGTATGTTTTGCGCGCAAACGCGCCCGCGCCCGGCGCAGATTGGATCGGGCAAAAGTACACGCTCGAAATTGCGCGCACGCCGCCGCAAAATTTTTTGCGCTGGCTCATTTTTCGCGAAGGCGCGAGCGCGGAGACGCTCGACGCGGTGGTTTGGATCAAAAAGCCATAATTGTTTTCTGGAGTCATTATGCAGGTTGAAAACGAACGCAAATCATTTCTCGATACGCCCGTGTCCGCGTGGCTGAAACTCGATTGGGAGCGCGCGCTTTTGATCGTCATCATTGCCGCGGCGGTTTTGACGCGCGTGTGGGATTTGTCGTACCGCGCGTGGAATCACGACGAAGCGATTCACACCGATTGGTCGTGGAATCTCTACACCGGGCGCGGCTATCAACACAATCCGATTTACCACGGGCCGTTGTTGTATCACGCGACCGCGTTCGTCTTTTTCCTGTTGGGCGATAATGATTTTTCCGCGCGTTTACCAAACACAACGTTTGGAATCATCCTGGTTATTCTGCCGTTCTTTTTTCGCAAATGGCTGGGACGCAAAGGCGCGCTCGTTACCGCCGCGATGTTGTTGATCTCACCGGCGGTGATGTACTATTCGCGATTCAACCGGCACGATGTGTACGTCGAACTGTTTGTCGTGTTGATGGCGCTCGCGATTTTCAAGTATTTCGACGAACGCCAGGACCGTTGGCTGTAAGCGTCTGCGGCATTTCTCGCGTTAGCGTTTACCGCGATGGAGACGACGTTCATCTTCGTCGCGATCTTTGCGATCTTTTTGTGCGCGCATTTCACATTCGAGTACTTGAGCCCGCGCGTGCCCTGGGGCGATGCGCTCACCGCGTTGTTCGCCGCGATTTTGGGCATTCCATTTTTTGGATTGATCGCCGCGTACAGCGCGTTGCGTTCGCTTACCGGCAAAACGTACGACGATTCCTGGCGCGCGATTCCCAGTTTCGATCTCGCGATGGTGTTCGGCACATTTTCGATTCCCCTGCTCACGCCCGCGATCATTTACGCGCTCAACCCGGTGTGGCTTAAATTATTCAACGCGGAATTTCTCACCGTCAACGCGTTCAGCGATCTCAACACGATTGTTGCGATCACGCAAGCGCAACCGGATGTTGCCTTGCGCGTGATCGCGCTGACGGTTGGAATGATCGCGCTCTCTGCGTTGCTCGGCTTGTGGTGGAACGCGCGCGTGTGGCTTGTCGGCGCGATGTTGTTTTGGCCCCTCTTTGTCGTTTTCTTCACGACCTTCTTTACGAACGGCGGCGGATTTTTTACCGGCTTGCTCGGCTCGCTCGGGTATTGGTTGTCCCAGCAATCGGTTCAGCGCGGCGGTCAACCCGCGTACTATTATTTGCTTGTAACGATGCCGATGTACGAATTGTTGCCGTACATCGTTGGCGTCGCGGGAATGATCTGGTACTGGTATCGGTATCGTCCGGCGCGGCTCGCCGCGATCCTGGGTTGGATTCTCTGGATCATTTTCTACTATGTCGCGGTGCGTCCGTTATTCCTCGAAGCATTTCCCGGCATCGTCGAGCAACTTGTCATCGCGTTCATCGCGCTGTTGGTCTTGCTCGCGTTTTTCGCGACGTACGATTCGACAAAACCGGAAAGCGCGTTCCCAACATTTCTCTTCGTGTGGGCAATCGGCGCGATGATCATTTTCAGTTGGGCGGGCGAAAAAATGCCCTGGCTCACGATGCACTTGACGATTCCGCTCGCGTTCGTCTCCGGTTGGATCTTGGAAAAATTGCTCGACGCCGATTGGCGCGATCTGTTCGCGCGCGGTGCGGTCTGGATCGCGTTGCTCATTCCACTCGCGCTTGCGATGTTTGGGATGATGCTGACGATGCAACCGTTCCAGGGGCAAGCGCTCGAACAACTTTCCGCTTCGAACGGATTTATCGTCGCGTTCATTCTCTTGCTTGGATTTATCGCGCCGGCGTTGTTTCTGATCGCGCGGCGATTCACCGGGCGCGAGATCGCGCGCATCAGCGCGGTCGTCGCCGTGCTGGGGCTGACCGCGCTCACGCTTCGCTTTGCGTGGATGGCGGTGTATATGCAACCGGACAATGCCGCCGAGACGATCATTTACGCGCAAGGATCGCACGATAATGTTACCGTGATGCGCGAGATCGAAGATTTGTCGCGGCGTTTGTGCGCGCAAACCGCCGCAGGGCGCGCGCAAACGATTCCGTGCGACAACGGCAACATCAAGGTCGCGTATGACGATGATTCGTCATGGCCCTTTGTGTGGTATCTGCGAAATTATCGCAACGCGCAATACTATGGCGCGAATCCAAACGCGCCGTTCGACGCACCGGTCGTGATCGTCGGATCGAAAAATGAAGAAGCGGTCAAACCCTGGCTCGGCAACAAATACCTCAAACGCCAATACAAATTGATCTGGTGGCCCCTCGAAGGGTACAAGGATTTGTCGTTAGAGCGCGTGCTGAATTATTTCCGCGATCCGCAACAACGGCTCGACCTGTTCAATACCTGGTTTCACCATCAATACAAAGAGAACCAATCGTCGTGGCCATACGTGCATCTCTTTTCGTTTTACGTTCGCAAAGATGTCGCGACGATGTTGTGGAATTACGGCGGCACCGCGCCGCAACAACCCGCGCCCGAAAGCGAGTACGAGAAAAAATTTGTGCGACTCGACGCGACGCGCCTGCTGGGAATGCCGGGTAAGGGCAACGGACAATTCGAGTACCCGCGCGCGATTGCGATTGACGCGCAGGGCAATGTGTACGTCGCCGATTCTGACAATCACCGCATTCAAAAATTCGATGCGACCGGAAAATTTTTGCTGATGTGGGGATCGAAGAGTCCCGAAGGTGTTCCGAATTCGCCGCCGAGTACGTTCAATCAACCCTGGGGTATCGGGGTGGACAAAGCCGGGAATGTTTACGTGAGCGATACCTGGAATCATCGTGTTCAAAAATTCGATGCGACCGGAAAATTTGTCACGATGTGGGGCACGAACGGCGACACGCGCGGCGTCGCGCTCGGCAGTCCGCTTTTGCTCTACGGTCCGCGCACGATTGCGGTGGACGCGCAGAACAATGTGTACGTGTCTGACACCGGCAACAAACGCATCACCAAATTTTCCGCGACTGGCGAACCGCTTGGTCAGTACGGCGGCGTCGGAGCAGGCACCGGACAATTTTTGGAGCAGGTCGGTATCGCGATTGATCACCGCGGCAATATTTTCGTCGCGGATACCTGGAATCAACGCATCCAAAAATTCGACGCGGATTTTAATTTCGTGATGCAGTGGAGCGTCGAAGCGTGGGATAGTCAAACCGTTGTGAACAAACCGTACCTCGCGGTGGATTCCGACGGCAATGTGTTCGCGACCGATCCCGAAGGTGCGCGCGTGATCAAATTCTCGAACGATGGAAAATTGCTCGCGGTCTTTGGCGCGCGCGGGGTTGATCTCGCGTCGTTCAACTTGCCGACCGGGATGGCGTTCGACGCGCAAGGCAATTTGTACATTGCTGATTCCGGCAATCACCGCATTTTGATTTTCAGCAAACCGTAACGCAGTGTCATTGCGAGCGAAGCGAAGCAATCCCCGACGCGTTGTGTGGAGATTGCTTCGCTTCGCTCGCAATGACAGACCAAATCTTTTGAACACTCGCCGCGTAATTACATTTATCCTCAGCATTGCGATCACCGCGCTGTTCCTCTGGCTCGCGCTCGCGCCGGTTGATTTTCCAAAACTCGCGCTCACGTTCGCGACGGCGGATTATCGTTTCGTGTTTGCCGCCGCGCTCGCGATGTTGTGCGGTTATCTTTTGCGCGCCGCGCGTTGGCAAAAATTTCTCGCGCCGACCAAACCGATTTCCCTCCGCCGTTTGTTTCCGATTTTGATCGTCGGCTTTGGGTTTAACAATTTGTTGCCCGCGCGCCCCGGCGAAGTCGCGCGCGCGTACTGGCTCGGTCAACGCGAAGGCATATCGCGCACGTTGTGCCTTGCGACCGTGATCGTCGAACGCGTCGTGGACGGTCTCACGCTGATTGGATTTTTACTGATTGCGCTCGCGTCCTTCGAGCGACTCGGTCTCGATTTGCCGCCGCTCGCGGAAGCAATTGTCGTCGCGATGACCGCGCTCTTTGGCATCGCGCTGATCGGTTTGATTTTCCTGCTCGTGCGCGAATCGCTCGCGCGCGCGCTTTTGAAAAAAATTACGCGCTTGATGCCGCATCGTTTCGCGGCGCGGATCGAAAAAATGCTCGGCTCGTTTGTAACCGGCTTGCACGCGTTGAAATCCGCGAGCGACATCGCGGCGATTGCGTTTTTCTCTATCGCGATTTGGACGCTCGAATCGGCAACGTACTTTTTGATGTTGATCGCGTTCGATGCGATTGCGGACGCGCCACTGCGCGCGGTTGCCTCGGTGATGACGATGGTGATGATCAATTTCGGCGTGATGATTCCCGCCGCGCCGGGCGGTTTGGGTCCGTACGAAGCCGCCGGAATTTTCGCGCTCGGCGCATTGCGTGTGGACGAAACAACCGCGGCGAGCATCGCGCTCGGCACGCACGCGATTCAGTACTTGATGATTACCGGGCTGGGGCTATTCTTCATCTGGCGCGAAGGAATGAAACTCGCGACGAGCGATGAAGAATCGGCGAGTGATGCGTGATGCGTGATGAATGTCCTCATCACGCATCTTGTTTTTTTCAAGAACGCGATTATAATGCAAGCGAGTTCATCCGCGAATTACGCGAATGTAAATTTGAAATTTGAAATCCGCAATCTGAAATTCTTCCAGGGGGCAACGTGAAACTACACGAGTATCAATCCAAAGCAATTTTTGCAAAGTACGGCATCCCGATTCCAAAAGGCACGATCGCAGAGAACGCCGAAGCCGCGCGCCAGGTCGCATCGCAACTCGGCAAAAAAGTGGTGATCAAATCCCAGGTGTTGGTTGGCGGACGCGGCAAAGCCGGCGGCATCAAGGTCGCGGCGACGCCGGATGACGCGGAGACCATCGCGGATCAAATTTTAGGAATGACGATCAAGGGGTTGCCGGTTCGCAAAGTGTTGGTGGACGAGGCGATCAACATCGCGCGCGAAATTTATCTCGGCGTCGTCGTGGATCGCGCGACGCGCCGCGCGACGATGATGGGTTCGGCGGCGGGCGGCGTCGAGATCGAAGAGGTCGCGCGCGTGTCACCGGAAAAAATTATTCGCGTCGCGATCGATCCCGCGTTTGGCTTGCAAGATTACCAGGCGCGCGAACTCGCATTCGCGATCGGGATTGATAAAGCGAACGTGCGCGAGTTTACCGCGATCGCGACCGGTTTGTATCGCGCGTTCGTGGATGTGGACGCGTCGCTCGCCGAAATTAATCCGCTCGTCGTTACTGGCGAAGGCAAGTTGATCGCGGCAGACGGCAAAATCGTTTTGGATGATAACGCGTTGTATCGGCATCTCGATCTCGAACAATTGCGCGACGTGGATGAGGAATCGTCCGAAGAACAACAAGCGCGCAAAGCCGGTTTGTCGTACGTGAAACTCGACGGCAACATCGGTTGTATGGTGAACGGCGCGGGGCTCGCGATGGCGACGATGGACGTGATCAAATTTTACGGCGGCGAGCCGGCGAATTTTCTCGACATTGGCGGCGGCGCAAAAGCGGACAAGGTGAAGATCGCGCTCGAAATTATTTTGTCGGACCCGAATGTGAAAGCGGTGCTGTTCAACATTTTCGGCGGCATTACGCGCGGTGATGAAGTTGCGCGCGGGATCGTCGAAGGGTTAAAGGGCGTCAAAACGAATGTGCCGATGGTCGCGCGCATCGTCGGGACGAACGCGGAAGAGGGGCGCAAGATTCTCGCGAACGCGAATATGCTGACGGCGGAGACGCTCGAAGAGGGCGCGCAGAAAGCGGTTGCGGCGGCGCGGGGGCAAGTTTAGGATCAACTTATGAATATCGTTGTAGATGCGTCAGTTATGGTGGCGGTGGTTGCAAATGAATCCGAGAAAGACGCGTTGATTCGTATGACGCAAGGCGCGGATTTGATCGCGCCTAATTCGATTCATTGGGAAATTGGCAATGCGTTTTCGGCGATGTTCAAGCGAAAACGGATAACACTTGCACAGGCGCAAAAGGCAATTGAGATCTACACAAGTATCCCGATCAATTTTGTTGACGTTGATATTCGGGAATCGCTCAAGATTGCGGACGAGTTGGGAATTTACGCGTATGATGCCTATCTGCTTCAGTGCGCGATCAAATTCGCCAGCCCGTTGATTTCATTGGATCGTGTATTACTGGCACATGCGCGGCAAAAACGTATTCGGGTTATGGAGGTTTCCCAATGACCATTCGAACTCGCACACGCGCGCGTCCAACGCTTGACGCGGTTCTT
Organism: Chloroflexota bacterium; assembly: GCA_016223105.1. Classification (GTDB taxonomy): domain Bacteria; phylum Chloroflexota; class Anaerolineae; order UBA4142; family UBA4142; genus JACRPR01. The sequence continues at coordinate 1,103 of JACRPR010000025.1, read as the reverse complement.
GAACGAGCCGCCAGGTTGGGACAGTTGCGCGTTAAAAATAAACGCGGGCAGGTTTTTGTGATTCGCCCCGAACGCAAAACCAAATCGGCGTTGGATGTGAAAGGCATAGATTTGAATTTGGGCGCGGCGGAAATTGTCCAATTCGTTCATGAGGGACGGCGGACCGTCGCGCGCTAAAGGTTGTTATGGACAAGTCGAATGAAAAACGACGCAAGCCAATGACATTGCGCCGTTCGATGACGGTTCTAAAAAAACGTATGCCTGAATTGGCGGAGCGATTCCAGGTCAAGTCGCTCGGCATATTTGGATCGTACGTTCGCAATGAACAATCACGCCGTAGCGATCTCGATATCCTGGTTGAATTTGAACAGCCGCCCGATCTGTTAAGTTTATGGATTTGGAAGAGTATCTCGCCAAACAATTGGGCGTCAAGGTTGACCTGGTGCCGCGGCGCGCGCTCAAAGGCGAAATTGGCGCGCGAATTTTGCGCGAGGTGGTGTGCGTATGAAATTCGCGCGCGGGCATCTTGATTATCTGCGCGATATTCTTGTGATTTGATTCACGCGTACTTTAGAACGGACGCGACGATTGTTTGGGAAACTGCTACCGCGCGGATTCCTTCGTTGAGACCATTCATCGCACAGGTGCTTGATGCGGAATCGGATAAGGAAAAGCAGTAATTGGATCTCCGTAATGATGATTGCGGGGAGCCAATTGAAACGAGTGTGAAACGGACAGAAAAAATGACAAGAATTGCGACAAACAAAAATTTGAACAAAGCAAAGAACGAAAAGAACGACGAGTTCTACACAATACTTGCCGACATTGAAAGAGAAGTTGGACACTATAAAGACCACTTTAGAAACAAAGTGGTGTTTTGCAATTGTGATGACCCGCGTATCAGCAATTTCTTCCATTATTTCTCGTACAACTTTGAGCCATTGGGTTTGAAGAAACTGATTACTACCTGTCAGGGTTCACCACATCGTGAACACCTAGAGTTCATCACATCGTGAACACTTTAGGTCAAAGGAGGTTCACCACATCGTGAACATGTGCCATACTTCCTCCAAGGAGGGAGTATGGACGAGAAACAAGAACGC
>JACRPR010000024.1:11411-30830 GCA_016223105.1 Chloroflexota bacterium | reverse complement strand
CTGCGCGCGCGGCGCAGTTGACAGGTGATGATCGCCAACAATCATTGCTTCATCCTGCAACAGCACTTGCAGAATACGGCAAAGTCGGATCGCGCGCATCTCTCTTTGGAGTAATCTCGCATCACCCGGTTGGGTGATTTTCGTTACTGGCGTCGCCATGCGCGCCACACGAGCGCGGGCGCGCCGATGAGCGCGAGCACGATGAGCGCGTATGTGGCGAACGTGACGATTTGCGCGACGTTGATGCCCCACCGCGCCAACGTGTCGCGCACCTGCGCGTCGAGCGACGACGCGACGACGACGTTCACCGGATTGCGTTCGCCTTCGCTCAACACGCGCAGAGCGATGGGATCGAATGGAACGACTTGCGCCGCACTGCGCGCAGTGAGCGCGAGCATCTGCCCCGCGCCAACGTTCACCGAATTTTGATTCGCGCGAAACGTGGCACGCGCACTGCCGCTCATCACGATCAACCACGCGCGATTCGGCGTGCGTTCAAGCGCGAGGCGCGCAGACTCGGTCGCGATAATCGCTTCGGCGGTCTCGATGGTGAACGCGCCGTCGCCTTCGCCCCACACCCAACCGTTCGTCAACGTGATGCGATTCGATGCAACCTCCGCGCGCGTTTCCGGCGGCAACATCAGCGCGCCACTGCCCCACGCGATTTTTTGCAATGCCGGTTGCGCGGTCAACGCGACGGAGATGCGCGCGTCATCAAGCGCGACAACTTGGCTGAAAAATCCCGGCGCGGTCACGGTCAGCGTGCGCGCGGAGGGCGACACGTTGTAGAGCGCAAATTCGCCGGTCGCCGGGTTGATGCGCGTCGCGCGCGTCTCGCCGCCAAGCGCGATCCACGCAATAGGCGCGGCGTTGATTTTTCCGCGCACAACGCGCGATGATATTGCGCGCGTCGTCAACGTCGTGGTGATGTGCGCGGAGTGCGCGCGCGTCAAATCAACCGATATTGGGTCGGCGTCGCGCGCGCGCGCGGCAAGTTCATCGCGGTCGAGCGCGAGCACGTAGCGCGCAACCGGCGCATCGCGAAACGCAAACGCATCCTGGGTCGTCGAAATCGCCATCGTCGCGCCCGTCGCCGCGTCAATCGCGCGCAAGGTCAACGGCGCGCCGCTTACATCGAGTCGTCCGGTGATTTGTCCGCGTTGTCCGCGCGCGCGCAAAACAATCGGCGCGATTTGTGTTTGTCCCGGCTTGAGCGTGAGTTCTTTTGTTTCGACGCCTTGATACAAAAAACCGTTCACAATCGTCGGCGCGATTTGAAAGACGTACCGCGAGGTAGATTCGGCGAGCGCCTCGACGCGAACCTGCGCCAACCCGGTCGCGTCCGTTGTGCCGGACACGGAACGCGCGCGCCACAAGTACAGGCGCGTCGAACCGGTCACGATAATGTTCGCGAGCGCGCGTGTCGGCGCATCCGCATCCATTACCTGCACCGGCACGCGCACGTAATCAGAGAGGTCTACGACGATGTGCCGCTCGGCAATCGCTTGCGCGCCACTCGGATCGGTCGCGGTCACGCGCAACGTCACTTGTCCGCGCGGTAATGCGAGCGCGGACGCATAATGACAATCGGGGCAAGTCGTGTGCAGATCGTTGAACTCGGTTGCGCCGGGATTGACCGCGACCGGAATCGCAAAGAAACCATCCGGCGAAAGACGCGTGGTGAGCGAGCCGGTCAATTCGCGCCCGCGCAAAATATCGAGTCGCACGCGAATGAGCGATGGTTCCGGGTTGCTCGTCTCGACCCAGCCCTCGACCTTGACGCTGAACAGGTACGCTTCGGGCGAAGCGTAGAGCGTTTCGCGTTCGGTGGGATGCGTAATCGTGACGCGGAGCCGCGCGGATTGTGCGGCGAGTGGGGGCGCGCAGAAGAAATACAAACCCAGGATGAGGAGTACAAAAAAATTTGTCGCGCGCATCGGAGAATGGTAGGGGCACGTAGGGGCGATGCATGCATCGCCCCTACACCGATTTTTTTACTGCAAACCGAAATGCGTCGCGGTTGCGTAGAACAAGAACCGCCCCAACACTTCACCGACAAGCACGAGCGCGAACGCCAAGTACGCGACCGTGCCCATCACCTTTTCTTGACCCGGACTCGACGCCGCGCGGAACAAGAAAATACCGAGCACGCCCGCGCCGAGGAACACGAACGCGAGTCGAAGCGCGAACACGCCGCCGAACTCGCCGACGAGCATCGCCGCGCTTGCCGTCGCCGGTCCCGCCATCAGCGCGACCCACAACGGCAGGAGCACGAATTGAAAACCCAGGAGCACGATGGACGCAACCGCGAACCAGCGCAGTGAATCGCGCAAGAGGACGCATTGCTCACTCGCGCACCCAGGGTTTTTGCTTTGCACGTACCAGTAGTTCGCGACGAACGCCGCGCCCATCGCCAACACACCGAGCAGTAACGTCGTCGTGAAAAATGCGAGCGGCGTCGTGACGAGATTCCAGCCCGGGCGCGTCGGCATCATGTACACCATCGCCATACTGTAGACGAGCGCGACGCCGATGACCGCCGCGAGAATCGCGACGAGATTGCGAATTTGGAACGTCGCGATTTTTTTCCACTGCATCACCGCGAACACCGCGCCGGCGACCGCGAACAGCACGCCGAAGAAAATCTCGCGCGAGAGCCACGACGTTCCCAGGTTCGTCACCGCTTTGTACGCGTTGAGTGGATTGCCGAGATGCAGTAACGATGCCGCCATGCCGAGCGCGAGCACCGGACCAATCGCGAGCAGTGCGCGATCCGAAAGTTCGTCCGCTTGTTTTTCGCCGGATTTTTTGCCGACGAAATAGTGGACGACGCCGAGCACGATGAACGAACCGACGGACATTTGCGCCAAAATCGTAAACGTAATCAACGCCCATTCACGCACGTTCATCGTTACAACTCCTCTCCGTTCAGCAAATGCCCGGTGCCTTTGCTGCTCGCTTGCGCGTGACGATGCGGGGTGATGACGAGCGCGGGCGCGGTCAGATTCGCGGCGGGCAATGGTTCAATCGCGTTCTCCGTGCCGTACTTGGCGCGCAGTTCGCTCAGTTCGCCATAGGCGAGCGCGCGCGCCGGACACGAATCCACACACGCCGGGTTTTGTCCCTGCGCGAGCAGGTCTTCACAAAAAGTACACTTGGTCATTACGCCTTTGGCTTCGTTGAACTGCGGCGCGCCGTACGGACACGCCCATTCACAGTAGCGACAGCCGACGCACTGATCCTGATTGATCAACACGACGCCGTCCGCGCGTTTGGTCAACGCGTTCGTCGGGCACGCCTGCACGCACGCCGGGTTTTCGCAGTGCATACACGCGACCGACATCGAGTACGCATAGATGTTGTTCGCGACGACGAGATCGGGACGCGTGGGATGCGGCAACCAACCGCCGCCGCCGTACTGCGCGACGCGCCGCCAATTGATACCGAGCGGCAAATCGTTTTTATCTTTGCACGCGATTTGACATGCCTTGCATCCGTTGCACGCGCTTGCATCGAAATGAAATGCGAGTTGTTTAGCCATCGTCTATGCTCCTTTCACCGGAATTCTCTGCGTCCATTTCACATCCGGTTCCAGCGTGCCATTGTATTTCTCGACTTGAACGTTGCAACTATTCCAACCCTGGTGTCCTTGCCCGGTCGGAATGGCACCGTTCAAAATGTTCGTTGCGCCGGCTTTGTCAATCCCGGTCGCGTCGTCCAACTCTGCCCACGCGCCTTCGCCGAGCATCACCGTGCCGGGCATCAAGCGTTCGGTCACAAAGACCGGGCGAATCACTTTGCCGTGCCGACTGCGAATCAACGCAATGTCGCCGTTCTGCAATCCGCGCGCGGCGGCGTCCGCCGGGTTGATCATAAACTCTTGCGGGTACACTTCGCGCAGTTGCGGAATGTTGTCAAAGATCGAGTGACTGCGGCGGCGATAGTGAATCGTCACGAGTTGCAAGGGGAACTCGCCCTTGATTTTTTTCTTCCAATCTGAGAACGTGTCTTCGTATCCTTCGATGGCTTTGTTGTAGGTTGGGATTGGCGCGATTTCCGTCCAGCCCTTGCTCTTGACAAACTCGGCGTGCGCTTTCGAATAGATTTCGAATTTGCCGGTCGCGGTCTTGATCGGATTTTTCGCCGGGTCTTGGCGAAACGCTTCGAATGCGATGAACCCAAGCTTGTCGCCGGGTTTGCGCGCGACTTGATACTGTCCGACTTCGCGGAACTCGGTGAGCGTGATGCGCCCGGTTTGCGCTTCGACCTTGACGCCTTGCTCTGCCAACCCTTTCACATCGTCGGGCGTGATCGTGACGAGCGGCTCGCGGGTCTTGCCGTCGTCCTTGGTCACCATTGCGCCCTTGATTTGATTCATCACTTGTTGCGCCAACGGCAACGCATCCACCTTCCTCGGATCCACGCCGAGCCGCTTGGCGATCTCCGCCGCGATCCAAATGTCATCCTTCGCCTCGTACAGCGGCGGCGTGACCTGGCTCGCCCAGATCAACACTTCGCGATTGCCTTTGATGTAACCCCAGCGCTCCCACTGCGTCGTCACCGGCAGAACGATGTCGGCGTATTTCGAATTCGAAGTGAGGAAATGCGAATGGCTGACGACAAGCTCGACCTTGCGATGCGCTTGAATGCCTTTCATCATCCCGACTTTTTGATTGAGCGCAGAGCCGGTGCCGCCGTGATAAATCATTTGAATGTTGATGTCTTTGACATCTTTGTACCCGGCAGTGTACTTGCCTTTGATAATCGCGTCCCACAGTTCATTGTTATTCAAACGCGATTTGACCGGGTTGGTGCCTGCGCTCGGCAAGCCGGTGCCGCCGGCGTCCACCAAGTTCGGTCCGCCGTTCGCGGCTTTTTCCCAGCAACTGACGCCGGTCGAGTGACCGGGTTTGCCGATGTGTCCGGTCATGCAACCGAGCGTCATGAACATTTGGGGCCACGCATCGGCGTTGTTGACGCGCGCGACCGACCAACCGGTGAGCAATGCCGCGCGCGTGTTCATGCCGATTTCGCGCGCGAGTTGGCGAATGCGTTGTGGGTCAATCCCGCAAATTTCGGACGCCCACTCTGCGGTTTTGGGCACGCCATCGGTGACGCCCATCACGTAATCTTTGAAATTCTCTTTCGGGTCCACGCCTTGCGGCATGTGATCTTTATCGAAACCGACCGTGCACCGATTGAGAAAATCCCAATCAATCAACGGATTCGTTTTCGGGTCGTCTTCCACGAGCAGGGTGTGCGCCATACCGAGCAACATCGCGTGGTCGGTTGCCGGGCGAATCGGAATCCACTCGTCCGCGAGGATCGAAGCGGAATCGTTGTAGAGCGGATCCACAAAAATAAATTTCGCGCCGGCTTTTTTCGCGGCTTGGAAAAAGTACATCGCATTGCCCTGCGTGCTCCACGCCGGGTTCTCGCCCCAGATCACAATCAACTGCGAGTTCCGCATATCGAGCCGGTCGTTGTGACTCGTGATCGTCAACCCATCGCCGAGACCCAGGATCGGACCGCTGTCCAACCAGGTGCCCCACGAGGTCGAACCCCACACATCGGTATAGCCGCCGAACAAGGTCAGCGTGCGATTCATCTCCGAGCCCATCGAAACAATCGAGCCGGGTCCGTACTTGCCCTGAATGCGAATGATCTCGTTCGCGACAAGGGTCAACGCTTCGTCCCACGAAATGCGAACCCACTCGTCCTTGCCGCGCAATTCTTTTTTACCGCCGCCCGGTTCCCAGTTCTTGCGTTTCATCGGATACTTGATGCGATCCACGCCGAATGTTTGGTGGCGTTGCGAACGCCCACGCGAGCAACCGCGATTCTGCGGAAAGTCCGGGCTGTCGGGATGTGTGTCGTCCGTTTTTTGGCGCACGACGACGCCGTCCACGACGTACGCTTTGTTCAAACAACGATGTCCGCCGCAGTTGTGCCAGCACGCCGCCGTCACCCACTTGCCGGTTTTAGCCGGTGCCGCTTCGGCGGCAGGCGCGGCTTGCGCTGATTTCAAACCAACGTCGAGTCCGCCGCTCGCCAGCGCAACCGTGCCGCCGATTGCCGCGCTCCATTTCAAAAAACTGCGGCGCGTCATCGGCGTAGCGTTCAATGTTTGAGTGAGAATATCTTGGTCACTCATTTGTGTTTTCCTCCAATTGATATGCCTCACCCCACTCCCCCCAACCCCCTCTCCCCTCTCCCGACCCTGAGCGAAGTCGAAGGGGCAGGAGAGGGGAGAGGGGGCAGGGGGTGAGGGGTGAGGTCTAATTATTGCAACCCAAAATGTGTCGCCGTCGCGTAGAACAAAAACCGCCCCAACACTTCACCTACAAGGACGAGCGCGAACGCCAAGTACGCGACCGTGCCCATCACTTTTTCTTGCCCCGGACTCGACGCCGCGCGGAACAAAAAGATGTCGAGCCACGCCCGCGCCGAGGAACACGAACGCGAGTCGAAGCGCGAACACGACGCCGAACTCGCCGACGAGCATCGCCGCGCTTGCCGTCGCCGGTCCCGCCATCAGCGCGACCCACAACGGCAGAAGCACGAACTGGAAACCCAGGAGCACAATGGACGCGACTGCGAACCAGCGGAGCGAATCGCGCAACAACACACATTGCTCGCTCGCACAGCCGGGATTTTTGCTTTGCACGTACCAATAATTTGCGACGAACGCCGCGCCCATCGCGAGCACGCCCAACAAAAGTGTTGTGGCGAAGAACGAGACGGGTGTCGTGAGCATATTCCAACTGGGACGCGTCGGCATCATATACACCATCGCCATACTGTAGACGAGCGCGACGCCGATGACTGCCGCGAGAATCGCGACGAGATTGCGAATTTGGAACGTCGCGATTTTTTTCCACTGCATCACCGCAAACACCGCGCCGGCAACCGCGAACAGCACGCCGAAGAAAATCTCGCGCGAGAGCCACGAGGTGCCCAGGTTCGTCACCGCTTTGTACGCGTTGAGTGGATTGCCGAGATGCAGTAACGATGCCGCCATCCCGAGCGCGAGCACGGGACCGATCGCGAGAAGCGCGCGATCCGAAAGTTCGTCCGCTTGTTTTTCGCCGGATTTTTTCGCGGTGAAATAGTGGACGATGCCGAGGACGATGAACGACCCGACGGACATTTGCGCCAAAATCGTAAACGTAATCAACGCCCATTCACGCACGTTCATTTCATCCCTCCCTTGTCGAGCGCGAGTTTTTTCACGTCGCCGTGCGTGCTCGATTTCGCATGCGGCGTCAATACGATGCTGGGTCGTGTGAGGTTCGCCGCCGGCAGTGGATCAATCTGCGCGACCGAGCCGTACTTGACGCGCAAATCGGCAAGCTCGCCAATGTCGAGCGCGCGCATCACGCACGCATCCACGCACGCCGGTTTTTTGCCCTGCGCGACATAGTCCTCGCAGAAATTACATTTCGTCATCACGCCTTTGGCTTCATTGAATTGCGGCGAGCCGTACGGACACGCCCATTCGCAATAGCGACAACCGATGCACTGCTCGGCGTTGACGACAACGATGCCGTCCGCGCGTTTCGTCATCGCGCCGGTCGGACACACCTCGACGCAGGAGGGTTTTTCGCAGTGCTGGCATCCGAGCGAGACATAGTACGCGAACGCGGTCGTCGCCCACGTTCCATTTTCTTGCGCGGTCCAACTGCCGCCGGACACTTCGACGACTTGGCGCCACGTTTGCCCGACGACGAGATCGTTTTTATCCTTGCACGCGACTTGGCACGCGCGACAACCGATGCACGCGGTGGCGTCAAAATAAAATCCGAGTTGCTTTGCCATCGTCATCACTCCTATGCCTTTTCCATTTGCACAAGGTTCGTGTGTTGCGGATTGCCTTTGGCGAGCGGCGAAGGACGATACGCGGTCAACGTGTTCGTGCAACCGCCTTGGTCTACGCCTTTCGCATCCGGTTTGTACCACGCGCCCTGCGGAATCGAAAGCACGCCCGGCATAATGCGCGCCGTCACTTTGGCGGGCAAGATGACTTGACCGCGGTCGTTGAACACGCGCACCTTGTCGCCGTTCTTGATGCCGTACTTGTTCGCATCGAGCGTGTTGATCCACACCTCTTGCGGCGCGGCTTCTTGCATCCACTCGACATTGCCGTACGTCGAGTGCGTGCGTTGTTTGTAATGATGCCCGATTAACTGCAACGGGTACTTGCTCTTGAGCGCATCTGTCGAACCTTCCCAGGTCGGCGCGTACTCCGGCAGAGCCGTGATGACATCGCCCTGGGGCAGTTGCCACGTCTTGCTAATTTTGTACAACGCCTCGGAAAAAATTTCGATTTTGCCGGAGGGCGTCGTCAGTTTGTTCGCGACCGGGTCGTCGCGGAACGCTTTGAGCGCGATGACACTTCCCGCCGGATTTTTCATTTTGAAGATACCGGTCTTGCGGAAGGTGTCGTAATCGGGGAACGTCGGAATGTTTTTGCGCGTCGCTTCGACGACGAACTTGAGCCAGTCTTCCTGGGTCTTGCCTTCGGTGAATTTATCTTCGATGCCGAGTCGTTTGGCAATCTCGCGGCACATTTCGTACACGGGCTTGCATTCGAACATCGGCTCGACGGCTTTTTCGGTAAAGATGGCAAAGCCCATGTTGCCGCCGCTCCCGGAGGTGATGTCGTCCTGCTCGAAATTCGTCACATCGGGCAAAAGAATGTCCGCCATTTTCGCGCTGGAGGTCATGTGATTGTCAATCACGACGATCATCTCGCACTCTTTGTCGTTCTCCAACTGCTTGACGGTGCCGTTGCAATCCGAGTGCTGATTGATGATCGCGTTGCCGGCATAGTTCCACAAAAATTTAATCGGGACGGTCAACTTGTCCACGCCGCGCACGCCGTCGCGCGTCGCGGTCATTTCGGGACCGCGCTTGATGGCGTCGGGCCACATGTAGAACGAGATGGACGCTTTGACCGGATTCGTCAAGGTGGGGAACGCCGCGACGGAAATGCCGAACGCGCCTTCGCGCGCGCCGGTGCTACCGCCTTTCAAACCGACATTGCCAGTCAAGATCGAAAGCATCGCAATCGCGCGCGCGCTCTCTTCGCCGTTCGCGTGGCGTTGCGGACCCCAGCCCTGCGCGATGTACGCCGGTTTCACCGTCGCGCTCTCGCGCGCGAGTTGAGCGATTTTGATTGCTGGGACGCCGGTAATTTCCGCCGCCCATTGCGGCGTCTTGGGCGTGCGGTCTGCGCCCTTGCCGAGGATGTAAGATTTGTACGACGAGTTCGCCGGAATATCTTTGGGCATGTGCTCTTCGTCGTAGCCGATGCAGTACTTGTCGAGGAACGCTTGGTCAACGAGGTTCTCGGTGATCATCACGTACGCCATGCCGCTAACGAGCGCGGCATCCGTGCCCGGGCGAAGCGGCACCCATTCGCCGCCGTCCACCACCGCCGTGTCCGAGAGGCGCGGGTCAATGTGAATCATGCGCGCGTCGCCGCGGCGTTTCGCTTCCTTCATAAAGTACACCACGCCGCCGCCGCTCATCCGCGTTTCCGCCGGATTGTTGCCGAAGAACACAATCAATTTCGAATTGGCAATGTCGTCAATGCTGTTGTTCGCGCTCGAGCCGTAGGTGTACGGCATCGCCGCCGCGATTTGCGCGGTGCTGTACGTGCCATAGTGATTGAGATAGCCGCCGTAACAATTCATCAACCGCGCGATGGGACTCGAGTGGGGGGGCCATGCTTTGGCGACGGTGCCGCCCAACGTACCGGTCGCGTAATGAATGTAAATCGCTTCGTTGCCGTACTTGTCCTTGATGCGTTTGAGTTCGCCGGCAATCGTGTCGAACGCTTGCTCCCACGAAATTTTTTCAAACTTGCCTTCGCCGCGTTTGCCCACGCGCTTCATCGGGTACTTGAGCCGGTCGGCGTTGTAGACGCGCTGGCGAATACTGCGCCCGCGCACGCACGAGCGAATTTGATGTTGCCCGTACTCGTCCTTGCCGGTGTCGTCCGTTTCGACGCGCACAATCTTGTTGTCTTGTACGGTAATCCGCAGAGGACACCGACTGCCGCAGTTGACCATGCACGATTGCCAAACTGTTTTGGTTGCTGGCGCGGCTTGGGCTGGCGCGGCTTCCGCCACCGATTGCAAGCCTAGGTTCAAGCCCTGGCTCGCGAGAACCGCCGTGCCACCGACCGCCGCGCTCCATTTCAAGAAACTGCGTCGGCTTAGCACGGTGTCTTGCACAACTTGATCAATCAAATTTTTTTCACTCATCCGATTTTCCTCCCTGTTGGTGCAATCCTGCGCGCGCGGCGCAGTTGACAGGTGATGATCGCCAACAATCATTGCTTCATCCTGCAACAGCACTTGCAGAATACGGCAAAGTCGGATCGCGCGCATCTCTCTTTGGAGTAATCTCGCATCACCCGGTTGGGTGATTTTGGCGCGTGGCGCGCAACCAAATGCCCCACAGCAAGAGCGGCGCGCCCACCAACGCCAACGTGATCAGCAAGTACGTCGCAAACGTAACGCCTTGCGCGATGCTGATGCCAAAACGCGCGAACAGATCGCGCGCCTGCGCGCTCAAGGTCGGTTCGATCACAAAATCAAAAGGAACGCTTGAGGTATCCGTCAGCACGCGAATGATGTGGGGGTCGATCGCGACCGCGCGCAGATGTTCGAAATCCGAATCAATCACGATCATTTGTCCGGCGTTGACCGTCGTTTGGCGCGCGGAGTCGAGCGCGACCGTCGCGGTGCCTTCGATCACGTACAACCACGCGCGCTCGGCTTGGCGTTCGATCGCGACGCGCGCATTCGCGAGCGTGATCGTCGCGCCCGCGGTTTCGAATGCGAATGTGCCGGGGCTGTTGCTCCACGCCACGCCGTGCGTCAACACCAAACGACCGCCGATCAATTCCGCGATCGTTTCCGGCGGAATCGCGATCGCGCCTCTGCCCCACGCAATTGATCGCAGTTCGTCGCGCGGCGCGAGCGTGATCGCCAGCGGCGCGTCGTTTTGAATCGCAATGTTCCGACTCCAAAATCCCGGCGCGATCACGCGCAGAGTTTGCGCGTGTGCCGGCACATCGTACAACACAAATTCGCCGGTCGCCGGATGCGCGCGCGCGACACGCGATTCGATTTCGATCCAGCCGAATGACACCGGCGCGCCGTTGATGTCGCGGAGCGCGCCGCGCACAACGCGCGATGACGCAACACTCGCGGTCAGTGTGATGGACGCGGCGGGCGCGGTCGTCAGATCAACCGGGATCGTTTGGGCTTGAAGCGCGCGCGGCGCAAGTTCCGCTGGATCGAGCGCGACAAAATAGCGCGCGACCGGCAGATCGGAAAATGCGAACGCGTTTGTGCGCGTATGCGTAACAAAACTCGCACCGGTGATCGCGTCAATCGCGCGCACGGTCAACCCAGGATCACCCGCGCCACGAAGCGCGCCGGTGATTTGACCGCGCCGCGCGCGCACGGGCAAGGTCAGCGTCTCGCCAAGCGTTTGTCCTGGTTTCAACGTTACTTGTTTCGACTCGACGCTTTCGTACCACACACCGTTCACAATCACCGGCGGCACGTCGAAAACGTAACGCGTGGATGCTTGTCCCAACGCTTCGACTTGCACGCGCGCAAGACCGCCGGCATCGGTCGTCGCGATACTCGTACGCGCGCGCCAGAGATACAAGCGCGCGGAACCCAGCACGGGGATATGCGCGATCGGTCGCGCGGGCTGATCGGCGTCTACAACCTGGATCGGAATGATCGCGGTGCCGGAATGATCTACGATGATCGCGCGTTCGGCACTCGCGCGATTGCCCGCCGGGTCGATCGCGGTAACGCGCACGATCACTTTGCCGCGCGGTAACGCAAGCGCGGAAGTGAAATGGCACTCGATACAACCGGTGTGCGGATCGGGGAAATCGGCGGCGTCAGGATTCGCGGTAACGGAAAACGAAAACGATCCATCGGGTTGCGCGCGCGCTTCAACCCGCGCGGTCAATTCGGTGCCGCGCAGTAAAGCCAACTCGACTTTGATGAGCGTCGGTTCGGGGTTGCTGGTAACGATCCAACCTTTGACGTAAATGCTGTACAAAAACGAGGAGGGCGCAACGTAAAACGTTTCGCCCTGCGCCGGAGTTTGAATGAAAACTGCGAGCGCGTGGGTTTGCGCGTGCGTCGTCGGCGCGCCCAGCAGAAACGCGACGAACACAACGCACACAAGGATCGCGCCTGGTGAGTGTTTCATTGAGATCATCGCGTCCGCTTAAGGTTTGCGCGTCGGTGTGGGATGCGGGTCTGGGTTGCGCGGAAAATTCGTGCACCAAAATAATGCCGCGCCTTCTTCGTGACATTCATCGCACCCGACGCGCGCCGCGACGATATTTCGCAGTGTGCCTTGCGGATGATGACAGCGTTTGCAATCCACCGCCAATTGTAAATTGTGCGAGGGCCACGAGGTGAGCGTGTGTGCAAAGCGGAGCGTGATGTACGTGTTCAAATGTCGCGCCGCGATACGCGAGGACGTTTCTGTTTCAAATCCGACGCTCAAGCCGCCGGCATCGTGGCACGCGGTGCAATTCACTTGCGGATGGGCGATGTGTTCCGCCGCGCCGCGACCTTTTTTCGGATCGTGACAATCCGCGCACGCGACCGGTTTATTGTGCGAACCGTGACACTGTGTACACGCCCATCCTTTATGCGCGGGCGAAATTTTTTGTTCGGTCAACACTTCAAAGCCGTGCCGACCTTCGTGGCAATGCTCGCACAATTCGTTCGCATTATGCACGGTTTGATATTGCTTGGTTTCATTACTCCAAAACGCGAGCGCGGTCGAGTACGAATTGCCGACCGGTTGATGACACACTTCGCAACCGATATTCAGCCACGCGCTCGGCGCGATCGGGACTCCGCCTTCCAATTCGGGACGCGGTGCGCCAGGCACGCGCTTGCACGCGCCGCAATCCAACGCGCCTTGCGCCGCGGGCGCGTGCGGATCCCAGTTGAACGGCGACTTGCAACGCGCGCAAGTGGTGTTCGCGCCCATCCCGTTGTCAAACGTACTCGCATGCCCGGACTGGGACCAATCGCGTTTGGCTTGCGCGATTTCGGCGGCAGTCGCGACGCGTCCGCTCGCCGGCTTGGGGGTTGCCGTCGGCGTGGATTGGCGCGGCGGCGCGGCGGAGACCTGGTTGGTGAGCGCGAATAAACTCAGAACGAAAAGTAATCCAAGAGCAAAGATAATTTTGTTGGTCATAGGATTTTTGTAGGGGCGGGGGGGACCCCGCCCCTACGCGTTTCTACTGTAACCCAAAGTGCGTGGCGGTTGCGTAGAACAAAAAGCGTCCAACGATTTCACCGACCAGCACAAACGCAAACGCACCATACGCGAGAACGCTCATCATTCGTTCGTGTCCTGCACTCTGCGCTTCGCGATATACAAAGATGCCCAGCACGCCCGCGCCGAGGAACACCAGGACGAGTCGCAACGCGAACAGCGCACCGTACTCGCCGACGAACATCGCCGCGCTTTCCGTCGCGCCACTCGCCGCCATCAACGCGATTGACAACGGGAGCACGACGAATTGAAAACCGAGCAGAACGATGGACGAGATGGCAATCCACCGAAGCGAATCGCGCAGTAACACGCATTGCTCGCTCGCACATCCGGGGTTCTTGCTTTGCACGTACCAGTAATTCGCGACGAACGCCGCGCCCATCGCCAGCACGCCCAACAACAACGTCGTCGCGAAGAACGACACCGGCGTGGTGATCAGATTCCACCCCGGGCGCGTCGGCATCATATACACCATAGACATACTGTAGACGAGCGCGATGCCGATCCCGGCGGCGACCATCGCGATGACGTTGCGAACCTGGAATGTCGCGATCTTTTTCCACTGCATCACCGCGAACGCCGCGCCCGCGACGGCGAACAACACGCCGAAAAAGATTTCGCGTGAAAGCCAGGAGGTTCCCAGGTTCGTGACGGCTTTGTACGCGTTGAGCGGATTGCCGAGGTGAAGCAGTGATGCCGCCATACCGAGCGCGAGCACAGGACCAATCGCGAGGAGCGCGCGGTCCGAGAGTTCGTCCGCTTGCTGTTCGCCGGCTTTCTTGCCGACGAAATAGTGGACGATGCCGAGCACGATGAACGATCCCACGGACATTTGGGCGAGGATCGTAAACGTAATCAATGCCCATTCGCGAACGTTCATTTTACAACTCCTCCGGCAGATTCATGATCTTGCCTGTGCCTGTGCCGCTCGCTTGCGCGTTGCGATGCGGCGTAACGACCGCGTGCGGCAACGTGATGCTCGCCGAGGGTAAGGGTTCGACTTCGGCGAGTGTGCCGTATTTCGCGCGCAGTTCGGCGATGTCGCCGTACTCGATCGCGCGCATCGGGCACGCGTCCACGCATGCAGGATTCTGCCCCTGCGCGAGCAGGTCTTCACAGAAATTGCATTTGGTCATCACGCCTTTGGCTTCGTTGAATTGTGGCGCGCCGTACGGGCACGCCCATTCGCAGTAGCGACAACCGACGCATTGATCCTGGTTGATCAGCACAACGCCGTCCGCGCGTTTCATCAGCGCGCCGGTCGGGCACGCTTGCACGCACAACGGATTTTCACAGTGCATACACGCGAACGAAACGCTGTAACTGAACACACCGTTCGGCATCCAGCGACCATCTTTTTCGACCCAGCCGCCGCCGCCATACAGAACGACGCGTCGCCAGCGAATCGCGGCAGGCAAGTTGTTCTTGTCCTGGCAGGCGACCTGACACGCTTTGCAATTCGCGCACACACTCGAGTTGATATGAAAGCCAAGTTGCTTTGCCATCGCTTATGCCTCCTTGATCGGGATTCGCTGGGGCCACTGATAGTCGGGCTTGAGTTCGATGGAACCCGTGTATTTTTCAACTTGCACGTTGCATGTGTTCCATCCAGACGTGCCTTGACCGGTCGGGACCGTGCCGTTGATGATGTTATCCGCGCCGGCTTTATCAATGCCGCTCGCTTCATCCATCTCGACCCACGCGCCGTGCGGCAGTGTAACAACGCCCGGCAAAATGCGTTCCGTCAAGCTGACCGGGCGAATCGTTTTGCCGTGCCGACTGCGAATCAACACAATGTCGCCGTGTTGAATGCCGCGCGCTTGCGCGTCAATCGGATTCATAAAGAATTCGTGCGGGAAGGCGCGGCGCAGGGTGAGAATGTTGTCAAAGACCGAGTGCGAGCGACGATAATAGTGAATCGTGTACAACTGCAACGGATACTCGCCTTTCACTTTGGCTTTGAAATCTTTGAACGTGGCTTCGTATCCTTCTTGCGCCGGATTGTACGCCGGGATCGGTTTGATCGTTGACCACCCGCGCGACTCGATAATGTCCGCGAGCGTCTTGCTGTGAATATCGAGTTTGCCGGATTTGTTTGGCAGAGGATTCTTGACCGGATCCTCGCGGAACGCTTTGAGCGCGACGACCTCGAAATTATCGCCTGGCTTGCGCGGCACTTGATAGAATCCCAGTTCCTGGAATTTCGCGAGCGCCACGCGCCCGGCTTGCGGCTTGACGACGACGCCAGCTTCGGCGAGCGACTTGACATCGTTATCGCTGATCGTTACGAGCGGCTCGGTTGTCTTGCCGTCGTCCTTCAAAACTTTGGAGCCGACGATTTGGTTGTACACTAGTTGCGCGTTCGAGAGCGGCGCGATCTTGGTCGCATCAACGCCCAACCGTTTGCCAATCTCCGCCGCGATCCACAAATCGTCTTTCGCTTCGAACAACGGCTTGGTTACTTGTTGACCCCAGATCAAACCAAACTCGCGATTGCCGGCGATGACCATTCCACCATCGCGTTCCCAGGGTGTTGTGACCGGTAAAACAATATCCGCATATTTGGAATTGGTCGTCAAAATTTGCGACTGGCTGACGACGAACTCGACCTTGCGATGCGCGGCGATGCCGTCGCTCATTCCATCCACCGTTTGCAATTTCGCACCGCCGCCGTGATAGATCATTTGGATATTCAGATCGCGCCATTGTCCCTTGACCGCTTGATACTTGCCATCGGCAATCGCTTTCCACATCCAGGATTCGCACAGGCGCGTGCCCGGCACTTGGGGCAATGCCGTCCACACATCCGCCGCTTTTTCTTCAACGGGATTCGCGCCGACGCTCGGCAAACCGCTACTGCCCGGTTGCACAATGTCCACAAGGCAACGCAAGCCGCTAAAGTTTTGATGATAGTACCCGTCGGCGGTGAAACTGCCGGGTTTGCCGATGTGTCCACTCATCGCGCCGAAGGTGTAAAACATTTGCGTCCACGAATCGGAATTTTGTTGCCGCGCCGTCGCGCTCGACATACCCAAGCCGACATTTTTCGTTTTCGCGATTTCGAGCGCGAGCGAACGAATGCGCGCCGCATCTATGCCGCAGATCGCCGACGCCCATTCCGGCGTTTTCGGCGTGCCATCGTACGTGCCAAGCACGTAATCCTTGAAATTTTCTTTCGGATCCGCGCCCGTCGGCATGTGGTCTTTGTCGAACCCGAGCGTGCAACGATTCAAGAAATCCCAGTCAATCAACGGATTCGGCTTGGGATCGTCTGCGGTGATGAGCGTGTATGCCATGCCCAACACCATCGCGTGATCGGTGTTCGGGCGAATCGGAATCCACTCGTCGGCAAGGACTTGGGCGGCGTCGGTGTAGTACGGATCAATCGCGATAATTTTCGCGCCGTTCTTTTTGTTTTGTAGATGGTTGTACGTCGGGTTGCCGCCGCTACTCGAAATCGAGTTGAGCCCCCAGTGCACGAACAAGGTCGTCTTGCGATGATCCATACGATCGCTCATCATCGCATTGACATACCCGGTGTAACCCAGGATCGTCGTCTTGGTCGCGTGAATCGAGCCGCCCGATGTCGTGCCGTAACTGGGCACGTACCCGCCGAACAGCGTGAGCGCGCGACCAATCTCCGAACCACCCGACACAAAGATAGACTTGTTGCCGTACTTGGCTTGGATGCGAATGATTTCATTCGCGACGAGCGTCAATGCTTCGTCCCAGGAAATTCGTACCCACTCGTCTTTGCCGCGCAGTTCTTTTTTGCCGCCGCCCGGTGCCCAGTTCTTGCGCTTCATCGGATACTTGCCAGCACGCGACCGAAACCCACCGGGCTTCTTTCGGCGCATCGGCAACCGGGGATGCTTGCGCCGTGCCGGTGAATTTCAAACCCAGGTCTAGCCCACTGCTGGCTAACGCGGCAGTTCCACCGACCGCCGCGCTCCATTTCAAGAAACTTCGACGCGTCAATGTTCGAGCGCAATTGTTTTGATCACTCATTTGCATTTCCTCCATTTCAATCTGTAGGGCAAATTGGAAATTTGCCTTACTGCAAACCGAAATGCGTTGTCGTCGCGTAAAACAAGAATCGTCCAACCACTTCGCCGACCAGCACGCACGCGAACGCGCCGTACGCCAGCCAACTCATTTGCCGTTCGTGTCCCGCGCTCTGCGCTTCGCGATACACAAAGATGCCCAGCACACCCGCGCCGAGGAACACCAGGACGAGGCGCAATGCGAACAGCGCGCCGTACTCGCCGACGAACATCGCCGCGCTCACCGCCGCGCCACTTGCCGCCATAAACGCGATCGACAAGGGCAGGACGACGAATTGGAAGCCAAGCAGAACGATGGACGCGATCGCAATCCACCGAAGCGAGTCGCGTAGGAGCACACATTGTTCGCTCGCGCACCCAGGGTTTTTACTTTGCACGTACCAGAAATTCGCGACGAACGCCGCGCCCATCGCCAGCACGCCAAGCAACAGTGTCGTCGCGTAAAACGATATCGGCGTCGTTACGAGATTCCAACTGGGGCGCGTCGGCATCATATAAACTTGCGCCATACTGTAGACAAGCGCGATGCCGATGATGGCGGCGAGAATCGCGACGAGATTGCGAATTTGGAACGTCGCGATCTTTTTCCACTGCATCACCGCAAAGACCGCGCCCGTCACCGCGAACAGCACGCCGAAAAAGATTTCGCGCGAGAGCCACGATGTGCCGAGATTGGTGACGGCTTTGTACGCGTTGAGCGGGTTGCCGAGATGCAAGAGCGAAGCCACCATCCCAAGCGCGAGCACGGGGCCAATCGCGAGCAGAGCGCGATCCGAAAGTTCATCGGCTTGTTTTTCGCCAGCTTTTTTGCCGACGAAATAGTGGACGATGCCAAGCACGATGAACGAGCCGACCGACATCTGTGCCAGAATCGTGAACGTAATCAATGCCCATTCGCGAACGTTCATGTTACAACTCCTCCGGCAGATTGAGAACCTTGCCTGTGCCTTTGCCGCTCGCTTGCGCGTGCCGATTAGGTGTGATCACCAGATGCGGTTGCGTAATCGTCGCGGCTGGCAGTGGTTCGACGGCGGCGATGTTGCCGTATTTGTTTCGCAATTCCTCAAGGTCGCCGAACGCGAGCGCGCGCAATGGACACGCGTCCACGCACGCCGGGTTTTGCCCTTGCGCGATCAAGTCTTCGCAGAGATTGCACTTGGTCATTACGCCTTTGGCTTCGTCGAATTGCGGCGCGCCATACGGACATGCCCACTCGCAATAGCGACAACCGACGCATTGATCCTGGTTGATCAGCACAACCCCGTCCGCGCGTTTGAACATCGCGCCGGTCGGACACACGGAAACGCAGGTTGGGTTCTCGCAGTGATTACACGCTAACGATACGCCGTACCCAAACACATTGTTCGGGATCCATTGATCGCCTTGCTTCACCCAACTGCCGCCCGCGTACTCGAACACGCGTCGCCAGCGCACGCCCAACGGCAAATTGTTTTTATCCTTGCACGCGATTTGGCACGTCTTACAACCCACGCACGCGCTCGAATCGAAATAGAATGAAAGTTGCTTTGCCATTGTTTATGCCTCCTTGAGCGGCTGGCGCGACGCCCATTTGTAATCCGGGTCGAGCGGCTTGCCGTTCCATTTTTCGACCTGGCACACGCACGCTTGCCACGATTCGATATCCGGTCCGGATGCGTAATCGCCGGAGAGTGTGTTGGTCGCACCGGCAATGTCGTTGCCTTGATCGTCAAATTCGGGCCACGCGCCTTCACCGAGAAAGACGACACCCGGACGCGCACGCGGGGTTACGATCACGCGACGCAGAACCGAACCGACCTTGTTAAAGATGCGAACGGTATCGCCCTGTTTGATGCCACGCTCTTCCGCGTCCACCGTATTGATCATCAATTCTTGGGGCCACGCTTCGCGCAACCAGGTTACGTTGTCGAGCACCGAGTGCGAACGGCGCGGATAGTGAATGTTGCACAATTGCAGAGGATACGGTCCCTTGATCTGTTTCTCCCAATCGGCGAACGTCGCTTCGTACCCGGCG
>JACRPR010000024.1:0-11403 GCA_016223105.1 Chloroflexota bacterium | reverse complement strand
TACCCGGCGGTCGGCGGATCGTACACGGCAATCTGATAACCTTGATTCCAGCCCGCGTTCGTTACCAAATCTGCCAACGCTTTCGAGTGCAATTGGAATTTGCCGGATTTGGTCGCGAGCGGATTCGCTTTCGGGTCTTTGCGGAATTTTTCGAGATGCACATAGCCGAGTTTGTCGCCGGCTTTGCGCGGGATCGCGTAAAATCCTTGCTCGCGAAATTCTTTGAGTGTGATGCGCCCTTGTTGCGCTTTGCCCGTAACGCCCATCGCCTTGATGTCGTCGTCCGTGATCGTAACGAGCGTCTCCAAACCCGAACCGTCCATCTTCATCACTTTACAGCCGGTGACAATGTTGAATGTCTGTTGCGCTTCGGAGAGCGGATTGACTCGCGTCGCGTCCACGCCGAGTCGCTTGGCAACCTCGACCGCGATCCACATATCGTCTTTCGTTTCGAACATCGGTTGCACAACCTGGCTTGCCCACACGACCAGTTCGCGATTGCCCGCTTGGAAATTCGAGTAACGTTCCCAGGGCGTCGTGATCGGCAAAACCAGGTCAGAGTACTTGGCGTTGCTGTTCAAGCCGTACTGATGCGTTACAATAAATTCGACTTTGCGATGCGCGGCGACGCCTTTGTTGACGTTGTTCGTTTGATTCAACTTGGAACTGCCGCCGTGATAGATCATCTGAATGTTGATGTCTTTTTTCGGACCTTTGCCGGCGGTGTACTTGCCGGTCGTGATCGCGTCCCAGTGTTCGTTGCTACACAGTTGGATTCGGCTCAACGGATTTGCGATCGCTGGCGTGCCCGCCGCGCCCAGGGTTACGAGCGCGGGACCACCATTCGACGCCGAGTTGTGGCAACTGATCCCGCACGACGCGCCGGGCAAACCCATATTGCCGGTCATTGCGCCGAGACAAATCTCGGCGAAACAAACATGTTGCGATTTCTCGACGCGCGCCGAGTTCCACCCAAAAAGGATCGCGGCGGGTTTGTTGCGCGCAATTTCGAGCGCGAGCGCGCGAATTTTTTCCGCTGGCACACCGCAAATGCGCGCCGCCCATTCTGGCGTCTTGGGCTTGCCATCGTACGTGCCAAGCACGTAATCCTTAAAACTCTCTTTCGGGTCTGCGCCTTCGGGCATGTGATCTTTGTCGAACCCGACCGTGCACCGATTGAGGAAATCCCAATCAATCAACGGGTTGGTCTTGGGGTCATCTTCTTTGAGCAGAGCGTACGCCATCCCCAGCATCATCGGCGTATCCGTCGCGGGGCGAATCGGAATCCACTCGTCTGCCATAATTCCGGCGGTGGGATTGAAAAAGGGATCAACGAAAATAAATTTCGCGCCCGCGCGTTTGGCTTGCAAGAAATTGTACGACGCCAATCCCATACTGCTCCACGCCGGATTGTTGCCCCACATCACGATCAATTTCGAGTTGACCAGGTCGAAGCGATCGTTCATTTCGCTTTGCGCGGTCGTGCCGGTGATCGGTTGCTGTCCCAATCGCCACGCGCCGCGCGAGGTGCTTCCAAAGTTTCCGACGTAACCGCCGGCAAGTGAGAGCGTGCGTTGAATTTCGCTACCGCCCGGGCAATAGATCGCTTCGTTGCCGTACTTGTTTTTGATGCGAATGATTTCGTTCGCGACGATGGTCAATGCTTCGTCCCAGGAAATGCGAACCCATTCGTCTTTGCCGCGCAATTCTTTTTTGCCGCCGCCCGGTTCCCAGTTCTTGCGAATCATCGGGTACTTGAGTCGGTCGCTCGAAAAGACTTGCATCCTTTGCGAACGTCCGCGCAAACACGCGCGCTGTTGCGGATAGTCCGGGTTGTCCGCGTGCGTGTCGTCGGTCTTGACGCGCGTCACGACGCCATCGGTAACGTACGCGCGCACCGGGCAACGTCCGCCGCAGTTGTGCCAGCATGCCGCGCCAACCCACTTGCCTTCTGGCGCAAGGGCAGTCGTCGCCGGCGCGGCTAGCACCGGCTTCAATCCAACATCCAAGCCACTGCTTGCCAACACCGCAGTGCCGCCCAGCGCCGCGCTCCATTTGAGAAATGTGCGCCGGGAAAGCACGGTGTCGGTCAATGCGCGAGTGACCACATCTTTTTCACTCATTTGCTTTTCCTCCTCATCCGTTCAAAAAAAGTAAACGTTCAGCCCCATCCGTCATTGCGAGCGGTTTTTGCGAAGCAATCCCCGACTTGGTCGATCCGGACTTGCAACGCGGAGATTGCTTCGTCGCAAAAACCGCTCCTCGCAATGACACCTGAACGGTTACCAAAAAAAATCCCTGGCTCGCGCGGAACGCGCAGAGTCAGGGAAATCAAAATGACACCGACTACTGAAAACGGTACGTTCGACCTTTTTCAGAATACGCTAAAATGATGGTGGGCGCATCTCTCTTTGGAGTAATTCGGCATCACCCGGTTGGGTGATTTTGGGATGCCAAGCCCGATTGAACTGCATACGTGGCGACTTGCGTGCGATTTTCGAGCCGCAGTTTGGCGAGCAGGTTGCGAAGATGCACTTTGACCGTGTTGACGGTGATGCACAATTCCTCCGCGATGTGCGGATTGCTCGCGCCTTGCGCGACCAACCGCAACACTTGAACTTCGCGCTCGGTTAATGCTTCGCCGGTCAGTTCGGATGTGTTGTGATGCGAAACGGCTTTGAGCAAGCGCGCCGCCATTGCGCGCGTCAGCGCGACTTCGCCTTGCGCTACGCCACCAAGCAGATCGAACAACTCGTTCGCATCAAGACTCTTGAGCAAATACCCGGCAACCCCCTGTCGCACCGCGCGATACAATTGCTCATCCGATTCGTTCGCGGTCAAAATGACCACGCGCACATCGCTCCAACGTTGTTGGATTTGCGCGGCGGCGGACAAGCCATCGCCGTCCGGCATTTGCAAATCCATCAACACTACGTCGGGGTGATGGTGCTCCACAAACTGCACTGCTTCGCGTCCTGTGCCAGCTTCGCCGATCACATTCACGAGATCGGGACGTGTGTTCATCAAACCGATCAAACCTTGACGAAAGAGCCGATGATCGTCGGCAATCAATACATTCAACGGACAATGCGTGCTCATACGTTCCTTTCACTTGGACAAAAGTTAGTTTTCCATTGTCGGCAACACCAGGTTGACCCGCGTGCCGATTCCACCTTCGGAATTGATGGTCAAAACGCCATGCACACTCTCCGCGCGCTCGCGCATCGTTTGCAAACCAAAATGATTTTTGATCGTCGCCGCTTGAAAACCGATGCCGTTATCGGTGATGCCGATTTGAATCGCGTGATTGCGTTTCGACAAGCGCACCTGCACTTGCGTTGCCTGCGCGTGCTTGCGGACATTCGCCAATGCTTCTTGCACGATTCGCACCAACTGCGCCTCTGCCAACGGCGACAAGTTCGGCGCGGCTTCCAGTTGATTCACGAATTGAACTTGGATGCCGGTCTGCACGCCAAATTCTTCGACGTAATCGCCGAGCGCGTCGATCAACCCGGTTTCACCGGCGAGCGTCGTCCGCAAACTTAACACATTTTCGCGCACGTCGGCTTGCGCCGCGTTGATGGATGCGCGCGTTTTGATCAACTCGGCGCGGATCGCGTTGAGATTGCCTTGCCGCGCGAACGCTTCGATCGTTTGCGTCTCCAAATTGAGATAGCCGAGAATTTGAAGCAGACCATCGTGCATCTCGCGCGCGATGCGCGAACGTTCCTCCGTTACCGCGAGCGATTGCACGCGCGCGGTCATTGCCGCGTGTTCGAGCGCGATCACGGCTTGATCGGCTAAACGCTCCAAGCCGATCAAGTCGGTTGGCGTAAAAGATTCCGGCGCGACGCGTCCCACCCAGAATCCGCCCAGCACTTGATTTTCGAGTTTGAGTGGCACAATCACTGCCGCGCGAATCGTTTGCCCAAGCGTCGAACATTCCCAGAGTTCTGTGGTCGCCGGTGTGTCTTCGGGAAAGCGCAAGGACTGGTGCGCGCGCAATGCTTCGACGATCAATGGATGAGTCTGGGTTGGCAAATTGTGGTCATGAATTTTTTCCGCGGTCGCGAGACATTTCATTTCGAGGCGCGATTTGTCGTTCATCCACAATCCCAGCGCGGCAATATCCGCGCGCAACAACGTGCGCGCCAGGTTCACCGTCGCGCCCAGCACGTCGTCCACCTTGTCTAAATCCGCGATCCGCCGACTGATGCTGACCAATCCTTCCGTCCAACTTTCCGCGCGTTCGCGTTCCGCGCGCTGGAGCGCGAGCGCCGCGGCTTGATCGCGTTCGCGTTCAACTTGCAACGCGTGGAGTTGGTGCGCGCGTTCGACCTCGAACACATCGAGCGCGCGCACGACGAAAAACGCCACCGCGATTGCGGCGAGTGCGCGCCACACCTGCACCGGCGCGCCGGTGAATTGCAAAACCGTGTCATAGTTCAACCAGGGCGCGAGTCCGTACGGCGCGGTCGGCACGACGAGACCGGCGGCGATGCCGTTGAACAAAAACGCAATGACCGCGCCAAGCATCAAATGCCGCGCTTGATGGATACCCGCGCGTGCCAGCCCTTTCCACTGGCGCATAAATCCAAAACTGGATAACCAACAACCGGGCAAGTACAGCAAATAGCGCGACCACACATCCGCGGCGACTTGAAACATCTCACCGCTCGTCGCGACAATCAACGCGTACGCGCACAAGAACGCGATCGGTACGAGGAGCACCAGTGGCACAAAGACGAGCCATTCCGGTAGAGGTCCGGCTTCGCTAACCAACCCGATGCCAAAACGAATCAAGAACAACGCGGAGAGCGGCAACAAGACGAGGCGCAAGCCGTCGAGAATTTGATGAGCCACGCCGTCGGGATACATCATCAAAAACATATCGCACCACTCGACCGCGCTGTGCGCCAAGCCGAACGCCGCGAGCCAGGGCAGATGCCGGCTCAACACCAGTTCGCTATTGCGCCGCGCTTCCAGCGCGACCGCGAGTCCCATCGCGAAAAACGCGACGCCATAAAAGAAATAGATCGCGAGCATTACAACGACCTCGCCGGTACATAACCGGGTCCGTACTCTAAATTCAACCAGGTATCGCTCAAAAAGATCAGCGCGGTGTAGAATGGATGGGGCGCGCGATCCGACACGCGCCGACAAAATTCTGGGAACCAGCGTCCCAGGTGATCGTCGAGGAATGTGCGTTCTTGCAAACGCAATTGGCGCGCGCGTTCCGCCGCGTTATTTTTCCACTCGTTCGATTCACATTCGCACAGAAACGCCATAAACTCGAGTTCGACCGGGAGCAGGTCTTCGTGATTGGCGATAGGCGCGACGCCAAATTGTTCATAGTGTTGCCGAAGCGCAAGCGCGACCTGGTTTGCCGTGTCGAGAAGCGCGGACGCTTCGCGCCACCGATACGCCGATTCGCGCATCGGCACGCGCTCGCTACTTTTGCCGAACAAGCGTTGATAATCACTTGCCAGATCAGACCAGGCGCTGGAGGCACATTCGCGCAACTTGCCCAGGTGCGTCAGAAATTTTTTGCGATCCTCGCCCAGCCAAACGGTCGCGAGCAAAATATCTTCGACGATGCGCCCCGCGTTGAGCGCGTGCGCGAGTTCGGCGTCGGGCGCGTAAAAACTCAACGCCAACCAGCGATAGACCTGGCTTCGTCCGCGCGCGACCTGGTGTAGAATCGAACACGCGCGGTGTTTGGGATTCGTTTCGTTTGTGTGCGTTCTCGGATCAATCATTCTACGCGACCTGGTTTTGGATTCGACGCTTTAGCGGGTTGTTTGTCCGATCCGCGAAGCGAACCGCGTAAACGCTCGATTCCAATTGCATCATATCAAATAATACACCGATGGTTCGGTGCCTTTTTCAGTCAAGAGTTGAAAATGCAAACGGGTCGCGAGCAATTGCGCGACCTGGCTCGCCGAATCGTTGAGATCGCCGAAGGTGCGCGCTTGCACCGGGCAAACATCCACGCAGGACGGATTATCGCCGCGCGCGAGCCGATGCGCGCAGAACGTACACTTTTCAACCGTCCGCGCGCGATGCGCGCTCGGATTGTCGCCGGTCGGAAACAGCAACGCGAAACGCGGTTGCTCATCCGCGAACACGCGCACGCTCGTAAACGGACACACCATCATACACGAGCGACAACCGATGCACAGACCTGGGTCTTGCATCACCACGCCATCGTCTTCGCGGCGACTCGTCGCGGTGGCGGGACACACCTCCGCGCACGGCGCTTGCGCGCAATGCTGGCACGCCAGCGGCAGATAGTCGAGGCGCAAGTTCGGATAATGACCTGCCGGGAGATCGTCGCCGTTGCCGCCAATCGTTACGACGCGCGTCCACCACACGCCTTCGGGTAAATTATTTTCTTGCTTGCACGCGACAGAGCAAGTGTTACAACCCGTGCATTGTTGCAAGTCAATGAGCATCACGTAGCGTTTACTCATTCGCGTCTACCTCTACACGCGCGACCTCGACCAACACATCGGACAGCGATGTATTTTCGCCAAACACATTCGTCGCATCGCCGCCGTTGTACGTCAACGACTGCGGATGCCCGGCTTTGAAATCCTGGGATTGCCAACCCTGGGTCAGATACACCGCGCCGGGCGGCACGGTTTGATTGAGCCGCGCGCGCAGAACGACAAACCCGCGCGCGTTAAACAGGCGCACCCAATCGCCGTCTTGAATGTGCCGCGCCGTCGCGACCGCTGGATGCAGAGCCGCGCGCGGTTCCGCGTCGAGTTCGCGCAACCAGGGCGCGTCGCTGAACGTCGAGTGGACGCGATAGCGACTGTGTTCGGTGATGCAAACGAGTGGATAGCGGCGCATCGTTGCACCGTCGGGATGGCAACAAGCGTTCGACGTAGAACTCGACGCGCCCGGTCGGCGTGTTGAATTTCAAATCGCGATGCGCGACCTGGGATTCGATGGACACATTGCGACGCAGAACGCCGCGCGCACACAGTTCATCGAACGACAAGGTGTTGGTCGTCGCGTCGGACGCGGCGAGAATGTAGCGCAGATATTCGCGCGGCGCGCGCGCGAATGTTTGACCGCATCCCAGTTTTTGCGCGACCATTGCCGCGATGTCGAAATCGGAACGACATTCGCCGGGCGGCGGCACAATCGCCGGTTGATATTGAATGTACGGCGTGGGACCTTTGATAATGTCCTCGCGCTCGAAAAACATCGCCGCGGGCAAAACGTAATCCGACCAGTGCGCGGTCTCGGTGATGAAATGATCCACGGTTACGAGCAAATCCAATTTCGGCAAAACCGTTTCGATCAACTGCGCGTGATTGGGCCACTGATTGATCCAGTTGCCAAACGCGACCCAGACGGCTTTGAGCGGATAAGGTTGTTGGTTGGTGATCTGATCTGCTAGCCGCGCCGGATTGATCGGATGAAATTGTTTGCCATCGGGATTAGCGAAATTGTGATTGAACAACACTCCGTCAACGAAACCATCCACGCCCGCGCCGCCACCGGTAATTCCCAGGTTGCCGGTCAACGCGGCGAGCGTCGCGATCAAGCGTCCGAACGTTGCGCCGTGTCGCCAGCGATCTACGCCGTACAACGTAAAGATGCGCGCGGGGCGCGTCGTCGCAAATTCACGCGCCAGATCGAAAATCTGCTCCGGCGCGATCCCGGTTTTTTCCGCGACAAAAGTGGGCGTGTACGGTTGGAGCATCGCGCGCAAATGATCGAACGCGGTGCGGCACGCGATTCCTTCGATCTCGAATCGTCCGTCGAGCGCGGGCGCGGCGGAACGGTTTGCCGTCAACGCGCGCTCAACCTGTGTGTCCCAAACCAGGAACGCTTCATTTTTCGATTTGCCCAAATCCGCCAACCGCAGAAAACATCCCGTGTCCTCGCGCACGAGGAGAGGCGCGACGGTGTGCCGTAAAACGAAATCGCGATTCAGCCAATTTTGTTCGACGATCAATCGCGCGAGCGCGAGCGCGAGATAGAGATCAGTGCCGGGTCGAATCGGAATCCACGCGTCCGATTTGCTCGCGGTGATGCTGAATCGGGGATCAATCGTTACAAGGCGCGCGCCCGCGCGTTTCGCGTCGAGGAAAAAATTCCACCAGTTCATCCGGCTCTGTGCGGGATCGCCGCCCCAGATCAAAATCAATTTTGAATTGGGTAGATCGGCGAAATCGTTCGCGCTGTACCCCGCGCCACTACCGAACGTGTCTTCGATACCGCTCGGCACTGCGCTGTCCATCCCAAACGTTGCCGGGTTTGCCGCCGATGCGCCCAGCGCGCTCGCCAAACGCGCGTACACGCCGTTCATACTGTTCAACGTGCCCAACTGACCCGAGTACGGAAAGAACATCACACTCGCGTCGCCATACGTTTGTGCAAGCGCGCGCATCTGCGCGGTGATTTCGTCAATCGCCTGATCCCAGGAGACGCGTTCCCACTTGGCGCTTCCGCGCGCACCGACGCGTTTGAGCGGATGCAACACGCGGCGCGGGTGCGCGAGCATTTGCGTATAACTAATGCCCTTGAGACAAATGCGGCGATAACGTTCGTCGGGAAAATCGGCGGGTTCGATTTTGACGACGTGCTGATCGCGCACGGTAACATTCAATCCGCAAAAATGCGATCCGCAGTTGAGGTTGCACGCGGTTCGCATGGTGCGCGCCGGCGCGGCTGTAGAAATTGTTTTTGACGTAAGCGCGAGTCCGCGCAAAAATGTTTGCGGTTCAATGGCATCAGCCCGCGGAGAATAATCCTGGGTCGCGAATGACGGCATTGTCGGCGCGAGTTGTTCAACCGCGTGATCGCTCAGTCGCGCTAAATCGTTGCGATACGCGGCTTCGCCCAACGGCGCGCCGCGTTCGGCAATCTGCGCGAGCTGGTGTGTGATGCCATTGACCAGCAACGCGCGCTTGAGCGCTTCGGATACAGCCGGCGCGAGTTCGGTCGCCACATCTTCCACACGGATCACGCCGTTCGCGCCGGTGTGCATCGCCGCCTCGCGATAATCGCGCGTATCGAACGGCAACAGGACGATCAGTGGCACGGTCGGCGCGCGCGCTTTGAGTTCGCGCAATAAATCCAACCCAGGTTCGCCAAATGCAAACGGTTCCGCAATCATTACGTCGGGCTTGGTCTGCGCGTGCGCCATCAAGTCGTGACGATTTTGGGCAACGAGCAGTTCGCCATTTTGCGCGAGTGTTTGCGAAATCGTTTCGCGCAACCACGCGTGCGGCACACCAAGCAAAATCCGGATCGGTGAATTTGAACGCATAGTCTGCTCCAAGTTAGAAACCAAACAAGCAGTGCCATTGTAAAACAACGGACGACTCCTGTCAGTCCGGAGTCGTCCGTTGTTTTTTGTGGTGATTTGTACGGACGTAAGGCAAATTTCCAATTTGCCCTACGCGTCCAGCAATTTGTGTTTCAGCGCGTACTCGACGAGTTCGGAACGATGCGCCAAGCCCAATTTTTGCATAATGCGTTCGCGATATGTTTCGACCGTGCGCGGCGAGAGCGCGAGTTGATCGCCGATCTCGCGGCTCGTGAATCCTTTCGCGGTGAGCACAAGCACTTGTCGCTCGCGTTCCGAGAGCGTGTCGAGACCAGGTTTCGCGGCTTGATGATCGCGCACGATGGTCGCGACGCCGGTGGGTTGCAAAAACGATTCGCCGCGCGCGACCGCGCGAATCGCCGCGACGACATCGCGATCCGCCGCCGATTTGCGAACATAGCCCGCGCCGCCGGCTTGCAAAAATGGCACGAGGTAGGATTCTTCGTCGTGCATCGTGAGCGCGAGCACGCGCGCGCTGGGCAGATGCGCGCGGATGCGTCGCGTCGCTTCTACGCCGTCGAAATCCGGCAGAGTAATGTCCATGACGATGACATCGGGTTGCAGTTGCCGCGTTTGTTCCACCGCGCGCGCGCCGTCATCCGCTTCGCCGACAACTGCAATGTCCGTTTCTTTTTCGAGCAGTAGACGCAACCCGCTCCGAACAACCGTGTGATCGTCCACGAGCAGAACGCGAATCATTGCGCGTCTCCCACCGGTAATTCGATCACGATCCGCGTCCCGGCATCCGGCGCGGAATCCACTTGTACGCGTCCGCCGACGAGCGCGACGCGTTCGCGCATTCCTTCCAAGCCCATCCCGTTGCGATTGACTGACCCAGGATTCATCCCTTGACCGTCATCCGCAATCGTGAGCCAGATCGCGTGCGCGCCTTGCTCCAACGTAATCGTCGCGTGCTGTGCGTGCGCGTGGCGCGCGATGTTCGTCAGCCCTTCTTGCACCGCGCGATATAAAATGATTTCGTGATCGCTCGGCAAGCGCGCGATGGCATCGCTCGGATTGAACACGATTTCGATCCCACTGCGTTTGCTCCATTCTTGCGCGTACCACTTGAGCGCGGGAACGAGTCCCAGATCATCGAGCGCGGTCGGGCGCAAATCCATCGCGAGACGGCGCACTTCTTCAAGCGTTTCGCCGGTGAGATAACGCAAACCGTTGAGCCGGTCGTGGATCACATCGAGATCGGTTTCGGTTTGCAATGCTTTCAAACGAAGCAAAATCGAGGTGAGCGATTGACCGGTCTCGTCGTGCAATTCGCGCGCGAGCCGTTTGCGTTCGGCTTCTTGCGCGGAAATCGCGTGATGCAGTAATTGTTCGAGCCGCGCGCTTTTGGTTTGCAGTTCGGCGACGAGGCGCGCGTTCTCGTGATTGAGGTTTTGCAATTCGGCGCGTTGTCGATCGCGCATGGCGCGCGCTTCGCGCAAACGATTGACCATCGTGTTGAATTCGGTTTGGAGCGCGCCGATCTCGTCGGGTGCCCAGATTGGAATTTGCGCGGTGAGATCGCCGACCTGGACGCGTCGCATCGCGCGGACAATGTCGTGGAGTGGACGAACGAGGATACGCGTAAAAATGATCGCGAGCGCGACGCCGAACCCGGCAACGATCCCAAAGACGGCAACGGCTTGTTCGGTCAATGAAATGAAAATTTGGGCTTGAATAGATTGCGCGCCGTGAATCTGCAAAAGCATTCCAAGCCGGTCGCGAATGTATACGATGCCCCCAAACCCGACGACGAGGAGCGGCAAAACGATCAAGCCGATCACTTTCCAAGTGACCGGCGTTGCGCCAATGCGTTGTTCAAAAAAATGCGCCCATCGTTTCAGGCGCATTCCAAGTGATTGATCGGTTGTCATTCTCGCGCATCAACTTTTGATCGGGCAAAGCTAAAACCCGAATTAGGTTTCATCAGTGATTATATACCGACCAATGGATTTAGGCAAAGCGAGAAGCAAATTGCAAATTCCATTACATACACCGACCGCCGGTGAAAACGGTGGACTAGGACAAATTGGTAGTGGTCAAATTTCCAA
>JACRPR010000070.1 GCA_016223105.1 Chloroflexota bacterium | reverse complement strand
TTGGTCGATCCGGACTTGCAACGCGGAGATTGCTTCGTCGCAAAAACCGCTCCTCGCAATGACACCTGAACGGTTACTATTTTTCTTCATACATGCTCCGTTCTAGCACGGTTACTTTACGCGCGCTGATAATCCGAATCTTGTCTGTTCGATCGGTGTGCGCCACAATCAAAAGTCTGCCTTTTGCGATTTTTAATTGCCTTTGTTTCGTCCCATTCAAAGTTGGGTTTCATTGCGGTTCCTTTGCAGATGTATTTTACTAATGTTTGGCTTGCCGCAACTGCCCGCACCCCGCCGCGATCTCGATTCCTTTTTCGACGCGCAGTGTCGTCGCGATATTCGCGTCAGTCAAAACTTTTGCAAACTGTCTGACGCGCGCGGGCGGCGTGCGTTTGTACGGCGATGATGCAGTCGGGTTGAGCGGAATCAGGTTGACGTGGCACAACATTCCGTCGAGCAGTTTGGCGAGCGCGCGCGCTTGATTTGGATTGTCGTTCACGGTATCCATCAACGCGTACTCGAACGTGACGCGCCGATTTGTTTTCGCGATGTACTCGCGCGCCGCGCGCATCAATTTGCCGAGCGGGTATTTGCGATTGAGCGGCACGAGTTTGTCGCGCAGTTTGTCGTCCGGCGCGTGAAGCGATACCGCGAGATTCACTTGAAGTTTTTCGCGCGCCATTCGTTCGATGCCGGGAACTTCGCCGGAAGTCGAAACCGTGATGCGCCGCGCGCCCATTCCGAATCGCGCTGGGTCGGTGAGCGTTTCAATCGCGCGCCAGGTTACATCGAATTTCATAAACGGCTCGCCCATTCCCATAATCACAATGTTCGTCAGCGGGGTCTCGCGCGCAAAATGCAAAACCTGGGAAACGATTTCGCCGGGTGCGAGATTGCGAATGTAGCCCGCTTGCCCGGTCGCGCAGAACGGACAGCCAATCGGACAACCAACCTGGGTCGAGATGCACACGGTTCGCCGCGTCATACTGAGCGCAGTCGAAGCATCTTCGAGTTGCGGACTGTCCGGCGCATCGGCGTACAACATCAACACCGCTTCGACCGTGTTGCCATCGTCAAGTTGCAGTAACGCTTTGCGCGTCAAACCGTCCTTTGATTTTGTTTCCGCAATCGCGCGCGGGACGCCAATCGTTGCCGAGTCGCTTAAGCGCGCGCGTAGATCGCGCGTGAGATTCGTCATCGCGTCGAAATCGGTAACGCGTTCGAGATAGAGCCAGCGTTCGATCTGCGTCGCGCGATACGCCGGCTCGTTCCACGATGCCAACAAATCGCGCAATTCTTTTTTGTTAAGGTTCAGGAGATCTGGCATTGGATGTTGGAGATTGGAAATTAGAGGTTGGAGATTGGAGATTGGAAGTTGGAGGTTTGTGTCCAACCTCCAACTTCCAACTTTCAATTTCCAATTTCCAAGAATCAGTCATCACGCCGACCGAGATTCAACGCGATGAACACATAGTACAACAGCGACGACAACGCTTGTGCGGCGGCGGCAACGTAGGTGAGCGCGGCGGCACTCAACACGGCTTGCGCCGCGTCCACTTCGCCTTGCCCAACGAGCGCGCTCGAACGCAACATCGCGAGCGCGCGATTGCTGGCGTTAAATTCGACCGGCAACGTCGCGAGTGAGAACACCAAGCCCGCCGAAAAGAACGCGATGCCGACCCACACGAGACCGGAAAAATTAATCACGATCCCGATCATGAAAAAAATGTAGCCGACCCAGGGTCCGATGTTTGCCGGCGCGACGAGCCACGCGCGCAAACGCATCGGCGCGTACCCTTGCGAATCTTGAACCGCATGTCCAACTTCGTGCGCGACAATGCCGAGCGCGGCGACCGACGGCGTGCGCGCGACGCCATCCGAAAGATAGAGCGTCTTGTCGCGCGGATCGTAATGATCGGTTAAATTGCCGGGTGTGCCTTTCACGTTCAAGTTGAGCCCATTCGCGCGCAAGAGATATTGCGCGGCTTCTTGCCCGGTGATGTTGCGCGCGTTGCGGATTTTCGTGTACTTGGCGTACGCCGAACTGACGCGCCACTGCGCGAACATTGCGAGCGCGAGTGCGGGCAGTGCAAAAACGAAATACATTGGATCAAAATAGAAACCAAACATTTTACTTTCCTCAGTTTACGTTCGGAGCAGAACGGTTAAAAGTATACTAAACCTGATAGCGAAAGTCAATAGCGCGCGCACAGACATAGGGCTTTGTCAAAGTCGCGCCGGGCTGTCATTGCGAGCGAAGCGAAGCAATCCCCAAGCAACTCGGAGATTGCTTCGTCGGCAAAGACCGCCTCCTCGCAATGACAGTGCCGACTTTGACAAAGCCCTGCATAGACACTCCAGATTTTCAAAATCGAACGGTCTTTGATTTCAGCGCGGCGCGTGGTATAATTCAGTCAAGCAAAATTTTTCGCGCGCCGGGAGCAACTGGTGATTGATCTCACTCGCACGTTCCTCGATGTTCCGCTGTGGTTGTGGTTGATTGCGTTCGCGATCATCATCCTTTTCGCGATCCTCATCGCGCGCAAACTTGATTTTGAAGGCGTCAACCTTACCCCGACGCCGCCGTTTATCACGTTTCGTTTCAAGCCCAAGACCCGAAGGGTTTTACAAAACCCTTCGGGTCTCGATGACGCGCCGCCCGCGCCGGAACAGACCCGAAGGGTTTTGCAAAACCCTTCGGGTCTCGATGCCGCGCCGCTCGCGCCACCCGCCGAAATCAACGCGACCATTGGGCGCGACGTTGGACGCGATGTAATCATCGGCACTGGTAATACCGTAGTCAATCAGATGCCGCCACCCGAACGCGCGCCCGCCGGTTCCGCCCCACCTCCCGCGCGCACCGCGCACTATGTCTCGCGCGGCAAAATTCAAGACGATGTGCGCGCCGCGCTCGCCGCGCAAACGTCCGTCGCGGTCGTCGGCGTTGCCGGAATGGGCGGCATCGGCAAAACGGAACTCGCCAATTTTCTTTTCCACGAATTTGAAAAAACGCATCCCGTTATTTGGATCGGCGTTTACAATCGCGCGGTCGGCGATTTGCAAGCCGAACTCGGACGCGCGCTCGGCATCACGTTCGATCCCAAATCGGATGACCAGAGCCGGTACGCAATGCTCCTCGCCGCGTTGTCCGCAAATCCCCACACCGTTTTTTTCGACGACGTGTACAAATCCGCAATCCCGCATTTGAAATTTCTCCTGCCGCCTGCGCCGCCGTGCGCCGCGCTCATCACCTCGCGCCAACGCGACCTGGGAATTACGCGCGTGATCGAACTCGACGTGATGAGCCAAGCGCAAGCGCTCGAATTGGTGCGCGAGGCGCACAACCTGGGCGATGTGGTCAACCGCGAACCGGACGCCGCGAAAAAATTGTGCGAACTGTGCGGCTATCTCCCGCTCGCGCTCGACCTTGCCGCGAGCCGTCTTCGCAAACAATTGCATTTTTCCGCAGAGCCGGTCGCGACGTTCAATCAATCGCTCGTCAATCGGTTGAAAGAATTGCAACGCGGCGCGGATTCGGACGCGCATTTGCAAAGCATCACCGCGAATATAGATTTGAGTTATGTCGTTTTAGACGACGCCGACCAACGCCGATTACGCGCGCTCGCGGTGTTTGCGCCGAGCGGATTTATGCCGCGCGCCGCCGCCGCGTTGTGGAACGAAACCGAAGCGGACGCGTGCGCGCGCATCGAACGCTTGCAAGACGAATCGCTCGTGATGAACGCAAAGGAACTGGGACGCTTTCGTTTGCACGACCTGGTGCGCGATTACGCGACGGACAAATTGAACGCGCGCAACGAGAGCGACGCGATGAATCGCGCGCACGCAGAATTTTTACTCGCGTTGTTTGAAAAACATTCCCAGGATGACTTGAGCAACGCGCCGGAAGTGGGCAACGAATTAGAAAACTTGGCAACTGCTGCGAAATGGGCGCAGAAAAAACAGGATGGTGAATTGCTCGCGCGTTTGGCAACGACCCCGCGCAATTGGCTGTACAATATTTTTCGCGATGGCTGGAATGATTGGTACGGATGGCTGAACGACGCGTTGCGTGTAGGCAAAGACTATGCGCCCGGGTTGCGCGCCAACGTCCTGAAAGCGATTGGCGACGTGCAACAATTCCGCAACGAGCGCGACGCCGCGCTGAAAAGTTACGCGACGAGCGCGACGCCGCGCTGAAAAGTTACGCGCAAGCGTTGGAGTTGTTTCGCAGTGTCGGTGCCCGCTTGGGCGAAGCCAACGTCCTTCAAGCGATTGGCGACGTGCAACAATTCCGCAAAGATAATGACGCCGCGCTGAAAAGTTACGCGCAAGCCCTCGAGCTCTTTCGCAGTGTCGGTGACCGCTTGGGCGAAGCCAACGTCCTTCAAGCGATTGGCGACGTGCAACAATTCCGCGACGAGCGCGACGCCGCGCTGAAAAGTTACGCGCAAGCGTTGGAGTTGTTTCGCAGTGTCGGTGCCCGCTTGGGCGAAGCCAACGTCCTGAAAGCGATTGGACAACTGAACCTTTTAGATGATCCTAAACGTGCGGATGATTTATTGAACCAAGCGCTTTCTACGTATGAGGTGATTGGAGCGCGTTACCATATTGCCGCGCAAACAGGAAATTTTGGTTTTACACTTTTGCGCTTGGGCGAGCTTGATCGGGCACAATCCTACTTTGTCCGGGCGACAGCATTATTCGAGCAAATTGGAATGGCGGATCAAGCCAAACAGACACACCAATATGCAATTGCTTTGCAGGATGCTGATACGCGTTTGAAATTTGCGGGCGCGTTGTACCAAGCAAAAGAGTATGCGCGTGCCGAGCGAGAGTATCGGCGCGTGATTGAACTTGCGCCACGAAATGCAAGTGGTTGGCTTGGACTGGGCAACACGCTCGAATCGCTCAAGCGCAATGACGAAGCGATTGATGCGTACTCACAGGCGATTGCACTCGCGCCTGACGAGGCGATGCTTTATCGAAATCGCGCCAACATTCTGCTAAATCAAGATCGTTTGGATGAAGCCGCACACGACATTGCGCGCGCGGCAGAACTTGAACCCGATCATATTTTCACGCGCGCGCGGCAGGGTGAACTCGCGCTCGCGCGCGGACAATTTGCGGACGCGCTCGCGCATTTGCAATTCGCCGCCGAACACGATGATGATACGGGATGGCAACTCGAACTTGCGATCGCGCAATTTGCAAATGGCGATGCCACCCAAGCGCAAAAAACAATTACTGCCGTGATTGCCCAAGCCGATGCAGACAAGCGCGAGAACGCGCGTGATTGGTTGGCGCGGATCGTGAAATTGAAACCCGCGCTTGCAGACCCAGCCGAAGAACTGAAAAAGATGCTCGAGTAATTTCCGCGTAGGACAAGATACCACCTTGTCCTATTTATTTTGCGTTCACAATCCATTGACAAATTGCCGGTGATTCGCTAAACTAGCCGCATCAAAACAAGCGGCGGCAAATAATTACCGATGTCAGACAAACGCAAACCACGCCTTGCCAAATGGCAATATAATGAATTGAACATTCAGTACGCCCGGACGCCCGCACTGTCGGATGGCGTTAGCGCGAGCGGCGAGCATTACGTTTTGTTCAATCTCTTGAATCGTTTTGGATTTCATCCCGCATCGCGTGAAGCGGCGATGGAATTGACCGAAGAACTTTTAGCGGAAGGATGGCATGATGGATAATCTTCCCGAATGGCTTGTTCCCGGCGCGCTGGTCGAATTCGCTTTGTGCGTGGGTCAAGTCGTTGACGTTGCAGTTTCAACCGAGCGTGTGATGGTGTTGGTCAAATCGCCCAAAGGCATTTGGCGCAATCACTCTGCGGAATGGCTTGAATACAAACCCGAAGCGATCAAACCCGCGACACCCGAACGCGCCGCGCGTGAACTCGAATTGTACCGCGGCTATATCCGCAAAATGTTAACTGAAATGGATGGGCTCGCCGACGAGTGGATTAATGTAACCCAGACCCGAAGGGTTTCCGCGTAAGCGAACCCTTCGGGTCTCGTCTTTGTGGAACTCTTTTCCCGCGCGCGGCGTCTATTGCTTGAAACGCGTAACGCAAATTTACAAATTTGCCCAACGAAAGGAGTTCCAATGAAAACCAAAATCCTCTTTACCTTTTTCGCGATTTTCGCGTCCTTCGCGAGTTTCGCGATCCAAACGCCTCCACCCGCGCGCGCGGACGGACTCGTCGTGATTGATTGTCCGCCGGTGATTATCGGTGGCGAGCCGCCGGTGCCGCTTCCCGCGCCCGGCACGTCCCGTCCACCCATCACGCCGCGTCCGCCAATGCCGCCCGTTCGCCGCGATTGCCCCAACTATCTCGCGGTCAAAAATCACAACGTCAGCGTAACGATTGAAAATCAAATCGCGCGCACGCGCGCGTACCAACTCGAAGGCACGTACATTTTTCCACTGCCCGACGACGCGACGATTTCCGAATTTGCGATGTGGGTGGATGGCAAACGGTTAGAGGGCAGGGTGCTGGATCGCAACGAGGCGCGCCAAATTTACGAAGGCATTGTCCGCAATCAACGCGATCCCGCGCTCCTCGAATATATCGGACGCAACGCGTTCCAGGCGCGCATCTTTCCGATTCCGCCCAATTCCGAAAAACGCGTCGAGATCGAATACTCGCAAATTCTCAAAGTCGAAGCCGGGTTGGTGCGGTACGTCTATCCGCTCAACACCGAAAAGTTTTCGCCCAAGCCGCTCAAGAATGTTTCGATCAACGTCGCGGTGCGCTCCGCGATCGCGCTCAAATCCATCTATTCGCCCTCGCACGAGGTCGCGATTTCGCGCGACGGCGATTATCGCGCGAAAGTCGGTTACGAAGCCGCGAACGTCCGCCCCGATCGCGATTTTGTGTTGTACTACTCGGTTACACAAGACAACATTGGGCTGAACCTGGTCACGTACAAACCCTTCGACTCCGCTCAGGGTGGTGACGGATTTTTTGTCCTGCTCGTCGCGCCCAAAGTTGAAGTGGATCGGTCGCGCGTGATTGACAAGGACGTGATCCTGGTGCTCGATATTTCCGGCTCGATGCAAGGCGCGAAGATTGATCAAGCCAAGCGCGCGCTGGGTTACGTGCTCGATCAACTCAACCCGAATGATCGCTTCAACATCATCGCGTTCAGCACCGGCACGCAAGCGTACGCGTCCGGCTTGCGCCCCGCCTCGTCGCGCGACGACGCGCGCAATTTCGTGTCGCGCTTGCGCGCGGAAGGATCAACCGACATCAATCGCGCTCTGCTCGAAGCGATGAATGCTTCGACTTCGCTCAGCACGGATAAAGAACGTCCTACGATTTTGATTTTCCTCACCGACGGTCAACCGACAACCGGCGAGACGAACGCGCAAAAAATTCTCGCGAACGTCACGAACGCCGCGCCGAAAAATATCCGGCTCTTTACGTTTGGCGTCGGCGATGATGTGAACACGATTCTGCTCGATTCGCTCGCGGAAAAAATTCGCGGCGCGAGCGGTTACGTGCGCCCGAACGAAAAAATTGACGAGATCGTTTCCGCGTTTTACGCGAAGGTTTCCACGCCGGTCTTGTCCGACATTACGATTGATTGGGGCGGCATCGCGACGTACGATGTCTATCCGTACCCTCTGCCGGATTTGTTCGCCGGCACGCAACTCGTGATCGCCGGGCGTTATCGCGGCGGCGGCAACGCGACGATCACGCTCAAGGGCAACATCAACAACGCGGCGCAAACGTTTCGCTACGGCGATGTTGCGTTCCGCAATTCCGGCGGCGATGATCTGATCCCGCGTTTGTGGGCGACGCGCAAGATCGGGTACTTGCTCAACGAGATTCGTCTGCGCGGCGAGTCGCGCGAAATCGTGAACGAGATTGTGAATCTCGCGGTGCGGTACGGGATCGTTACGCCGTACACCTCGTTCCTGGTTGACGAGCGGCAAAATGTGTTCACGAACGAGGGACGCGAAAAAGCCGCGGCGGCAACGCGCGCGCCCGCACCGACATCGGGTCCCGCCGCCGTGCAACAAAGCCAGGATCAAAGTACTCTGCGCGGCGCGAATGTTGCGCCTGCCGCGCCAACCACCGCGCCGCGACCGGTTCAACCCGGCGGGTCCGCGCCGACCGCGCGCGAACAAGTCGCGCCGGTGCAAACGCTTGGCGATAAAACATTTTTGCTTCGCAGTGATGTGTGGATGGATACGCAGTACGATCCGTCGAAAATGACGACGCGCAAAATCGAAGCGTACAGCGACGCGTACTTTGCGCTTGCCGCGAACAATCCCGACATTGGAAAATATCTCGCGCTCGGCGCGCGCGTGATCGTTCTGCTCAACGGCGTTGCGTATGAAATCACGGACACTGGCGCGGGCGAGACAGACCCGAAGGGTTTGCCAAACCCTTCGGGTCTCAATACGCCGATCCCAGTGCCGACGCAAACCGCATCGCGCGATTCAACTTCGATCGCGATCTGCGGAAGCGGATTGGTCGCGCTGATCGGCGGTGTGTGGACGGCGGGAATGATCGCGTTGCGGCGCGGATAAAATCGCGCCCGATCCCATCGGAAATTTTTTTCCCACTGATGCAAAGGAACACGGATAAAAAATTTATCCGTGTTCTTTTATATCCGTGGGAAGATTTTGTTCGCGTTCTGCTCCGCGCGGCACACCACTGCGTTCCGTGCCGCACTATAAACAAATACAATCCGACTTGTGCTATAATGCGCCCGATGAAAACGCGAGTGATTTTGCAAATTGGCGCATTGATTTTCTGCGCGCTCGCAACCGCGTGCAGTTTGTTGACGCCGACAATTCCAACGGTTGTGATCGCGTCACCGGCGAGCGGGAGTGTGTTTCGCGAGGGCGAACAAATCGCGGTGCAATCCACCGCGACCGATCCGAGCGGCATCACGCGCGTCGAACTGCTCGTGGACAATGTGATCGTGCGATCCGATCCCGCGCCGCGTTCCGCGTCGTTCACCTTATCGCAATCCTGGGTCGCAACACAAGGCGCGCACACCTTGACCGTGCGCGCGTTCACCGCGAACGGCGCGAGCAACGTCGCCGGAATTTCGATTCTCGTCGCGCCCGCAACCGTCGCGGCAGTGCCGACGCAAATCTCGCAACCGACCGCGACGATCATTGCCGCGCCAACCTCAAGCGCGCGCGCGACGATTTTGCCCTCGTCCACCGCGACGCTCGCGCCGGGTGGACTCGCGATCCAATCGTTCACCGCGGAAACCAAAGACATTCCCGGCGGAAAACAAATTACGTTCGCGTGGAAATCGTCCGGCGCGGTGAACGCGCGCATCACGAGCGGCACGTCGCAGAGATTTCCGCAAGTGTGGAATGTGCAGGCGAATGGCACGCTCGTCGTCGAAATGAAAAGCACGACGTACCCGAATCCGCAAATGACGCTGACGGTGTATGACGCGCAAAATAATCAGGTGAGTAAATCTGTTCAAATCGCGTGGGCGTGCGCGCACACTTATTTTTTTGCGCCCGCGCCGGGAACTTGTCCGCAATCCGCGGCGGCGTCCACTCCCGCCGCGGAGCAAGCATTTCAAAACGGGCGAATGATCTGGCTCAAAGAATTGCGCGTCGGCGATGTGGTGAGCGCGAATGTGATCCTGGTTTTGTTCAGCGATGGATCGTTCAATCGTTTCACCGACACCTGGGTTGAAGGGATGCCGGAGTTGGACACGAGCATCGCGCCGCCGTCGGGCGTGCTTCAACCGGTGCGCGGGTTCGGCAAAGTGTGGCGCGAAAATTCAAACGTGCGAAACAAAATCGGTTGGGCGACCGCGAGCGAAAAAGGTTTTACGAGCACCTGGCAAGCGCAAATGCGCGAGTCTCTGCCGAGCGCGGGCAACTTGAAAATACTTGATGGCAAAGTGATCGAAGTGTTGGGCGATCCGAGCGGCGCGTGGAAATTTGTCTCCCCGTGACCGAATAAAAAAATCGGCAGTGGCGGATAACAATCAAATCCAATCACTGTCGCGCTTCAAGGAGGAGCGGAATGAAAAAAATTTTATTGATCGGCGGCGCACTGATGTTGGTGTGCATTTGTTTGTTCATCGTGATCATCGGGGTTGCGGTGATGGGTGGCATCGGCTTGACGCAACCGGCGGCGGATACGGGCGAAAAATTTATGCAATCGCTCAAGGACGGAAATTATGATGCCGCGTTTGCGACGATGCACCCGGAATTGCAAAAACAATTTAGCACCGCGGCAGGATTGAAACGCGCGGTCGAGAGCGGCAAAGCGCAACCGACCAAGTGGAGTTTCACTTCGCGCAATGTTGAAAACAACGAAGCGCAATTGGAAGGCACGGTTTCAATGGTCGGCGGCGATGGCGATGTTTCGATTCGATTGCTCAACACCGGCGGCGCGTGGCAAATTGTCGCGTTCAATTTGAAAGCGAAATAAAAAGCGAGACCCTAAGGGTTTATAAAACCCTTAGGGTCTTTTTCATTTGATGATCCGATGAATCAACGGCGGCGGTTCGAGCGCGGTCTCGCTAAATTCGTAAGCGGCGAGCAAACGATCTTCCGCGGCGGCAAATGTCGTGTGATCTTTCGCGTGAATCGTGAGCAGGGGTTCGCCGCGCCGAACGTGCGCGCCAATTTTGTGGCGCACTAGAATTCCAACTTCATAATCAATCGGCGCGCCTTTTTTCTCGCGCCCGCCGCCGAGCATCACGCCGGTCAATCCGATTTCTTCCGTGTTGATTTTCGCGATGTACCCCGCGCGCGGCGCGGGCACATCTTCAACAATCGCGGCGCGTGGTAAGAGTGAATAATCATTCACGACGCGCGCATCGCCGCCTTGCGCCGCGATCCACGCGCCAAATTTTTTCAGCGCGCGTCCATCCGCGAGCGCGGCGCGCGCGAGTTTGTGCGCGTCGGTTTCATCGCGCGCGGCGTCCGCGAGTAACAACAACTGCGCGGCGACGGTGAGGCAATGCTCGGTGAAATCGCGCGGACCGCGCCCCTTGAGTGTTTCAATCGCTTCGATCACTTCGAGCGCGTTGCCGACCGCGAAACCGAGCGGCTGGTTCATATCGCTAATCACCGCGCCGACGCGCCGTCCCGCGCCGCGCCCAATCGCGACCATTGTTTCCGCGAGCGCGATCGCGTCCGCTTCCGTTTTCATAAACGCGCCGCTTCCAACTTTGACATCGAGCAAAATAATGTGCGCGCCCGCGGCGATCTTTTTGCACATGATCGAACTCGCGATGAGTGGCAACGCGGGCACGGTCGCGGTTACATCGCGCAGAGCGTACAATTTTCCATCCGCCGGCGCGAGGTCGTGCGTTTGTCCGCTGACGACGATGCCGTGTTCTTTTAATTGCGCGATAAATTCGTGCGTGGTCAAGTCCGCGCGAAAACCAGGAATGGCTTCGAGTTTGTCGAGCGTGCCGCCGGAGAAACCGAGTCCGCGCCCGGACATTTTGCCGACGAGCAAACCGAGCGACGAGACGAGCGGCGCGACGACGATTGAAGTTTTGTCGCCCACGCCGCCGCTCGAATGTTTGTCCACGACGCGCGGCGCGATCGCGGTGAGATCGAGCATGTGCCCCGAGTGCGCCATCGCGAGCGTGAGCGCGGTCGTTTCGTCCGCGTTCATTCCGCGAATTAAAACTGCCATCGCCCACGCGGAGACCTGGTAATCGGGAATTTCGCCGCGCGTAAATCCCTGCACGAAAAAATCAATCTCTTCGCGCGTCAATGTGTGTCCGTCGCGTTTCTTGGCAATGATTTCAACTGCGCGCATCCTGCCTCGCTAACGTAAGGCAAACGCTTCGCGTAAATTTGCCCTACATCTGAAATTAATATGCTCCCCGCGCGAACAAAACTGTCGGCACGGTTTTGAACAAAATCCACAAATCCAACCAGGGCGACCAATTCTCGATGTAATAAATATCGAGCATCACCATTTCGTCGAACGTCAATTCACTGCGCCCGCTCACTTGCCACAAGCCGGTAATTCCCGGCGTTGCTTCCAAACGTTTCTTGTGCCAGTCCTCGTACTTTTCAACTTCCGCGATCATCGGCGGACGCGGACCGACGAGACTCATCTCGCCGCGCAGAACGTTGAAAATTTGCGGCAGTTCGTCAATGCTCGTGCGCCGCAACCAGCGACCGACGCGCGTGTGGCGCGGATCGTTTTTGATTTTGAAGAGCGGACCCGTCGCTTCGTTCAAGCCGTTGAGTTGATCCTGTTCCGATTCCGCGCCGACGCGCATCGAACGAAATTTGTATGTGATGAACGGTTTGCCGCCGCGCCCGACGCGTTTTTGTGCGAAGATGATCGGACCCGGCGAATCAAGCCGGATCAACGCGGCGATGAAAAGCATCATCGGTGTAGCGATGGGTAGCGCGAGTGTGCCCAGGATCAAATCCATCGCGCGTTTGATCACCGAATCCACGATGCCCAAACTCGGTTCGCGAATCGTGATGAGCGGCACGCCGCCCACATCGTCAATCACGACGCGGCTCAACGATAACTGAAATAAATCGGGCACGACCTTCGCGGTGATGCCGGCGCGTTGGCACAATTCCATAATCGCGATAATTTTTTGGCGCGCCGTCCAGGGCAGAGTGATGATGATTTCTTCGACATCGTAATCGCGAATGAGCCAGCGCAAATTCGCGGTCGCGCCGAGCGCCTTAAAGCGTCCGATGTCGGTCGCGCCGCGTTCGTCGTCGTCGTCCACGAAACCGACGACCTGGTATCCGAGATCCGGTTGCGCGACAATGTTCCGCATTAACGCGCGACCGACTTCACCCGCGCCGACGATCAACACGCGATCCATTCCGA
The DNA here is from genome assembly GCA_016223105.1 of Chloroflexota bacterium. GTDB lineage: Bacteria > Chloroflexota > Anaerolineae > UBA4142 > UBA4142 > JACRPR01. The sequence goes on along the minus strand of JACRPR010000070.1, from coordinate 11,747 downwards.
CGCCGCGTTGTTGATCGCGCGCGCGGCGAATGCGGTTGAGCGCGCGATACACCGCGAGCAAAATGATCATCAGGATCGCCGCGTACACGTACACCGCGCGCGAGTACACGAGCGGGCGCACGAAAAAGGTGAACGCCATCACCAACAAAATCGCGGTCGTCGTGCCATTGATGAGCGTGTACACTTCGTCTAAAAATTTGCGCCCGCGCACCGGCGCGTACAAACCTTCGAACCGGAAAATCGCGATCGCGAGCGCGGTGAGAATGACCGCGAACGGCAGATACGCGCTGTACGCTTGATAGAAAAATCCTTCGCCGACCGACGGCGTGATTTCGAGTTCGTAGCGAATGTACCACGCGAAAAAAATCGCGACGTTGATCAGCGCGGCGTCAATCGCGAGTCGCGTAAACAGTCTGCGCCAACTATGTCGTCGCATTGCGCGCCTCGCGTCCCAGAACCGCGTGATAAATATCCGCCGTCGCGCGCCCGGCACACTCCCACGAAAAGCGCGCGGCTTGCGCGATGCCGCGCGCGCGCATTTGCTCGCGCATCGCGCGATCGGTGAGCGCGCGAATGATCGCGTCGGCGAGCGCGACCTGGTCGTCTGGCGCGACCTGGATCGCCGCGTCGCCGACGACTTCCGGCAGAGATGCCGCGTTTGAAGTAACGACCGGCGTGCCGGATGCCATCGCTTCGAGCGGCGGCAAACCAAAACCTTCGTAACGCGATGGATACACAAAGAGGTCTGCCGCGCGATACCAGTTCGGCAATTCGTCCTGCGGGACGTAGCCCGTAAAGATCACATCATCGCGCAGTGATTCTTGCTCGATCACCGCGTCCACCTCCGCGTGTTTCCACCCGCGCGCACCGATCAACACGAGGCGATGCGGCAAATGCGCGGCGCGTTTCGCGCGCGCGAAGGCGCGCACCAAGCCAACGATATTTTTGCGCGGTTCAATCGTGCCAACGTGCAGAATCATTTTTTCCGGCACATTGCGCCGCGCGCGAAATTCAGCCAATTCATTTTTGTTTCGACCGGGCGCGAACGCGGCGTCCGCGCCGCAATACACGACTTGGACTTTGCGCGGATCGCCGCCAAAAATTTTGATCAAATCGCGCCGCGTGCTTTCGGAAATCGCGATCACGCGGTCGGCGCGGCGCATCGCATCGCGTACCGCCCAGGTAAGATAGAGGCGATTCGCAACGTTGAATGATTCGGGAAAGTGGATGAAACTCAAATCGTACACGGTAACCACCCAGGGTATGCCAATCACGCGCGGACCGGCGAACGCGAGCGCGTGCAGTAAATCGAGTCGCGCATTTCGAATTGCGAACGGTTGAATGAATTGCTCCCAAAAAATTCGCGCGACCGGTTTCGCGGTCGGCAAGCGCGAGGGCGCGAGCGTCATCGAATTGAAATGCGCGGACGCGCGCGGTTCGTTGTGAAAAACGGTGTAGGCAAAATTGTCGCCGGTCGGAAGATTGCGGAGCAGATGGTAGATGTACCAATTAATGCCGGCGCTACGATAATTGCCGGACAAGTTGAGGAGGTGTGCGTTCAGTCCGATGCGTTTGACGTTGACATTCACGTTGGCATTATACCACGTTTTTAATTTATGATTTCAGATTTATGATTTCGGAAGCATTGCCAAAATTTTTCCACGGATTCAAGGGAACACGGATAACCAAATAATTTGGCAATGTCAGATTCGGGTGTCACCCTGATTCGGGTGTCACCCTGAGCGACCCTAGCACTTGCGTTCCCGCTAGGGCAAGTGAGCGAAGGGTCGCGCGCGCACCGGGACGAGATTCTTCGCTTCGCGCAGAATGACGGTCGAACGCGTGTGCGGAATCTGACATTGCCAAAATAATAATATCCGTGTTCTTTTGTATCAGTGGGAAAAGTTCTGTTAATCTGAAATTATTTCGCGGTAGACCGCGTACGTTTCTGCGGCGATGCGCGCTTGGGTGAAATGCGCGAGGACGCGTGCGCGCCCGCGTTGCGCGAGGTCGGCGGCGCGTGCGGGATCGTTTTGCAACGCGGCGATCTGCGCGCGCAACGCGTTCACATCGCCTTCCGCGAAAATCAACCCGGCATCGCCGACGACGTTTGGCATTTCGCCGGAATCGGACGCGATCACCGGAAGCGCGCGCGCCATCGCTTCGATCAAGACGCGATTGAATTGCTCTTTCCAATTCGCGCGCGTGAGCGACGGTTGAATGACGACATCCACTTGCGCGTACCACGCGGGCATTTCGATTGACGGACGCGGCGGATCAAAGCGCACGCGCGTCGCGATGGCGAGTTCGCGTGTGAGCGATTGCAAACGCGCCAGGTCGGGTCCGCTTCCGACGATTCGCAATTCCCAACTGCCGGTCAAGCCCGCGACTGCGCGCAGTAAAAGGTCAATCCCTTTTTCCGGGACGAGCCGCCCCGCGTAGCCGATCCGAAATAGATTTGGATCGCGATGGGGCGGAGTCGAAATATCCGGCGCGTCGGTACCGAATTGTGGAATTACGCGCACACGTCCGCGATAATTTTTCGCGCGCAAGACTTGGACGGCTTCCTGGTTTCCGGCAATCGCGAAATCGGCGCGACGCAAAACGTCCGCTTCCAGCCACGAAAATGGAATCGGGTAACGGCGCAATAAATTTTGCCACGTAAAAAAAATCGTGCGCGCGTGGATGTGCCGCGCCGCGCGCAGGGCAAGCCAGGTCGCGAGATTGTACGGCTCTTCGTCAATGTGAACGATCTGCGGGCGCACGCGCGCGAGAATTTTTCCGAACGTCGGATAAAAATGTAAATGGAATTGTCCGTTCAACAAAATCGGTGCGACGATCAACTCGTACCCTTGCGCGTGCGCGCGTTCGAGCGGCATCGTGCCGCGCTCGTCGCGCCAAAATGGTGGAACGACCGCGATCAATTCGAGATCGGAAAATTTCGCGAGCTCGGTGAGTTTGGTTTGGTATTGCCCGACGACAAGGGCTTTGCTGAGGATGAGGACGCGCATTGGGAAAGAGATTTAGAGATTAGAGATTGGAGATTGGACCCTTCGGCTTCGCTCAGGGCAAGCGTTGGACGTTGGAATAAATTTTGTCGAACGCTGGAATGATTTTGCGCCAATCGTAGTTGGCTTCGGCGCGGGCGCGGGCGGATGCGCCGAGCGCGCGGCGACGTGATGGATCGCGCAAGAGCGCGATCACCGCGCGCGCGAACGTGGCGGGATCGTCCGCGAGGATCGCGTCGCGTGCGGGTTCGAGCGCGATGCCTTCGACGCCGCGCGCGGTTGAAACAATCGCTTTGCCCATCGCCATCGCTTCGAGAACTTTGAGCCGCGTGCCACTGCCCATTCGCAGTGGCACGACGTAGACCGCGGCGTCCGCGATGAACGGGCGCACGTCCGGCACCGCGCCGGTGATTTCTACGCCGTCGCGCCGCGCGAGCGCGGCGATGCGCGGCGCGGGTTTCTGTCCGACGATCACAATGTGCGCGAGTGGAATTTCCGCGCGGATGCGCGGCAGAATGTCATCGCAAAACCAGGTCATCGCGTCAATGTTCGGACGAAAATCCATTTTGCCGGTGAACACCAGTGCGAGATCAGCGAGCGGTTTCGCACACACTTCATCGGACGGAATGTAAAATTCCGTGTCCACGCCGTTGGGGATCGTGGTAATTGGTAATTGGGAATTGGGAAACAGCGCGCGGAGATAGTTCGTGTCAGTATCCGACGCGGCGATGATGTGATGCGCGCGTTCGCAAATCGCGCGTTCGTAGCGTTCAAGTTTTTTCCACTGAATCAACGAGTAGAGCGCGGCGTGTGCGCGCGTCAAGCGTTTCGCGTCCGCTTCAAACGCAGTGCGTTGCAGAACGTACTCGGCGTTGTGATCGTCGAAAATTATTTTGGACGTTGGACGTTGGACGTTGGAAGTTAGAACATACCGCGCCATTTCAATGCCTTCGATTTGAATGACGTCGAATTGTTCGGGTAAGAGTACATCTACCTGTGTGTGCATCGCGCGCGATTGCAAACGCAGTGCCATATCGGGCAAAGGTGAAGTGAGCGTCGTCCACGCGCGTTGCGCGAGTGATCGGATTGGGTAGGGCGCGATTTCAATGCGCGCGCAAAGCGCGCTCAACGGTTCGGCGTTTTGCAATTCTGCCGGCGTGCCGAATGAAAGCAACGTGATTTCGTGGCGCGGCGCGAGATGTTTGATGATGTTGAAATTTCGCAGTGTCGTGCCCTGGTGCGGCGGGTAGGGTAATTGCGGGGTGAGGATCAAAATTCTCATCGGATGGAAAGTGGTAAATGGTATTGCTGGGAATTGTGAATTACGAATTACGAATTACGATTTACCTGCAACGCGCTGATACACACTCAACGTCTCACGCGCGGCGCGTTCCCAGGAAAATGTTTGCGCGCGTTTCAATCCTTTCGCGCGCATCGCGCGGTGCAAATTTTCATCCGAGAGCACGCGCCACATCGCGACCGTCAAGCCGTCCACATCTTCGGGATTGATCAGCGTCGCCGCGTCGCCGACAACTTCCGGGAGCGACGAGACCTGGGAAGTGATGACCGGCGTGCCGCATGCCATAGCTTCGAGCGGCGGCAAACCGAATCCTTCGTAGAACGAGGGCCACACAAAAATTTTCGCGGCGTTGTACAAATACACCAACTGCTCGTTCGGCACGCCGCCCAAAAATCGCACCGCATCGCCGAGTTGTAATTCGTCCGCGACCGAATCCACTTCGTCCGCGAGCCAGCCGCGATTTCCGGCAATCACCAACACGGCATCGGTTTTGTAATTATCGCGCAGACGCCGAAACGCGCGCAACAGTGTCGGCAAATTTTTACGCGGCTCAAGCGTGCCGACAAACAAGATCACATTTTCCGGCAAATTGTAACGCGCGCGCGTCCGTTCAATCGCGTCGGGATTTGTGACTGGCGAAAACACCGGATGCGCGGCTTCATAAATCACGGAAATTTTTTCCGCCGGCACGCCGAGCAAACGCATCGTGTCGCGCTTGGTGCTTTCGGAAACGGCGATGATGTGATCGGCTTGGCGCGCCGCGAGATCAACCTGCCCGTAATAGCGCGCGCTATCGCGCGTGAGAAAGCGCGGGTACAGAAGAAACGCGAGATCGTGAACCGTGATGATGCTGGGACACCGCGCGCGCGCGGGCGGAATAAAATCGGGGCTGTGCAAAACGTCAAGCGCGAACGGCAGTAGTTCGAACGACAATGCCCAACGTTCAAAACGATGATGACTCGGCGTCCACAATTTTTCGCGTTTGAAATTCGCTTGGCTCACAATCGGCGTCGAATCTTTGCGACTGGCGAACAGCACGAACGCGTCCTCGCGATTGATCTGGGCAAGCGCCTGGGTGAGCCGTAAAATATATTGACCGATACCGGCTTTGTGATAAAACACGAGACGCGCGTCAATTCCGGTCCCGCGCGCGGAACGAAAACTGCCTCGCCCCTACGCGCATCCACCATTGCATCGAAAGCCAAGCGATGCTATTATTCCGTGTGCGTCGGCGATTCGCTAGATTGCCCGCGCAAAAAATTACGCGAAGGAAAAAATATGTTACGAAAATTAGCGCCCGCGTTTTTGTGGTTGAGTGGGATTTGGCTGATCGGATGCGCGCCCGCGCCAACGCCGACCCCGGCGATCAAAAATTTCGATGGCGATTACGCGTACCGCGTCTTTGTGAACGAGCAAATGAAACTCGGACCGCGTCCGACGGGGAGCGCCGCGAATCGCGCGCTCGCGGATTATATCGCGGCGCAACTCAAACAATTTGGATGGACGGCGGTTACACAAGACCTCCAATACCGTGGCGTGCCGATTCGCAACGTGTACGGAAAAATCGCGGAGGGTAGGGGACCGTTGATTATTCTCGGCGCGCATTTCGACACGCGCCCGCGCGCGGATCAAGACGCGAAGAATCCCGATCAACCGGTGCCGGGCGCGAACGATGGCGCGAGCGGCGTCGCGGTTTTGCTCGAGCTCGCGCGCGCGTTGAACGCGTCCGCGCTCAAGAACGAAGTGTGGCTCGCGTTCTTCGATGCGGAGGACAATGGCGAGCTGAACGCGTGCGACCTTTTGCAAAAGCAACCGTGCGATACAACGCGCTGGGCTTGGTCGGTTGGCACCGAATATTTCGCGGCGAATCTCACCGCGAAACCGGAATTTGTTGTCATCGTGGATATGATCGGCGACGCGGATCAAGATATTTATTACGAGATGAGTTCGGACAAACCACTGCAAGAACAGTTGTGGGCGATCGCGGCGCGGTTGGGCTATTCGCAAAATTTTATCGCGCAGTTCAAATGGAATATGGAAGACGATCACACGCCCTTTTTGCGGCGCGGCATTCGCGCGATTGACATCATTGATTTCGATTATCCGTACTGGCACACGACCCAGGACACGGCGGATAAAGTTTCCGCGGCGAGTTTGCAACGCGTGGGTCGCGTCCTGCAAACCTGGTTGGAAGCGCGATAATGTGGCGCGGATTTTTCAATCCGCATCAGTGGCGCGGACTTTCCAGTCCGCAACAATGGCGGACAGGAATGTCCGCCCCACGTAGGAGAAATTACAATGCCATCGAAACTCACTTTTCACGTCAGTAATTTTGACGCGCGCGTTTTTGATCTGCTTCAACAAATGCAACCGACGGTCGTCAAGCTTTTCGATTTTCCGAGCGACACGAACGTGGACGAAATTCGGCGGCGGTGTCCCGGCGCGCTGATCGTGTATCGCCAGTTTACGAATTTGTCGTTCAACACATCCGCCGACGTGTTCGTGCAAGAGTTGAGTGACACGCTAATCAAATTGCGCGGACGCGGAATTGTGTGGGAGGGATTGAACGAACCAGGATTAAGTAGCGAAGCGGATGCGACCACGCTTTCGAATTGGTACGTGCGTTTCGCCGAGTTGATGCACGCGCGCGGCGAAAAGGTCGCGGCATTTTCTTTTTCGACCGGCAATCCGCGCTTGGAGTACGTTCCACTTCTCGCGCCGGGCGCGACCGCGTGCGATTATCTCGCGTTGCACGAGTACTTGCATCCCGCGTTCGGCGCGGGCGACCTGGGACGCTATCGCGCGTTGCGCAACAAATTGCCCGCGTCCGCGCGCAAACCGATTTTGATTACCGAGTGCGGTCTTGACGACGGACAAAACAATGGTTGGCAACGCTATGTTTCGCGCGACGCGTATCTGCAAATTTTATCCGATTACGATCAGCAAATTATGCTGGATCGTTTTTTGATCGGCGCGACGATTTTTCAGTACGGCGCGGGCGCGCCGTGGCAATCGTTCGATATCGCGCCGATGGGCGCGCAAATCGCGCAGTACGTTGCCGGGCAGGGCGGTGGCGGCAACACGCCGCCACCGCGCGCGTTCCCGATTCACATTTACAGCGTTCACGATCTCGGCGGACGCGACACGATTGTGCGCGCGCAAAAAACCGGCTGGCTGATTGACACGGTTGATCTTCGCACCGAGTCGAACAAGGATTATTCGGCGTACGTTCAAGCCGGCATCGAACCGCTGGTGCGACTCAACAACGGTTACGAAGTTGCCGGGACGATTCCGCCCTCTGATCAGTACGCCGCGTTCGCGACGCGATGCGCGGCGTACGCGCGCGATTCGATCGGCGCGCGCATTTGGATCATCGGCAACGAAATGAACCTGAGCGCGGAACGTCCGATGATGACGAACGGCATGCGCGAAATTATCACGCCGCAAAAATACGCGCAATGTTTTATCCAGTGCCGCGACGCGATTCGCGCGTTGCCGGGACACGCGGACGATTGGGTGATTCCCGGCGCAATCGCGCCGTACAACAACGAAACGGTTTACGCCGGCAACGCGCGCGGCGATTGGGTGCAGTACCTCGTTGACCTGCTCAATTTGTTGGGCGATCAGGTCGACGCGCTCGCGCTTCACGCGTACACGCACACGTACGACGCGGCGCAAATCACGAGCGAGATCAAAATGGATGCGCCGTTCACGGATCGCAATTTCAATTTTCGCGCCTATCGCGATTTTTTGAACGCGTTGCCCGCGCGTTTCAAAGCGCTTCCCGTGTTCATCACCGAAACGAATCCGCTCGCGGGCTGGCAAGATTCGAACATCGGTTGGGTGCAGGCGGCGTATCGCGAGATTGACGCGTGGAACGCGGTCGCGGCGAATCAACCGATTCACGCGCTCGCGCTCTTTCGCTGGCTCCGTCTCGCCGATCATCCTGAGTGGGGTATCGAAGATAAATTCCAAGTGCAAAATGATTTGCGCGCCGCGCTCGCGTTGGATTATCGCGTGCGTTGGAGCGGCGCGCAAAATCCGACGATCACGCTCGCGACGATTGCGCCCGCGACGCTCGTTACGGATGAATTGCTCAACATCAGCGTAACGATCACGAATCACAGCGCGGCGACGTTGATCACGCAAGGACCGAATCCTGGTTTTGTGTACGACGAGGGCGATACATTTCTCGCGCGCGGTTTTCCCGATGTCGCGAACGCGTTTCGCATCGGCGTTGATTTTGATGGGCGCGCGGGAATTGATCATCCGTATCGCTGGGGTCTCGGTTCGCCGCTCGCGCCCGGCGAAGCGCGCACGATCACCGGCGCGATTCGCATCAAGACCGCGCAGGCGCGCAATTATTGGATCGGTCTCGCGCAAGAGCGCGTCGCGTGGTTGCAGGATTGCGTCGGCACGACGTTCGTTACCGCGCAACTCGCGGTCGAAATTACGAACGTAACTTTTTCGCCGCTGACGTTGAACGCGGGCGATTTGCTCAACGTCAGCATCACGGTTCGCAATAACACCGCGGCGGCTCTGCCAACGCAATTACCTGACCCAGGATTTGTGTACGAAGAAGGCGATACGTTCGCGTCGCGCGGCTTTACCGAAATTGCGAACAATTATCGCGTCGGCATAGATTTCGACGGACGCGCCGGAATTGATCATCCGTATCGTTGGGGTTTCGGCGCGCCGCTCGCGTCCGGCGAAACGCGCGCAATCACTGGCGCGATTCGATTGCGCGCGGAACGCGTCGCGAATTATTGGGCGGGACTCGTGCAAGAGCGCGTCGTGTGGCGATTGGATCGGCAAGGCGCGCAAACGATTCGCGTGAACGCGCCGCAATCAAATCGCGTTCGCATCACGAGCGTCGCGTTCGCACCGACGACGTTGAGCGCGGGACAAGACCTGGTCGTGAGCATCACGGTTAAGAACGATTCGACATCGCCGGTCGAAACGCAAGGACCCGACCCAGGATTTGTGTACGCGGAAGGTCAATCGTTCGATTCGCGCGGGTTCGTGGCAATCGCCGGAAAATTTCGCGTCGGCGTAGATTTCGATGGACGCGCCGGGATTGACCATCCGTACCGCTGGGGGCTTGGTTCGCCGCTCGCGCCGGGCGAATCGCGCACGATCACCGGCGTCATCAAATTAAGCACCGCGCGCGCGATCAATTACTGGGCGGGCTTGGTTCAAGAATTTGTCGCGTGGGTGCAAGATCAGCAGGGCAAGCAAACGATCACGGTTACGGCGGGCGCGCGCATCACGAATGTAACTTTTTCACCGACGACGCTCGCGGTCGGCGATTTGCTCAACATCAGCATCACCGTTCGCAACGATGGCGCGCTCGTGCTCGATACGCAAGACCCCGACCCAGGATTTGTGTACGACGAAGGTCAATCGTTCGAGTCGCGCGGATTCCCGGCAATCGCGAACAAACATCGCGTTGGTGTTGATTTCGACGGACGCGCGGGAATTGATCATCCGTACCGTTGGGGTTTCGGCGCGTCGCTCGCGCCCGGCGAATCGCGCGCGATCACCGGCGCGATTCGAATCGCGACCACACAATCGCGCGATTATTGGGCGGGTCTTGTGCAAGAGTACGTCGCGTGGATTCAAGATCGCGCCGGCGTACAAAAAATCAGCGCGACCGAAACGATTCCGCCGCACACCTTCACCGCGATGCCGAGTGCAATCGTCGCGGGTGAATCGGCGACGTTGACCTGGGATGTCGCGAGCGCGCGCACGGTTACGCTCGATGGGGAAGCGGTCGCGGCGCGCGGATCGAAAATCGTTACGCCCGCGCAAACGACGTCGTACATTTTGCAAATCGTTTTTCTCGATGGCAGATCGCGCGAGTTGAGCGCGACGATCACGGTTGCCGCGTTGCCGCCCGGTGCGACGCGTTATCCATCGGTAACAATCACGCCGGAAAATGTCGCGCGCTTGAAAACATTTCCGCGTCCCACGAACGACAATGGTCGCGGTTTGCACTTTCATCTCGATTTGCGTCAAGCGAGTGTGGATGCGACGGTCGCGAATTTGCAATCCATTGGTTGTAAGTGGACACTGATTTACGCGCAGGATGAATTGCAGGCGCGTCGCGCCGCGCAAGGTTGTTGGAATGCGGGGATTATGCCGGTCGTGCGAATCGGAAAAAAAGTGGACGAGAATTTTGATCCCGTGCCATACGTGAACGCGCTCCACGCGATTGGCGCGCCCGCGTACATTCAAATTTACAACGAGCCGGGCGATCCCGCCGAGTGGCGCGTGTGGCCCGGCGATACGCAGTGGGCAGGAATTTTTGCGGCGCGTTGGGCAGGAAAAGCCGCGGCGGTTGTGGATGCCGGAGGTTATCCTGGTTTGCAAGTTTTGGGGCGCGAAGAATTTGACGCGGTCGTGAACGCGGTCGCGGCAAGCGGGCGCGCAGATATTTGGACGCGCGCGTTTTACGCGCAACACAATTACGCCGCAAATCATCCGGCGGATTATCCGTACGACGCGTTCAATCAAAGCACGATTTTCGACGACGACGTTTCGGTGTTGAGTTTTATCGGCTTTGCGGCGTGGATGCTCGAACGCATCGGTTTCGTTTTGCCGATCATCGGCGGCGAGGGCGGTTGGAAATTTGGCGCGCGCGATGACACGCGCTATCCGCCGATTGATGCCGCACATCACGCACAGTATCACGCCCCGATGTTTGATTGGTTTCGCGTGGGCGTCATCGCGAATGGCGAGCCACTGCCGGATTATTTGTTCAGCGCGACGCCGTGGATCGCGGGCGGCTGGGGCGATGATGATTGGTGGGGCGGACCTGCGGGCGATAAAACGCAAACGCACAACGCGGTGCGCGCGCTCCCGACATTCACGCGCAAATTTTCCTGGGATGGCGGATACCCGCCGCTTCCGCCGCCGCGTTTTTCATTCACCGCGACGCCGGAGACGATTCAACGCGGCGCGTCATCAACCTTGACCTGGGAAACCTTCGGCGCGCGCATGGTGTTTCTCAATGGCGCGCGGATGCCGTTGAATTTTTCGCAAGTGGTTACGCCGACGCAAACGACGACGTACGTTCTGCGAATGATTCTCGCGGATGGCGCGACCCAGGAATTGCGCGCGGTGGTTGTGGTGGTTGGATAGTTGGGGGATTACAACGGACGTTGTGCGTGTTCCTGGTTTGTCCGTTCAATCCCTCCAGTCCGGTGTACACGGTCGAGGAGGATTACAACGGACTTTGAGGATTGAACGGACGTTGTGGGTGTTCCTGGTTTGTCCGTTCAATCCCTCCAGTCCGGTGTACGCGGTCGAGGAGGATTACAACGGACTTTGGGGATTGAACGGACGTTGTGCGTGTTTCTGGTTTGTCCGTTCAATCCTTCCAGTCCGGTGTACGCGGTCGAGGAGGATTACAACGGACTTTGGGGATTGAACGGACG